>JBQCFI010000430.1:0-22390 GCA_051959325.1 Ginsengibacter sp. | reverse complement strand
AAAATACGGGGAAGAAGGCCTGAAAGAACTTTTATGGCACTTTCTTTCTTAGGTTGTGCGACAGAGCCAGTAACCCCTGCTTCTATTTCTACTTTTGATTTACCTCGAAGCATGGAGCGCTTAAAATGGTGATTATTTTTGACGTTTTCAAAGAGAGGTTCTATATCACAGGACCGCTTTTTGCGATGATAGATGCCCTGCTCACTGTTCAGGTTTTGTTTTACCTGCTGCTTATATTTTTTCAGCGCATGATTTACCCGATAATTCTGTTGCCCTTGGCTTTATGACATGCATGCAGACCGAAGCGGACAACCGTTAGCCTGTAAGAAGGGTAGAAATGCCCCAAAGCACGGGGCGGCAGAAGAATGTTAGGAATACCGAACATGATTGACCGTCTGCTGCAACAGCAGGCAGCGGAATGGCTGGACTACGGTGCGAGCAAGAGTTTTCCGCTTACAAGTATGGATTTGGAGAAAAGCGCAATGCCATAAGTCACTGTTGCAGTACAGCAAAATGTGAATGAAGGATATCAATGCTGGTAAAGCTTAATTTGGAAAAGTTCTTTGACGAACATTGCGCTTGAATATTAGACAGGAACTGCTTGTCAGATGCCACGTTTTGCAGAGTATGCTGACGATTGCAGCATTTAATAGTTTAAAATTTATTTTATGGCTGCTTAAAACTATTTGAATTTTCTTGTAAATTTGATCATTGTTTAACAAAAGTATTTGTAAGGTCAAAATATCCAACTTCTTCCTACCAAAGCCTTCCCCCGTTAAGAATCAAGTGATTGTGTGTCCAAGATTAAAGTTTTCATGGACAAATAAAAGGTATTAATTGATTCAAAAAATAATTGAAATGATAAAAATTTTATTAGGCTTTATTTGTTTTCTTGCTTCTATATTTTCTATTCAAGCTCAAACATTATATAGCACGACGCTAAATGGAGGAGATGATGGAGGAGGTGTCATAAATAAATTTATTCCGTTTACTAATGACCTAACAGTTGTCAAATCATTTGAAACCCTTTCCGCCACGCCATCGTTTGCAAATTTCACTCAGGCTAGTGATGGTAAATTATACGCTATGACTCCTAATGGCGGAGCCAACAATGTCGGTTTCATTTTTTCGTATGATCCTTCTGCTTCCGTTGAATTAAAGGTAAAGAACTTTGATACTAATAATGGTGCCCATCCTAATGGAAGTCTTATCCAGGCGAGTGATGGAAAATTATATGGTCTGACACATGATGGAGGAACGAATAATGCCGGTGTTATTTTTTCCTTCGATCTTTCTACTTCCACTTATACAAAGCTGTATGACTTTGATAGCGCGAATGGTGCTCACCCTTATGGCAGCCTTTTAGAAGCCGCTGATGGAAAGTTATATGGTTTGACTTATGCTGGAGGAAGCAGCAATGCAGGTGTTATTTTTTCTTTTAAGCCGTCTTCTTCTACTTATATAAAACTGAAGGATTTTGATATTACAAATGGCGCCAAGCCTTATGGCAACCTTATTCAGGCAACTGATGGAAAACTATATGGGATAACGAATCGGGGAGGAAGCACTGATGATGGTGTTATTTTTTCATATAATCCTTCCAGTTCTACTTATACAAAATTGAAAGTTTTTGATTCTAGTACTGGTTCCCAACCTTATGGCAGCCTTGTACAGGCAACCGACGGTAAACTATATGGCATGACAAATCAGGGAGGAAGCAGCAACTATGGTGTTATCTTTTCGTTTGATACGTCCCCTGCTACTTATACAAAACAAATGGATTTTCATAATAGTGGGCACCCAAAAGGGAGCCTTATACAGGCAACCGATGGAAAACTATATGGCTTTGCATTTTATGGATCAAGTCCAAGCCTTATTTTTTCCTTTAATCCTTCTACTTCAATTTATACACAACTATACGAATTTGGTGCTTTCGGAGATTCTGGCGCAAAAACTCCTGGCAGCCTTATGCAAGCTACAGATGGAAAACTTTATGGTATGGGATCTTATGCGTTTATGGCTGAACGAGATTTTATCTTTTCTTACGATCCTTCTACTTCAAGTTACGCAACATTGAAAGATTTTGGTCCCAACGAAAGTGGCAGAAACGTTATTGGCTGCCTGCTGCACGCGAATGACGGGAAATTATACGGCTTAACCCGCGATGGAGGGACCAACAATTTCGGTGTTATTTTTTCCTATGACCTTTCATCTGCCACTTATAAAAAGTTAACCGACTTTCCAAGCGGTCGTTTGGGTGGAAGTAATACACCTTTCGGCGGCCTTATACAGGCAAGTAATGGGAAGCTCTATGGAATGACTCATAGTGGAGGAGTAACTTTTGATGGCGCTATTTTTTCCTTTGATCCTTTTTCCTCTAGTTACACAAAACTCCAAGACCTTTATAAGTTCGGTGGTTCCTCTCCTTTTGGTAGCCTTTTACAGGCAGCGGATGAAAAGCTGTATGGTATGACATATAGTGGAGGAAGCAATGATGCTGGCGCTATTTTTTCCTTTGATCCCTCGTCTTCAACTTATACAAAATTGAAGGATTTGGATAATATTAATGGAGCCCATCCTTATGGCAGCCTTATACAAGCAAGTAATGAAAAGTTATATGGTATGACATATAATGGAGGGAATAATGATGCTGGTGTTATTTTTTCCTTTGATCCTTCGTCTTCCACCTACATCAAATTAATGGATTTTGATCATATCAATGGAGCTAATCCTTATGGCAGTTTGATTCAGGCAAGAGATGGAAACATGTATGGAATGACCAGTAGCGGCGGAATGAATAATTTTGGAGTTATTTTTTCCTTTGACCCTGCTTCTTTTACTTATACAAAGCTCATTGATTTTGATAGTACCGACGGAGCTCATCCTTATGGCAATTTAATGCAGGCAGGGAATGGAATGCTGTATGGTATGACTTATGATGGGGGAAGTAGCAATAAAGGCGTTATTTTTTCATTTGATCCTAAATCTTTGATTTATACAAAATTAAAAGATTATGATGGCGGAAATGGCGCTAACCCCTTTTACGGTTCAGCATTTATTGAAACACCAGAATCGGGGCCTTTACCTGTAACTTTGGTAAGCTTTGCTGGTAAAAATACTGGAATCAGCAACGACTTGCAGTGGAAAGTTGCGTTGGAACGGAACATTAGTTATTATGAATTGCAGCGTAGCATTGATGGGCAAAATTTTGAGGCTATTTCTCAAATTGCGGCGAAAGGGAATAATTACTATTCTTATAAAGATAATTTAGAAGATGCAGTATCATCGGTTTATTATTACCGCTTAAAAAGTGTGGATGTGGATGGCGGGTTTAAATATAGTACAATTATAAAAATAATAACCAATGTTAGTAGAATACTCGCAGTGGTAAATCCTAATCCATTTAAAAATACATTGGTAATTCATGTTGAATCTGTTGTTCAAGGTAAAGCAAGTTTTATTCTAACAGACTTGAGTGGGAGACGATTATTTAAAGAGGATAAGTTATTATTCCCTGGAAATAATATTGTGAAGATAAGCGAATTAAGTAGGCTATCAAGAGGTATATATCTGCTGACAATAATCAGATCACAGCAGACGCAAAATATTAAAGTAATTAAAGGCAACTAAATGTGGACGTTATTTTTCAATTGAATTAATTGATTAGTATTGAAGCGGGTCTATAGTTGTATTGTAATTTCTGCCGTCTCAGTTTTTCAAAATTCTGAGCGGAAATGTTCTGGATTTTTAAGGAGTTACTCTCTTTCTGCTAAAAGCAAAATTACTATTTAGTCAACCGTCAAAAAGTCAATTTTAAATTTTGAGCAACAAATTCCAATAAGCACTTACAATAA
The DNA here is from genome assembly GCA_051959325.1 of Ginsengibacter sp. Taxonomy (GTDB): domain Bacteria; phylum Bacteroidota; class Bacteroidia; order Chitinophagales; family Chitinophagaceae; genus Ginsengibacter. The sequence continues at coordinate 18,536 of JBQCFI010000430.1, read as the reverse complement.
ATTGTAAATAAGTAACCAACATTTGATAGCCTCTGTACGGACTGAAGTATTGAAAATAATTTGTTTTCGCTCCATTGTTTTACCACATTTTCATCACTAAGATCGCGTACATGTTTTAAAATCAACAACGATAACATCAATCGAATGCGCTTTGATGGCGCTCCCCTTTTTTCACTGTAATGCTTCTTAAATGCATCATCAAAAAATGACCAATTTATTTTGCCAGCTAATTGATACATCGGATGTTTCTGATCAAGTCAAGTATTTCTGCCAGGCTGGAAAATATACCGATCTGCGGAGTTTGTTTTTGAAAGCATACATAATTTGCAGGCTTTTTAGCAATTTTGCAAACAACTTGCAAGCTTTAGAACATCAATTTCTACAATAAAGCTGTATCATTAAGCATTATAGAGTTTTTAAGGGACGACTATTAAAAAAGGTTATCAAAAAATTGAATAAAGCCAATAAGGTGTAAAAGTATCAATGAACGATGATAACTGGGATAACTGCAGGAAGGTGATCAATTCAGACAGGTGAATTTAGGTGTAAAATCTTTTATTTGTTTTCTCTATTAAATCTGAAATTTATTTTTACACACCTTTGCAAAATATAACCAATCCAGAAAAGTAACATTGGAACAATTACAGTAAACATTCGTATTTGTGTACTAACAAGTATACTTGCACCTAAATATAAGGCAAGAAAAAACATAATAAATTTAATAGGGAAAAAAATTTTTTTCCAATTAAACAAGGTGGGAATTAAACAAAATAAAGAAATCAAAACTAAACTACCGTTTAATGGTAATCTTAATAGAGTTCTATTGCTTTCGATTGAATAGGAATATGGAAAGCTAAATAGCAATCTTCCAACATTACTGAAACAATTCTCTAAATATTTGAGGGGATGCGACTTAATATTGTCAATGGCTATTGCTTTGTACACTTCTTCCCTTTTAAGAATATCCTTATAAAAGTAAATTCTGTCATAATCCTTTTGATGATGCAGTTTTAGCGACTCGATAAAGCCAGGAAAGCTATTGTCATCATCCTTTTGGGGTCGGGGTACATTTAATTCTCCGTTCCAATTTCCGTATTCATTTTCGAAAGGAGTGCTCATCCAGTATAATGAATCATTACCAGGAGTTCCCCAAAAAAGCATTTTTCCTGTCAAATTATAGGTGTAAAGTAAATATGGAATTGTAGTCAAGAATGCGATTAATAATATTAATACAATCTTTTTTAGATTTGAGCTTTTACCAATTGCCCAAAAGATAACAGCTCCGAATAGCAGACACATTAAAACATAACCAAAGATAATTTTCGTTAAAGCTAGATATCCAATAAATATCCCAGAGAGTAACATATATACTAATCTATCTTTTGGTCTTTGAAAGACTTTAATTAATGCGTAGATAACGCCGGTTATTAAGAAACAAGTAAACACTTCCGTCATCAACTGTACTAACTCTTGATATGCATTGTAATATAGTCCCCAAAAAATACTTAGCAATAATGACATCTTAAAAGAAACGAACTCAGCTAGCGATTTATATAAAAATACTAATGATAGATAATAAAAAAAAGCGTTGATTAAAATTAAAAATGTGATTGAGGAACCAAAAAGAAGAAACGGTGCCAGAATTAACGGATATCCAGGCCCATTTGTTAAATCGATATTCGGATAGGGGGGAGAATAATATCCATTAAGAATATTGTGGGCAAATTCCAGATATCTACTTTGATCCCCATGAAATGCCAACTCTTGAGTATGAAATAATAGAATTATTATTATATAAAATAAAAGAAAAGGCAAGAATATTAAAAATGGGTTATTTCTTAATTTTATTTTCTTCAATTGGAACTTTCTTTATAAATATTTAAAATATACTAAACGTTTTTAATATTTTTGAATGATGTGCCTAAATGAAACAATTCTTCAAAATATCTTTTACTTTGAAGAGACAAAAACCCAACACTTAAAAATTGAATTGCTGCTATGAACGTAATACCTCCAACTATAAAAGATTGTGGATTTTTTTTGAATTGTAATGCAAGGCTTTCAGAAAAAGTTGGTATAATAGTAGTTGAATTAGAAATATATGATAAGGTATCAAAGAGCAACCATACTAATTCATACATGGAAAGCAGCATCAGTATGACGCCAATTGCCAGAAAAAATATGTAAGGGCGGAAAATGAAACTTGACATAATGCCTGAAAAAAATCCCCTAAGCATTTTAATACTTGATGTTCTTTTGCCTTTATATTTATTCTGTTCTGTCCAATCAAGGTGAGCTGGTATTTCAATCACCCGTGCTCTTAAGATCATTGCTTTATACAGAATTTCCGGATTTATTTCATAATCTTTTGTTTTGAGATTTACAGTATTGATAAAATCTTTACGATACGCTCTTACCATTCCGGTATAAGTATGATACTTGTCCTGTGCAGCAAGACGCATAAAGGCATTTACCCACCGGCTCATTAGTTTTCTTGTAAATGGAACATCGGTTACTTTCCCTCCAGGCATATATGGAGAAGCTATTACAATATCAGAATTTGTTTCTATTAATTTATCTACCATTTTTTCGATGTGATCTGTGGCATAACTAAGATCTATATCCATTACGACAATAATGTCACCTTTAGAATTTTTAAATCCGGTTTTTAAAGCGTTTCCCAGATTTAAATTCGTTGGATGATGAATAACCCTGATGTGCTCGTTTTGCCGTTCAAAATCTTCAGCGATTTTACCAGTATGATCACTGCTTCCATCATTGATTATTACGACTTCCCAATTATATTTATTATTTTTACTGCATAAGTAACTGATAATAGTCTGAATGTTATTTTTAAGAATCGCTTCTTCATTGAAACAAGGTAATACTATCGATACAAACGGCTTTTCTTTTTTCATGCTACCGCCGATTTTTTTAATTTAAAATAAGTATAAACAGGAAAGTATCTTGTTTTCATCACATCCCTTTTTTTAAAATAATAAAATGCTGCTCAGGCATTTTCGTAGCCTTTTCTTGAATCTCCTGCTTCCTCTTTTGACGATTTCCGTATAAAAAGAAATAAAAAAATCAAGAAAACTCCTATTCATTGGGCAGATGGTAATAAACAGTGCATCTTTTCACGATTCTTCATTTCATTACAGCCTTTTCAATGTCAGCAACAAATTCAAGAACACTTACCACCACCACTGCATCGAAAAAGTTATTTGGAAAGCGGGTGTTATACTTTGAGGAAGCAGCAATTTGTTGTTTCCCCATTAGGTCAGATTGTTGCCTTAATTTTTTAATTCCATCTTACCTGCTTTTTCCAGAACATCCCAATGTTCACCCATATTAACAACATCAAAATGCCTTTGTAACAAACCGATTACATTTTTAAACACTGCTACTTTTTTTTCACTCCTGACATTCATCCCTGGAAAAAAAGCAAGTTCACTAATTTGATCACCGCCAATCAGATCCAGTGGATGGAGTAAAAAACTGATGGGAGTTTTGGTTATTTTGCACATCGTGATAGCAGTACTTAAATAAACTTTCATTAAAGGCATCGAAATATTTCCAAGATAAATTAAATAGCTTAAATGAAACGGCAGTTTAAAAACCGGCATGGTCGTTACCGGAATTTCTGTGATACTTTTTCCATTTCCCAAATCCCATTTATAAGGTTTTAATTTTCTAAAACCTTCACTAAATTTTCCAAAAAGCTCCTTCCGTGCTTTTTTTTCTTCTTTAGATAAATCCGATTTTTTAAAGTAATACATTCTTGCTAGTGGTCCTAAATACGTCGGAAGGGTAGAAGCATCAAATTTATAACCACGGCTTTCCAACACTTTTAATAAATCTTTGCTCCAGCTAAATCCCGGACCTCTGAAACCGCGGGGCCGTTGTCCGGTAACCCTTTCAATGGCTTCTTCCGCTTCGCGGATCTCTTTTTCTATTTTTTCGTAACTGTACGTTTGTAACCACGATTCATGATGGTAAGAATGATTCCCTACCTCGTGGCCTCTTTCGGTGATCATTCTCAGGTACTTGCGGTTTTCTTCACATTTTGTATCCTTTCCTACAATAAAAAAAGTGATTTTTAGATTCAATTCATCCAGAATATCCGGAACGTGTGGAACGAAAATATGCAGGTACGAAGGATATTTGTCCCAGCCTTCATCTCCGTGGATTTTCATATAAGTCCACTGATTATCAAGATCCAGGGAAATACTCGCTGTTGGTTTTTTCTTACTCATCTTTTAATATTTCCTTCAGTTTGGTTTCGGCCACTTGTATAGTTTCATTTACGTTCAGGGTGCCATTGATAATTTGGGCAGAATTGATGATATAATAATTTCCCAACGACGTGGTAACCTTCGGTACTGTTTTAGAATAATTAATCGTTGGCAAAGCAAAAACAATTCGTGCTTTCGATGTTCCCCAAAAATTCAGGTCGTTGTGGGAAAGTTCCGGATACATTTTAAATAATGAATCCAGGAAAAGCTTGCTCAATTCTTCCTCACTTTTATTAAATAATTCATCATCTGGATTCACATACTTCGGTAAATAAACGAGGTGATTCCCCTTTGTTTCTTTCTTATCGATTAAGGCGGTCATTTCAATGATTCCTGTAAATGGCGGCCAACTGTCGGTAATATTTGTAACGTAATAAGGAGAAATGGATTTGGTAAGTAAAACGGAGGGGCAAATTACACCTAAATATTTAATATCGTTGTGTTGTTGTCTTTCGGCAGCAGAAAGCTGACTGGCAATTTTCACCGATTCTTTTGAAGACAATGTAGAAATAACATGATCAAATTTATAAATTGATTGATCTTCGGTTTCTAAAAAAAGATTTGCGGATATTTCTTTCTTTACTGCAACTACTTTGGTTTGATATTTAAATTCAACACCCATTTGTTGAAGATGCACGGCAAACTTGTTATTTATTTTTTCATAACCGCCGGTAACATATCCAAACATTTCCTTTTTCAATCCGCTCTTTCTTGCCGCGTACATTCTTTGAATGGTTGCCCAAATAAAAGCAGCAGAAGTATTTTTATAATTGTCGCCCAACTTTGCTTTTAATAGGGGCAACCAGATCTTTTCAAAAACTCTTTTTCCAGACCATTTTTTTAGCCATTTTTCGACAGGAATTTGTTCAAGTTTTTCCCAGTTGCTAATTTTTGAAGCGGCAAAAATGGTAAGCCCTAAGCGGAATTTATCAAGGAGATTAATAGGAGGAAATTTAAAAAACTCAACAAGGTTCGACATTGAATATAATTTGCCATCGGAGTAAAAGCCGGTTTTCGTTTCTACCCAATTCAAATCATTTTCAAGCCCGATTTCTTTGAGAATTTTTCTGGTATTTAAATCAGACATCAGGATAACATGATAGTATTTATCCCAAATCACCCCGTTCATAGACCATGAACTCGTTAAACCCCCAGCCTTATCTGCTGATTCAAAAATGGTTACTTTTTCTCCTCGTTCTGCCAGCCGAAGTGCCAGTGTCATACCAAGCATTCCACTACCAATGATTCCCCATGTTCTTTGTATCGCCATTACTTCGAAATATCATTTATTATTTTCAGCATTTTTTGGGTCACATTTTTTCCAAACACATCTCTTTGGTTTTCGGGCGGCGTAAAACGGGCAATCTTTGAAGCAATATTTTTCTCTGAAGGATTGATTAACAAATTCCATTTTTCATCCACTGTTTCCACCCATTCTGTTTCGGTACGCAGGGTGATACAAGGCTTTTTAAGAATGTAAGCCTCCTTTTGAATACCGCCCGAGTCAGTAATGATTCTTTCTGCAGAATTTTCGAGCGCTATAAAATCAAGATAACCCTGCGGATCGATTACGGTAATATTTTTTGGAATCAGGTAAGTATCAACAAGCATTTTCCGCGTGCGTGGGTGCACCGGAAAAATAATTTTTTCATTCAATTCACCTAATTGATTTAATAAGTGTTCCAGCACTTTTGTGTCATCAACATTGTAATTACGGTGCAACGTAAGCAGGTTGTATTCTTCATTTGCTAACTGCAAATCTTCAGTAATTGTTGATTTGCTGAGCGCGATCTGAAGATTATTTTTTACCGTATCAACCATTATATCACCGGTAAAAAAGGAATTTTCAGCCAAACCTTCCTTCATCAGTATGTCCACGGCTGTTTGTGTAGGTGCAAACAAATATTTAGAAACGTGATCAGTTACTACGCGGTTTATTTCTTCCGGCATCGCCTTGTTATAACTTCTTAAACCCGCTTCAATGTGAACGATCGGGATATTTTGTTTTGCCGCAACCATTGCTCCTGCAAAAGTTGAATTGGTATCTCCAAAAACGATAACTAAATCCGGTTTCGATTTTATCATCGCAGAATCCAACATCAACATCATTTGTGTGATTTGTGAAGTCACACTTCCGGGCAGAATTTCAAGGTGAACATCAGGCTTTCTTATTCCCAGGTCCTCAAAGATTTTTTCGGACATCGCATAGTCGTAATGCTGACCGGTATGAACAATGACTTCTTCATGCAAACCGGCAAGTGCCGATGATAAGGGCGCCAGTTTAATAAATTGTGGCCGCGCACCTACTATTGAGAAAATTTTCAAGCCAATTGAAGTTTACTGTTTGAAAAACCTTTTTTGGCCAGGATGCTCGAAAAATCATTATAAACCGGGATACTTTTGATCACGTCAGGATCTGCTATTTCACATCCTGTCGAACAGGTTTTTGCCAGTCTTTGAACATCCTCAAATTTTACTTTATTGTATTCATCAAAGGCATAGTTCTCGTTATAAAAATTAATAAGACCAAGTAGCTCGTGGCTTAATCCCCTTTCCATCGCACGAAAACTTTGATATACAAATTCTACAAAATTATGAGAAGGCTCTTCCGTTCCTTTACCAATACCAGCATATCTCTCAGGAGCTTCAGCAAACATTTTCCGATTGTAGATATTGGAGGCATCCATGATGCCTTGAATATTTTTATATGAATAAATTATTTCAAAATGGTCAATATATTCCTTGTGTGCAGAGCATATAAATACGTAATCTGCAAATTTTAATGCCTTGTTTAGATCATGCGTCAAATGATCCTGCTGATTAAATTTCAAAAGATTTTGATCATTATTTTTTACATAAGGATCGTGCATCAGATAATTCACATTGTTTTCCCTTAAATAATTTGCCAATACAAGAGTGGGGGAGTTGCGGGTATCTTCTGAATTGAAACGGTAGGCAACACCCAATAAAGCTATTTTTTTATCATGCAAATTACCAAAAGCTTTTTCTGCCTGTTTGAATGTATGTACCGGGGAATGATCATTGATCAGCCTTGATTGCAAAATGAGGCTTTTTGAAGTATCATTGCCTTTTTGGAAATTACGCCACCATAGAAGAATACCATCTTTTGGAAGACAGTGTCCTCCGACGCCGAGCATCGTAATTAAAATACCGCCGCTGGGAACCGCATTCGGATCTGAAGTGGCTCTATCCGATTGTGATAACTTCTCATTGACCTTTTCTCTTACTTTATAAAAATCAATATTATTTTGATCACAGTATCTTACGATTTCTGTAGAGAAAGCAATTCTTACATCACGATAGGCATTTTCCAGCGTTTTCACGATCTCTGCCGTTAAACTATTTGTTTGATAAACTTCGCCATTAGTTACAATGTGAGCATAAAGTTTCGCAATTAATTTTGGGGTTTCGGGATGCAAGCCTCCCGCAAGCTTATCGGCGTCGCGGATTCTTTCTACCAGCCTTCCTGGCATCACCCTGTTTGGACTATTTCCTAAAAGAATATCTTTCCCTTCTTCCAAACCATATTTTTTAAAATGCTCTCTGAACAAAGTATCCATAGTAGTAGGAGCAAGGGTGGATTCGAAAATAATCAACGGAACTTTTGCCGTCGGTTTTTTTTGTAATACTTCTGCTAATTTCTCAAGTCCGCCAAACATTGGCCCATAATCCGGTTCAAATCCGGTTTCATTTTTATCGGTTTGAATAGAAACCAAAATGACATCTGCATCAGAAAGTACGGAAAAGTCAGAACTTGCAGACAGAAGGCCTGCGTTTACAGCTTCCCGTGTGATCTCGTCCAATTCCGGTTCAATTCCGCCAATCACCGATTTTCCGTTATTTATCGCATTTACTTTCCAGCCTGAATTCACAGAATCCCTTTGAACGATAACTACTTTTGCAGGTTCTTCTGTCCCTATTTTGATTTTAGCATTTGCAAGCATCGACGCCATTGGCATCCCAACGATGCCGGGTCCGATAATTCCAATCTTATTAATTTTCCATAATTCTTCTTTAACCGGGGCTGAGGTAATTTCCATTTTAATGTCTTGTTTTTTCTAAAAGGGGGAGTTTTTATTTTACAAATTGCAATAGTAAAGGTTCAGCTTTTGTAAAGCAACAAATAAATAATATTTCTTTTATTATAATTTACAATTCAGTTTGATGCCAATCTTTTTTCAAGTTCGTCTGCACCAGCAGAAAAACAAATATTTTAAATTCCTGTTTTTAAATCTTGCAAGTTCAAATCAAAATACTCCAATTCTTTCTTGCCTTTTGCTCATTCTGCTACTTATCAATGAACTGCTGATGCCATAATTCCAGGGATAATAGTCCCCACAATCCACGACTGAACGGCTCTTCAGCATTGATTAATTTCTCTACATATTTAGTATTGATCATATTTCTTTCCTTTGCTTTTTTAGACAATAATGTATCCAAAATAAACGATTTTGCATGATTTTTTGACCAGATATGCAACGGAACCGGGAAACCCATTTTATCTTTTCGGCTCATAATTTCAACTGGCATAATATCTTTTATGGTTCTTTTTAATAAATATTTCATTTCTCCACCTTTGAATTTCATTCCCGCAGGCATTCTCGAAATGAGATCAACAATTCTTCTGTCTAAAAGCGGCACACGCGATTCAATAGAAACGGACATGCTTACCCGGTCTTCCACCTGCAATAATCCCGGCAAACTTCCCAGCATATCAAAATGGGTCATTTTATTAAAATAACTTTTTGTGTCAGGGTGATTGAAATAGACCGAAAACTTTTGAAAAATTGCTTCATGTTTACATTCTTTCATAAAGCCTTCCTTAAAATATTGGCTGGTCGTCCCCATCCTGTCTATCAAATTAAAATATCTTCTATCCATCGATTCAAAAGTGCCTTCTTTCCAAAAACTTTTCATCATTGGGATATACTGTTTCAATGATGGAAGATTTGGAAGCATAGACTCCAACGAAACAATATGCTCATCCTCTTCATTCGATTCATTAATGGCACCTTTTAATGCTTGTTCCAGGTAGGCAACCAGGTATCGGGTATAGCCTCCGAATATTTCATCACCTCCTTGTCCGCCAAGAATTACTTTCACATGTTTTGATGCCAGCTTTGAAACGATATATTGAGGAAAAAGCCCTGGCCCCGCAACCGGCTCATCGAGGTAATAAATTAATTTTGGCAGCGTATCTATAAATTCCTGTTCGGTCGGAAATACTTCAAACAATTCAGCATTTGCGCTTTGAGCGGCAATACGCGCATAGGGCAGTTCATTAAAGTCCGGGCCTTCCCGGAAAGCACCACTAAAAGATTTCAGTTGTTTATCCAAAAATTTGGAAGCTCCGATAGTCACAAGCGACGAATCAATTCCTCCGCTTAAATAAGTACCGATCGGAACGTCACTGCGTAATTGCTGGGAGATCGTTTCTCTTAAAATCTTTTTCAGTTCTACGATAAAATATTCTTCTGTGTGATATTGGTCAATTTTAAAATTCGGTTCCCAGTATTTTATTTGTTTAATATCCCAGGTTTGTAAATCAATCGTCATCCAATGGCCGGGGAGAATTTTATAAATGTTTTTAAACATCGTTCCTTCGCCCATGATAAACTGAAAGGTCAGATATTCATATAAATTATCAGCATCAGCTTCTGCTTCAATTTGGGGATGCGCCAGTAAAGCTTTTATTTCACTTCCAAAAGCAATTATTTCAGGGTCATAAAACCAATACAAAGGTTTGATACCGAAATGATCACGCGAAATGAAAAGCTTGTTTTTATTTTTATCATAAATAATAAAAGCAAACATTCCATTTAAAAGATTTACAAATTCATTCCCATATTCTGAATACATGTGAAGAATGACCTCGGTATCTGATAAGGTCTGAAAGGTATGTCCCTTCTTTTTTAATTCTTCCCGAAGTTCAATGTAGTTATAAATTTCTCCATTATAAACGATGGTGCAATTATTAAAAGTCATCGGTTGTTTGCCACACTCAATATCAATAATAGATAGACTTTTGTGAAAAAAACCGATAGGTCCATCAACCATTACACCATCATCATCCGGTCCACGATGATGGATAGTTGTGGCCATTTTTTCAAGAAGAGGTAACTCCGCTTTCCGACCGGTTTTATTTATAATCACTGCAATACCGCACATAAAAAAGATGAATTTATATCAATTCGTTGGAATCTTAAATCAACAGCATTCTCAGAGAAACTGAAACTTAATTTAAACTAAAACCGCATCATCCGATCGCGATTTCTTAATAATTTGTCTATCCAACGGATAATCAGCGTTGGCAATTGTGCCATTTGCAACAAACATTTGCTGAATCAATTGAGTGGACAGAATTCCCGTGATCGCCATTTGATCAACTTCAGATACATTTTTTTGAAGTTTTATTTTGTTCATCAGGGAATTTACCTTCTGAGGATTAAATAAATTCCATGATTTGATTGAATTTTCAGATAAAATATCTGTAATAAAGGAAGGCGTATTGGTATTAAAAAAAAGTGCTTGCGATGGGAGCTCTGTAAGGCTGTTTTACTCTTTTCGTTATTGACTCTGGGATTTTGCCTTCGCTCATTTTCTTTAATAAAAATTTTTCATTCAAACAATTCAGTTTAAAATTATCAGGAAGTTTAGAGCAAAATTCTATTACCCGGTAATCTAAAAAAGGATAGCGGCCTTCGACAGAATTACCCATACCCATACGGTCGCCCTGGGAAGAAAGAAGATACCCGGACATAAAAATAGTCGATTCTAAATATTGGGATTGCGCCAATTTGCTCCAGCAGGAAAAATTGCCCGGAAGCTTCTCAGAAATTTGTTGTAAAGGGTCATATCCGTTTAGTTGTGCGGTTATTCCATCCGAAAAAAAACTTTTTATTCGGGAAGTATTATGCCATCTTAATAAATGAGAATAAAGTGGATGGGATGTTTCAGTGAGTTTGTAACCAAAAAACATTTTTGCGCCTACATTTCCGCCGTCTCTCAATGATGGCAGATAAGGATACAATTTTGATAAAAGTTTCGGCCTTATGGTAGAGGATGGGTGGTTCGCCCAAAATCTCCTAATTTTCGCTTCTTTAAAAATATCATATCCTGCAAGAATTTCATCCGAACCCTCACCGGTCATTACCACTTTAATGTTTTTTTCTCGAACTTTTTTCGATAGGAGAAACATCGGAGTTGGAGCCGTTCTTAAAATTGGGAATTCTGTATGCCAGATTGTGTTTATAAATTGTTCGGCTATTTCTTCAGAGCTGCATTCAAACGCAGTGTGATTGGTGTTAAAGTATTTTGCTGCCTCCGATTGATAAACTGATTCATCAAATGCTTTATCTTTAAATCCAATTGAGAACGTATTAAGAACGCCGGGATGAATTTCTTTTATTAAGGAAGTGATTACAGTGGAATCAAGGCCTCCGCTTAGATATGCTGCTACCTGAACATCTGCCCGTAGCCGGATTCTCACCGCGTCTTTTAACAGATCCCTAAATTCTTCTACTGCATCATTTAAAGCTCCTGGATATTGATTGCCATCAAATGGGAAATTAAGTGACCAATATTTTTGAATTTCAACAGAGGTTGGTTTAACAACCATGAAATGGCCCGGAGGCAATTCGTATATATTTTCAAAAGGGGTATTTGGAGAAATCGTAGTCCAGAAAGTAAAAATTTGGGCGATGCTTTCGATGTTTATTGATCTTCCGATGTCATTCAGCGTAAACAATCCTTTTATTTCAGAACAGAATGCAAAGGAATTGGCATCTTTCCAATAAAATAACGGACGAATGCCCATTCTGTCACGGGCTAAAAAAAGCTCTTGTTTTTTTTGATTCCAGATGCAAAAAGCAAATTGACCATTGAAATATTGAAGGCAGGCAGAGCCGTAAAGCGCATACATTTGAACTACTACTTCAGTATCGCAATTCGTTTTAAGTTTTACTCCTTTTTTTTCAATTTGCATCCTTAATTCCCGGTAATTGAATATCTCTCCATTATAAACGATCCAGTATTCCGCCGATGCATCGCACATCGGCTGCTGCCCGGAAGAAATATCGATGATGCTGAGGCGCACGCTCCCCAATCCAACATTTTCATCCAGGTAAATTCCATTTTCATCCGGACCCCTCTGCCGGATAACAGACAACATTTTTTTGATGTCTGATCGTGTTTCGGTCTCAGAAGCAGATGGAAAGAAACGATATCGTCCGGCGATACCACACATATTTAAGCCGCTTGTAATAGCTTTCCGGCAACAAATCTGCTAATTGCCTCAATTGATTCAAAATTGTCTTCAAGCAATTCTGAATCTTTTGCTTTAATGCCAAAACCTTCTTCAATAAAATTGATAAGCAAAAGAAATCCCATCGAATCAAAAATGCCTTCCATAAAAATTAAAGAATCGTCTTTTACTGAATCAGGCGAAACATAAGTTGTTTCTAAAATATATTGCCTGATTTTCATTTTAATTTCTTCCATTGTCTCAGTAGTTTTTTATACAGTTTTATTTTTTTTTAATGGTTTCAGGAATTGATTCCTTATTGGGATTTGGAGTATAAGCGATAAACAATTAAACGGTTTTCGCGACAAAATATTTTTAATTTTCTTTTTGAAAGCAGAAGTTAAAATATATTTACCGCAAAATTAGCTGTTATGCTGCTTCTTTCATTTGGATATTTGATTTTTTTGCTGATGGTAATTGTAACATATTTCCTCGTATCTAACCGATACAAAGTTTACGTATTGTTCTTTACCAGTTTGGCTTTTATTGCATGGTTTTCCATTGGAGTGGCTTTTTTCTCCTTATTAATTACAATAGTAAATTATTTATGGGGAATTATGCTGGAAAAATATAACAATAAACCGGCTTTAAAAAATCAATTATTTTGGTTCGCTATTCTATCAGATATTTCCATTCTTGCCTTGTTCAAGTATTTTGATGTTTATTTGAATGGGATCAATTCTTTGTTTTTTGATTCCGGGATATATGTTGAAAGCCCTTATTTAAAACTGATGATTCCGCTGGGAATTTCCTATTATACTTTTCAATGTCTGTCTTATCTTATTCGCATTGATCGGGGAAGTGAAAAGCCACAACATGAATTTGTCGCCTTTGCAACCTACCTGCTCTTTTTCCCAAAATTTCTCGCCGGCCCTGTTGAAAGATCGAATCATTTTTTCCCGCAATTAAATAATCCTGGCGGCTTTGATCAGAATAAGGCAAAAGATGGCCTGAGATTATTTTTATGGGGTTTATTTAAAAAAGTGGTCATCGCCGATACCCTTTATGTTACTGTTTCGTCCGTTTACAATGATATTCATCAATTTTCAGGATTACAACTTTTTACTGTTTTAATTGTAGAGACGATTTATATCTATTGCGATTTTTCAGGCTACACGGACATAGCTTTGGGGTCAGCAAAGATGTTGGGCATCAACCTGGCTGACAATTTCAACCGGCCTTTTTTATCAAAAAACATTTCTGAATTCTGGCGCAGATGGCACATTTCATTATCCTCCTGGTGCAATGATTTTATTTATAATCCTTTTATTATCAAATTCAGAAGGTTCGGGAATGTGGCGGTAACAACTGGAATCTTTTTAACCTTCTTTATTGTTGGTATATGGCATGGAGCGAATTGGACCTTTGTAATTCTTGGCCTTTTACAAGCAATCGCGATTATCTATGAATTTTATACAAAAAGATACCGGTTAAAATTTGCTTCACGATTTAAAAAAAGCACGGTGAACACCATCAGCAGGATTATCGTGTTTTTCTATATGGCTTTTTCAATGGTTTTCTTTTTTTCAAATACCGTTGCTGATGCTGGTTATTTTATTTCCCATATTTTCAGCAACCTCCATTTCGGTTCCGCTCAGTTTAATTTCATCAGCAATCAACCGCAGTTTTTCTTCGCGTTATTTTGCTTTCTGGTCATTTTCATCATTGAAATATTCAATGAAAAGGGACAAAAAATATTACCACTTTTTTTAAAACAGCCTGTTTGGCTTCGGTGGACCACTTATCTTACCTGCCTTGTTCTTATTTATGTATTTTATGCAGGAATTCAAACTTTTTATTACATGCGTTTTTAGTAAACAAACAAATAAGGCTATTTCTTTTTTGCATGAATAACGCGGATATTCCCTGCGTTATCTTTTTCTGGTTCGATATCAAAAAAGCAATCGGTTTCTTCACAAAGACGCATCATAAATTCGCCCTGGCCTACCCCAACTTCAAAAATTATCGAACCTCCTTTTGTTAAATATTTCGGCGATTCATTCAAGAATCTTTGAATAATTTTTGTACCAAACATGCCGCCATCGAAAGCAAGAACCGGTTCATGAGCAGAAATTTCCGCATTCATTTTAGTAACTTTTGCGGAAGAAATATAAGGTGGATTACAAATAATGATATCGATTTTTTCATAAAATTTATCCTGGTCCACGGCAGAAAATAAATCTCCTTGCATTGCCTTTACAACATGGGTCAGATTTAAAAAACAAATATTTTCTTTTGCCAGCTCAACTGCATCATGAGAAAGATCGGTAACAATTACTTTACTCTTACGATTATAAAAAGCAACCGCCAAACCCAGGTTACCGGCTCCGCAGCAAATATCCAATACGTAAACGGCATTTTTTTTACAAGCTACTTGCTTAGAAATCTCCAAAGCTTTCGTACCTAAAATTTCCGTTTCTTTTCTTGGGATCAACGCCCTTTTATCAGAAAGCAATTCAATACCCATGAAATTTTGTCGTCCGGTAAGATGAGCAAGTGGAATGTTTTTTTGCCTTTGACCAATCAGCTGAAGAAGAACTTTTATTTGCTTGTCATCCAATTCAGGCAATGGCTCTTCCATTGCTTTTACAGCCGATTTTGGAATGCCTGCTGATTTAAACCAACACGCTTTTAAAGTGGATTCCAATGTCTCCTCTGGTTTGTCTTGCAGGAACTGAAATGTGTCCGACAATTCAGAAGTTAATTCAGAAAAAAGTTCTTCTGTTGTTATTGTATTCACAGCGGTGATGTTTTTATTCAGCAATTAAGGTTATAGACTGATTGTCGATCTGCACGACAGTTTTTGAGTAGGTTATTTTTTTCCTGATCTTTCCGTTTTCGAGTTGAAGAATATCCATTCCTCTTCTTACTTCACGATGTGCCAAATACTTTTTTTCCAGTGAAGGCCATTCGAGCTTCCAGCTGAACGCAATTTTTTGCTGCTGCTCGTCAATGAAAAGATCTTCTGTAGAAAATTTAAAATTGCCGTGATTTTCAAACCATCTTTTCCAAATTGCTTTCAAAAGTTCTTTTCCTGAAATGTTTGATCTATTCCAGTTTTCAAAAAAAACATCTTCATGCATAAAATCCATCACGCCTTCAAGATCATGCTCATTCCATGATGTTAACCAGGCATCAAATTGATTAAGAATTTCAGACCTTGACAGCCGCATCTGTTTGCATTTTTTTCAATTCTAATTTATCAATTTTTCCATTGGTGCTTTTCGGCATTTCTTGCAGGAAAATCACTTTTTGAGGAATCATAAATGATTCAAGGTGTTGCATACATTCACGCTGTATTTCCTTTTCAGATAAATTGGCATGTTCATGAATAGTTGCAAAAACAACAATTGCTTCTCCCATAATTTCATCCGGAATTCCTAAAACAGCAACTTCCTTGATTCCGGTTATTTTGTAAATAACATTTTCAACTTCTACCGGGCTCACTTTTTCTCCCCGGCTTTTTATGATGTCGTCATTTCTTCCGAGGAAATATAAAAAGCCTTCTTCATCCATTTTAAACCAATCGTTGGAACAAAGAATTTTTTCGCCTGATAATTTGCCGTCTTTGAGCATTTGATCGGTTAATTCTTTTTTATTTAAATAGCCCAGCATCACATGCGGCCCGCGTATATGCAAAATACCCGGCTCTCCGGCAGGAACAGGATCGCCTTCTGCCGACAAAAGGAAAACTTCAGTTCCGGGAATTGCTTTCCCAACCGACGTCGGTTTTTCATCAATTAATTCAGGTTCCAGGTAGCAAACTCTTTTACATTCTGTGAGCCCGTACATTTTAAAGATTAGCGCGTTTGGAAATATTTTTTTGAGATCAGGAATAAAGTCATCCGGTAAGTGAGCCGCGGTATTCGTGATCTTTTTGATGCAGTCAAAAAAAACATCATTTTCTTTATTAGACGCGATCATCATCGCGTAAATTGTAGGAACACCGGGGAAAACAGTGGGCTGATATTTTTCAATGTGTTTATAAATGCTCGCAGTGAAAATAAAAGATTGTTCAACGATCAAGGTACCTCCGATCGTTACCGACATCAAAAGTTGATATAAACCATAATCAAACGCAAGTGGTAAAAGAAGCATAATCCGATCTTCTTCTGACAAGCGCAAATATTCTATCAAACTCCAGCATGTAAAAACCATGGATTGATGAGTCATCATCACACCTTTTGGAAATCCGGTGCTGCCACTGGTATAAATCAAAGCAGCGAGGTCTGTTGGAATAATATTTGGAAAAAGCACTTCCTCTTCTTTTGAAATACAGTCCTGAAAAGAATCACTTTGTAAATGAGGAAATGTCATTATTTCTTTGTTTGCTGCACACACAACCACATTCTTTAAATGAGGAGTATGTATTAAAGCAGTGCAAAGTTGATTTTTTAATGCTTGGGCTGTTACCAGGATTTTTGCTTCAGAATCATTAAGAATGTAATTTAATTTATCTGCTTTTGTTTGCGGGTTAATAACTAAAAACACACCGCCGGAAATTGTTGCTGCATAAATTGAAACAATACATTCCCATGAATTGTCTAGATAAATGCCAATGCGTTCTCCTTTTTTTATTCCGAATTTTACAAAATAGGCAGCTAATTTTTCAGCATTATCTTTTAAAAGCTGGTAGGAATATTCTTTGTTTTTTACAATGATTGCTGTTTTTAAAGGAAAGTTTGTTGCAGAACGTAACAAAGCTTCACCAAGCAAACGTTGAGGAATTGAAATCATTTAAAATAAAGTTAGAAATCTGCGGCTTGAATTAAGATATCTGAGAAGTGACGATTGGCTTCATCCTGAGATATTCAGTCGTTTTTTGTTTCCTTTGAAAATTTCCAAAAATCGTTTTTATTTCTTATTCATTTTTGCCAAGCGCCGCACCTACTTCCGAAGCGTCATATCCATTTTCATACCCATACCATAGTAAATCCATTTCATGAAAAGGTAACTGAAAGAAAAATTCTTCCTGCGTTTGTTCTGCTGAATAAGTATCCGAAGTTGGCGTTCTTTGTATAATTTCTTTTGGAATATTAAGATGTTTAGCCAGTTGATATATTTGTGTTTTATATAGATGGCTAATCGGCATAATGTCCGCTGCTCCGTCCCCATGCTTTACAAAAAAACCCTGTTCTACTTCGTGTTTATTGGGAGTTCCAATTACAGCATAATGCAATCTTTCTGCATGATAATAAAGCATAGACATCCTGCATCTTTGTTTGAAATTGGAAGCCGCTATAATTTGTAAACATTCCTTTACCGGAAGAAGCTTCCTTTTCTCATTACCATTTTGGTCTACAATTGTCAAAGAAAAAACCGGCGGCAAATTGCGCCTGATTCCTTCCGGGCTGATCCCGATTTTCATGGCATATTCCTGTGGATCATATTGAGGGAAAATCGCTTTTACGGCCTCATCTCTGCGACGATAACAGCCAAATCCTTCGAGCGCTGCAGTAATATTTTCCTCAATGGTTTTTACCCCTAACTGATGAGCTAGCTTTAAAGCCAGTTCTTTGCTTTCATTGCTTGAATCCTTTTCAGGCAGTAATATTCCGACTACATTTTCTGGCCCGATCGCTTTTGCAGTTAGTGCTAGTGTTACCGACGACTCTATACCGCCGCTAATTCCTACCACCGCGCCTTTTCGTCTAGTTACAGTAAACAAATCTTCTTTCAATTTCCGGGTAATAGATGCAATTCTGGATTCAATATTATTTATGAAAAGAATGTCTTTTGAAAATGAAGTCTGAAACTTTTCTTCCATTTTAATCTTGTATCGATTTAATTATTAGAAATATTTTGCCTGTTCCCTAAAATTTCCTTTCGAATGTTCATTCCCTGGTCCTTCATGATTGAATCAATAACCATATTGGTAAAGATGCGCGCTCCTTTGTCATTTAAATGAGTTCCATCCG
>JBQCFI010000429.1:0-3606 GCA_051959325.1 Ginsengibacter sp. | reverse complement strand
TTCTGGCAAAAATTAAATGTTATTTCTTATGAAAATAACAAATGAGCAGCGGGAAAGCTGCTCATTTGTTATTACCATTTTTGCATGATCAAATAAAGCCGGTTTTTGCATTCTTACTCGTCACTTTTTATCTTTCAGATCGTCCACATCTACTTGTGTCTTCCTGATCGTATCTTTCACTTTTTCATCCCTGTTTGTTACTTCTTTCGTTACTTTTATTTCCTCTACTACCCGTGCTTCTTTATTCACCACCGGCACTTCTGCATGTTCCCTTATTTCTATATCCTGATCATTTGCATCAAAATCGCTGTCAGTCGCAGGCCTGTCTACATTTTTCCGATGCACTCTTACGTGTTCTTCCCTGAGATTAATATTTTCTTCAACTGGCTTTTCTACCACACGTTGCCTGATCCGGATGCCACCTCTTTCAACAACTTTTTTGCCTACTTCCATCGATTCTTCAATCACCGGAATGGTAGTTTCTCTGTTTTTGTTTTCTTTAATATTCCTATCTTCAATATTTCTATCTTCTACTCTCTCATCATTGCGATCTGCTACCTGCTCAGCATTCCGTTCTGCTACGTGCTCAGCATTGCGATCTGCTATCGGCTCATTATCCCAATCTTTTATGTGCCGCCTATCACGATCTGCTATTTCCTCAGCATTCCTATCTTTTATGTCCTCGTTTATTCTTTCTGCAGTTCTCTCGTGTCGGTTTTTATATAGATTTGTGTCATTATAGTAATCATTGTTATAAAAATCATCCCCGGTTGCAACTGGCACAGTCCTTCCGGTTGCGGTATTATAGGTTTTTGTTTCCATTTCCCGGTTTAGCATATGCTTGTCATAATCAGGAAGGGAATTGAGCCGGTCGATATTTAGGTCTTGCAGACAAACTTCATCCTCTTCGCGGTCAAGTTGTGCCATACCGATTGGTACCAGCACTTTACGGCTTTTATCAATACCCAGGTCTTTATCCTTTTTTAATTTTAAAATAAGGTATCTTACCTTAAGTGATTCTTTATCGAATACAAGATCATCTACTTTACCTACAATATAGCCTTTAGAATCTTTTACATCCCAGCCGGTAATATCTTCCTGGCCTTTGGCTATTTCAAAATTACTGCCGTTCAATTCGTGCAAGCGGTCCGGCATATCATCTGTGTATTTCATAATTTTTGTTTTGTGAAAGTGTCAGCTTTCCTGTTAAATAAAATGTTTATAAATATTTTTTTGGTTTTCCATAGTGATCAGCATTACAAAATTTAAATTACTCACTTAACCTTCCTTCACTACGATTTCAACTCTTCTGTTTTCCTGCCGGCCTTTTTCTGTCTTATTGGTTGCTACAGGTCGTGCTTCACCAACAGCATTAAGAGAAATACGATTACTGCTGATATCGCCGTTTTTTACAAGCCATGATTCAACGGCAGCGGCTCGGTCTTCTGCCAATTTTTTATTGTAATCTTTGCTGCCAAGGGAATCTGTAAATCCATAAACCCTCACATCGTCATTGCTAAAGCGTTTCTTTATAGATGCAGCTATTTCCTTCAGATCCTTATCTGCAGAAGGGCGAATGGTGCTTTTATTTTCATCAAAAAGAATGTTTTCGCCGAGGCTGTAGACAGCGTATTTATTATCATTCCTTACTTCAATATTCTTGTCAGTAATTTCTGAATAGTTTTGTATAGGAGCGCTATAATTAATTCCTTCCCAACCGGATGTAGCAGCAACTGTGTTATTTGTATTATTGGTTGAATCGCTGGCGGTTGCATGATTAGTATCCTTCTTGTTCATCATACCAGTTGTGTCTGTAGCGGTATTATTCATCCGGTTATTTCCGGAATTGGATCCGCGAAAAATAAAATATAAGATAATCAGTACGATAATGATGATAAGGATTATCCAACCAATAGGTGATTTCTTTTTCGGTTCTACATTTAATTCTGCCATAATATCTGAGTTTTATGAGTAAAAAATATTTTTAATTTTAACGTCGCATTACTTTTTCGGTGTTTCACGTTGTATAATTACCTTTTCTTTTTTTAACGTTACCTGTTCTGTATGCGGAGTGATTGTTTTGTTTTTTTTCAAATGAATTTCTTCTGTCACTTCATACCTGATCTTTATTTCAGCTACTTCTTTTATTACAGGAATGACTATTACATCGCCTTCGTGCCGGATTGATGGAACCTGATCAAAAATTTGGTCCTTTACTTTCACTCTTTCTACTTCGTAAGATTCATTCATCAGTGGAATCTCAATTTGTTTCTCTTCTTCATCAATCTCTTTTCTGACATGAATGCGGCCTGTTTCAACTAATTTCTTATCTACCTTCAACACTTCCTCTATTACAGGTATCACTTTTGTTTCTTCTTGTGATCTATGTTCATCCTCGCCACGTTGTTTATTTTCTTCTGAAGATTTGATTTCTCTTTCCATACCTTTTTTTTTTTCAAACGTTGTGCCAGCAGGTTCATTTCAAATGCTCTGTGTTCTTTTTATAAATGGCAATAAATGCTTCCACCGTTGTCTCTGAATGTAAATATGTTGAACTGGGAGAAAAAAACTCTTTTAAAATCTCTTTGCTTTAAATAAAAAAACTTGTGTAATCCGGTACACAAAATTTTGCAGTAATGTGAAACGGGAAAAATCGTAAAATTGAAAATGGTATTATTTGTTGCTTTGCTGCAAAATGATTTTGTATTAAATTTTATTTTGTAATTTGAAAAAATAAAAAATTAAATTGCTGGCATGAAAAAATTATTTACCCTGAACATAAAATGCATTTTCTTTTCTGTTTTCATGATTGTAATTTTAGCATCTATGAAAAAATCTAACGCACAAACAAGTCACCATCAACAATCTGACGCAGTTGCAATACAAGGACGATGGGATATTACCATTGATGTAAATGGAAAAATGACTCCTTCGTGGCTGGAAGTAAAACATTCGGGATTGAAAATGCTTGTTGGCCGCTTTGTTGGTCCCGGCGGAAGCGCCCGTCCCATTTCAAGAATCAATATGGAAAATGGTAAAATGAGTTTTTCTATTCCACCACAATGGGAACGTGAACCAAATGACCTGAAGGTAGAAGGAACACTGCAAGGCGACAATTTAAGTGGCACCATGACTTTTAGTAATGGAAATACTTATAACTGGACAGCCAAAAGAGCGCCATCGTTACGCAGAAAAACAACGCCTGAATGGGGGAAACCAATTCATCTTTTCGACGGGAAGGATATGAGCCAATGGCATGCAACGGGCGAAAATCAATGGAAAGTAGAATCCGGACTTTTGCGAAGCCCTCATTCCGGTTCCAACATTGTAACCAACGAAAAATTCCAGGATTTTAAATTACACATTGAACTGCGGTATCCCGCAGAAAGCAACAGCGGCGTTTATCTTCGTGGCAGATATGAAGTGCAGGTGATCGACAGCAAAGGAGAGGAGCCATCTGATGTATTATTTGGTGCTATTTATGGATTTTTACCGCCGAGCGAAATGGTGGCAAAGGCGCCGGGAGAATGGCAATCGTTTGATATTACCTTAATAGGCAGAATGGTTACGATTGTTGCCAATGGAAAGATGATCATTTGCAACCAG
>JBQCFI010000428.1:0-6960 GCA_051959325.1 Ginsengibacter sp. | reverse complement strand
GCATGTCTTCCAGTACTTCATCTACTACATTTTTCTCATCCCCATACAAACATTTTGCAGCAGCAGCATGACTTTTCATGCAAAACATACAATCATTCAACCGCGAAACAAAAGCTGCAATCAGCTCTCTGTCTGCTTCTGACAAAGGAGATTCTCCTCTCAACAAAACCTGCGCAAGGTCGTATAAAGGCTTTCCGGTTTCGGGACGGAACATAACCAGTGAACGGATTCCCGGAACACCTTCCGGAACATTTATGTGTGCCATAATTTTCAATTTTTTTTTACAGTAAACGAATAATTATTGTCAATTTTTATTTTTTACAATATCAGCAATCATTTCAGAAATCTGCTGTGAATCCAAAGATGTTTCAGCAACTTTTTTATGCTGTCCTTTAGTGAATATAACCACGATCAATCCGGCTACAAACACAAGCGAAAAGATAAAGATCGCGTTGCCATAACCACCGAATGTGTTGACGAGAATTGCAATAAACAAAACCGCTGACGCTGTGAACAATCTTCCAATATTAAAACAAAATCCGGTTGCTGCTGCCCGTATTTCAGTTCGGAATAAATGAGGAATATAGACGGACAAAGCGCCCTGGCTTCCACCAAAGAACAAGGCGAGCACAGCAATTTCTGCATAAACGATTTGAGTGAAAGTAGCGTTTGTTTTAAACAACAGGAACGAAAAAAGCGTACATACCGAAAAGCACAATATCATTGATTTGCGGATACCTGCAAGGTTTACCAGCCAGCCTGATAAAAAGCCTCCTGCAAGGCCCCCCATTCCCATCATCATCATTCCGATGCTTCTTTCTTTTTGTCCATCGGTTGTGGTCACAATGCTTTGAATCCATGTGGGAAGCCATGAAAATATAGCCCACATGCCAATTAGCATTGAACCAAAGGTGATCGAGCCGATTACGATTTGGCGAACATGATCGCGGGAAAACAAATTGATGGAAGTTACGGTCCCGGCTTTTTTATCTGAACGAAGCCTTTGCCATTTTTGAGATTCCTGCAATAAAACCGCGCCGAAAATTGCCATCAGCAGGGGAATGGTGCCGATCCAAAATCCCTGCCGCCAGGAAGGGATGATGTAATTGATCAAACCGGCTGAAAAAATGCCGACAGGAAAAGCAATGGAAAGAATTCCGATAAAAACGGCTTTGCTGCGCGTCGGCCATACTTCGCTTATCAAAATTAGGGTGGTAACCAAAACGCCGCCAACGCCGAAACCGCTCAGGAATCTGCAAATGACAACGCCCCACCAGTTTGGCATTCCACCGGTCAGCATTGTGAATATTCCATAAAAAGCAATGGCAAAAAGCATTGATTTTTTCCGGCCAATTTTATCACAGATCACTCCCCACAAAAAACCGCCAAATGCCCAGCCGAAAATAAAAACTGCGTTGATGTAGCCACTGATCTGATTGATCTCTTCTGCATTTTTGCTGCCGAGAAGATCTTTTACAGCAACCGGCAAATAAACCGACATCAGCGTGGAAACTGCGCCTCCAAATGCAGTGCTGATAAAACAGATGGCAAACAGAACTGTTCGATAAGCGCGGTCGGATGCCGGATCTGTTATTTCTTTTATTTCTTCCATACAATTTATTTTGGAATGGTTTAAAATTTATTTCAGCAGATCGTCAAAAGTGAAGGATACATAATAGATCGCACCGATGGCAGGAGATCCATATGCCTGGTAAATCTTAGTATTGAAAAGGTCGCTTGAGCCGATCTTGACGGTCGTATGCAGCTTAGGCAATTTCTTATTGAACTGCAGGTCAACCACTGAATAAGCCTTCACGCGTCCAGGCATCATCGCATTGAAGGTGCCGTACCAATCGAACGCACTTTGCCAATGCCAGGCGAGATCAAAACCAATGCCTTTATAGAAATTGCTGTTACCAAATGTTACGTTGCTGCTGTATTCCGGAGTATTGAATTGCGCAATGTTATTCGGATTCGCTTTCATCAAATTAAATGATGCCCATGTCAGATTGCCGCCGGCTGTGTAGCCTTTTTCAAATGTATAATTGATACCAAATGAAATTCCTTGGGCGGATACTTTATCAGGTGCGTTTGTGTACAATTGATACGCATGAACATTGCCGCTCAGAATGTCCGCGGCAGCGTCAAAATTTATTTTTCCATCAGTTCCATACACGGAATTTTTCGGTTCGACCACAACCGTATTTAAAATAAAATCGGTGTAAGTGCTGTAATAATAATTCAGGTCGATTAAAAGTCGGTTATTAAATAATCCTTTATAGCCAACTTCAAAAGCCTTTTGTTGTTCCGGTTTTATATAGGCAACATTTGATTTTTGCAACAAATCTTTGTTATCGTTGACTGCCTGTGGAAATGGTGTTCCCTGCGCTACTTCTGCGCCAAAAGCACCGCCAAAGGCACCAACAGAAGAAGCAGTAAAAGAATTCTCATAAACATTCAATCCTTTACTGTTGTTTGGTGCGCCGCCAAGAATGGTGATAGGCCCTACATTTAAATTGATGAACTGATCAACAGGAGTAGGATTGCGGAAGCCTGTCTGGTAGGATGCCCGAAAATTTTGTGTCTTGTTCACAGTATAAACTGCAGAGAAACGCGGTGTGAAACTTCCATCGAAATTTTCGTCTTTATCGTACCGCAACGATGCCGTTAGTTTCAGTTTATCTTCCAGCAATTTTTTTGATGCCTGCATAAAAGCGCCATATTCTTTGATGGTCACCTTGTGATCTTTGTCAGCAAAAAGGCTTCCGTTGGTAAACATGTCATAATACCTGAAACTGCCGCCCGCCAGCAGGTCAAATACCTTGATTGAGTTGGAAAAATCATATTGTCCTTCAGCATGATAAAATTTACTGTTGCTAAAAACGCCTGCGCCGCTCAATCCGTAATTGTGGATAGAGGCATCTTTTGCAGCATTGAACGCCGTCGTATTGGGAAGAAACCTCCCCTGGTCGGCAAAGGAGCGCGCAGCCTCATTATTTCCTGCTGTAACACCAGAAATGCTTCCATTGTATGCGGTGGCATATCTTGTAAACCACATCGCATCTGCCTGGTCAGGAGAAACTACTTGTCCATTCAAATCCTGCACCCAATCACGGTTGATGAACTGCGCAAGCGAGCGGGTGTTATAAGAGTCGTGAGAATTTTCAGAAACGACATAGCCTCTCAAGAAAAAGTTGCTGCCTTTTAATTCCACCTTATGAGTTTGCAATACAAAATTATTCAGATCAAAGCGGCTGCTGCCTGTATAGCTGGCTGTTCCCTGGCCGAAATTATATTGATAAACTGCTTCCAAATTATTCGTGATCCGATAGTGCAATGAGCCATTTAATTTCAAACTATACACGTCATAATTCATGAGATCTTTTTCTTCATAGCCGGTGCGGGAAACCAATCCGATGCCGGGCAAGGTTTCTGAAACTTCATCACCATAAATGTTCAATGCATCGCGCCCGGGATTGTTCGGGCCCCTCTGTGCAGGAGGAGTTTGAGCACTTACATCCGTATAGTTCGTTGCGTACCAGTCAGTGCCGGTGATGTAGGAAGCATTTACTTTGAATGCAAAACGATTTTTAAATGCCTTTGCATAACGGATGGCAAAGTCACCCAGACCTTTTGGACTAACGCCGCTTTCGCCTACATGGTTGATGCCGCTTTTTAACTGCACTGTCAATCCCTGGAATTGAAAAGGATCTTTGGTATGCATCAGCAATGCGCCATTAAATGCAGCAGGGCCATACAATGCAGAAGCCGCGCCGGGAATCACTTCCACGCTTTCCATATCAATATCTGACGCGCCGAAAAGATTTCCAACGGCAAAATTCAAACCGGGAGTTTGATTGTCAACGCCATCCAGGAGCTGAAGAAATCTTGAATTTCCGGTGGTATTAAAACCGCGGGTATTTACCTGTTTGTAAGTAAGACTGCTTGTTACCACTTCCATTCCTTTCAGGCTTTGAAGGCCGTCATAAAAAGTGAGTGATGGATTTTCATTGATATTTTTGAGTGTCATTTTTTCAATGCTTACAGGCGACTGAAGAATGTTTTCAGGAATGCGGGAAGCAGCAGTTACTACTTCATTGAGGATCGCTGTTTTTTTATCAAGAGTGGTTGTTACAGTTTGATCCTGGTTGGTGATTTCCACTTCTCTTGCCTGGTGGCTCACAGAAGTGATCAAAATAGAAAATGGCAATTTTAGTTTGTTTACTGTTAGTGAAAATTTTCCATTTTCATCGGTAACTGTTCCGATTAATTTTCCCTTCACATTGATACTTGCCCGCGATATGGGCTGACCAGTTTCGGCATCGGTAACTACGCCCGAAATTTTTGTTTCCTGTGCCAGCACGCTGAGGGAAACGGTAAGTAAGAAGAATAAAAAGAAGTATTTCATGTTTGATTTTTAAAAGTTGAATTATTATTTTTCAAATGATCATACCCTTGTGGAAGCCGCATATAGCCATGATTCACGAGGCGTTCAGCCAGTTGATCGAAATAACTGTTTTCAGCAGGAAGTGCAGTTGCCAACCCATCTACATACCGGTTGTACAAACAAAACAGTGC
The DNA here is from genome assembly GCA_051959325.1 of Ginsengibacter sp. Taxonomy (GTDB): domain Bacteria; phylum Bacteroidota; class Bacteroidia; order Chitinophagales; family Chitinophagaceae; genus Ginsengibacter. Next base: position 2,382 of record JBQCFI010000428.1, on the reverse strand, counting down.
TGCAATCAAAACCGTATCATGGATTTCAATGTCTGTTGCACCTGCTGCTTTAGCGTTTTCGATAGCTTCGCCAGTAACATATTTTCCGCCTTCCCTGGTAAGGGAAGCGATGGTAAGCAGTGCTTTCATTTTTTCACTGACAGGTGCGGTGTCGATGTCTTTTTTTACTGCGTTGGAAGTTTCATGATTGCCAAGCAAAAGATCAGCTGCCGCGGTATGAGCGGTTGAACAAAACGTACATTGGTTGCCCGTGGAAACAACAGAGGCAATCAATTCGCGTTCACCTTCAGTCAACGTTGATTCTCCACGCATCAGAATTTGTGTCAGTTCACGGATCGGCTGGCCGGAATCTTTTCGATATTCTAAAAGCCCGGTGATTCCCGGTAAGTGGCTTTCTAATGGTATGTATGGCATTTGTGGATGAATTTATGGTCAAAACGATATGCAAAAAGAGAGTAGGAGTCTGCTAAGACAATGATTCAAATGCAATAAATGATGCGATTCTCATCGTAAATGGCATAAATAATAATGATTTGCTTCAATGCAACTCTTGGTATTGTACAAATTGGGCTTCAGGCAAAATGTTTTTGCATTTCGAAAGATTTCAAATGAGAAACTGTTACTGATAGATATTAAGCAGTTGGATAATCCGGCGGTTGTTCAGGAGTGAATAGGAATGCAAACTGAACATGGTCATTGGTTTCCCAAAGCCACAGATTTTTCCGAAGGCTAAAAGGTGAATAAATATTTATACCGAAAGACGATGCATAAAAAACTGATTGCACGTATTTTAAAACATTCTGTGAACTTGCCGGCTTCTCCGGATGATTATTTTGTGCAAGATTATTTGAGAGGGAGAAAAAATCATTTTTTGCCTTTTGCAAATTCATTTTTTTCGTGTCAGGAATGCATTTCAGATAAAGTGTATCGTTGGCAAGTTTTCTTTTCACGTATTTATATACCACGCCATTCAGAATTATTTCTCCATCATATCTCTGGAAGTTTGTCCAGTTTCCCTGATATGGAAGATGAACCGGAACTTTCAATTCTATCAGCTGCGATTCATCATATGCATTATTATCGAGAGAAAATTCTAATTGTGCCTTCGCTTCTTTTTCGAAATAATCAAACATCAACCGGTATCCAAACCAGTTGAAGGAAAAAAGCAACAGAAATAATATCGCAGTTATTTTTTTCACAATTAAATTTACTAAAAGCAACTCAAGATAGGAATTTTATTTAATCTGGCGCATTTGGCAAGATCCTCTTTTCAAATAATGGAATAAAACACCATACCATTTATACAATATCACAATTATCTTCTTCCCGGAGACTTACTAAATAGCATTAAGACCATAATCAAGCCCAATCTGGAAATCTTTTTCAGGAAAGTCTTACTGTGCAATCGTCTTTTCTAACGCTTCAAACCGATAATTCTGGCTGAGTTAGTTTTTTACCGTTGTCATAGCAGACAATCTGAAGCCAGAATAAAAGGAACTGTTATGCTTATTCCAGGTACTGAATGCATATTCTAACATACCTGTTTATTTGTGTAGAAATCGTAATTTTTTCCGGCATAATAATTTAAAAACTAGCTCGTCGGGATAATCATTCGACATTTCTGAATATAATAAAAAAAGTCTGTAAATCAACTATTCATAGACTTCGCTTGTGCCCGGGACCGGATTCGAACCAGCACGTTCTTGCGAACGCTGCCACCTGAAAGCAGTGCGTCTACCAATTTCGCCACCCGGGCAATTACAAACACATCTTTGAAAGACCATTAAACTGGATGCCAAAAATAATGGTAAAATCTAAATAAACGATTTTTCCAACTTTAATTTTTATTCCTCGAAATGCTTTTTTTAGCGGTCTTGTTTTTTATTCTTTATATTTATTATTCAAAATATTTCACTGCTATGAAAGAAGACATTCTCCAATACATCTGGAAATTTCAATATTACAACAATCATCAACTAACGAGCACCAGTGGTGATGAAATATTGGTTATTCATCCGGGATCGCATAATGTGAATCAAGGGCCGGATTTTACAGAAGCAAAAATTAAGATCAATGATACGTTGTGGGTTGGTAACGTAGAACTGCATATCAATTCTTCACATTGGAATTTGCACAATCATAGCGCTGATGAAAATTACAAAAATATTATTCTCCATATTGTATGGAATCATGATGCAGAAATAAAAGATGCAAACGGAAATAATTTACCAACGCTCGAATTGCAAAGCCGTGTTTCAAATTTACTTTTGGAGAAATACAAACAACTTGGGGAAAATGGCCAATTTATCGCCTGTGAAAAACTGCCGCATCAATTGGGTGAACTTTCGTTAACCAGTTGGAAACAGCGGCTTGTAGCCGAAA
>JBQCFI010000427.1:0-6609 GCA_051959325.1 Ginsengibacter sp. | reverse complement strand
GGTAAAAAGATAGCCCATATTGATAACGGCCGACAATTCATTGGCTATCGTGTACAAGCGTTCTCCGGTAAGACTGGCGGTTGTCAGCAGATCAAAACTGTCGCCCACACAAGCTCCGGTTCTTAAAATCTTTTTCTGAAGCTCATCAAGGTTATTGATCTTTTTAACCAATAATTCAATCACGTTTTCTGCGAAATCATATTCCTCCAAAGCTTTCTTGTCCCATTTCCACAAACCTTGTCCGTCCTTATATAAAAGCCCCGCATCATTCAGCGAGGTAATGAGTTGAATGGTATAAAAAATATTTCCCTGGGTTTTATGAAAGATTTTTTCAATCAGCTCGTCCGGATTTTCAACCTGGTGTTTTAATGTTTCGAGGATAAACTGGCCGGTAATTTCCTTTTCAAGGGGATACAGTTTTATTTCTTTGATGTCCGCTTTTTTCTCCTGCTTCTGCAATGAAATTACCAGTGGGTGCGTCGGGTCCACTTCATTATCACGATAGGCACCGAGGAAAAGAAAATTGCTGATACTGTTATCATAAATCATCAATTCGATCAGCTTCACAGAGGCAAGATCGGCCCATTGAAGATCGTCCAGGAAAAGGATCAGTGAATAATCGCCGGAAGAAAACGCAGAAATGAAGTTTATAAATGTTTGTTGAAAGCGATTTTGCGATTCATCCGGTGAAAGTTCAACCAAAGGAGGTTGTTTACCAATTACAATTTCAAGTTCCGGAACCACATTGATAATAATTTGTCCATTGTCGTGCAAAAAAGAAAGCAGCCTTTCCTTCCAGAAATTCAGTTTGGTTTCGTCTTCCCTTAATAAATTTCTGATCAAGGATCGAATCGCATGTATCAATGCAGAATAAGGAGAATTTCGTTGTAAGGTGTCGAATTTTGCTTTTGAAATAAATGAAGAAGCATTTACTTTTTTCAGAATAAATTCTTCCACGAGGCGCGACTTACCAACACCTGAATATCCTCCGATATACAACGCCTGTTTTATGCCTCTTAATGAAAGTTGATACGCATCATTGATCGTGGCAAGTTCTGCATCTCTTCCCATAAGGGTGGCAGAAATGGTAATATGGCTAACGAAATCTTTTTGCCCGATCTTAAAAGACTCAAGATAAAAATCATCCTGGAAATAACGGATACTTTCTTCCAAATCATACGACAATCCACTTAAAGTCTGATACCGGTCCTCGGGATTCTTATTGAGCAATTTCATCACGATATCATTCAAAACCTGCGGCAGGTAAGGGTCAAGCGTTTTCAACTGATCCGGCTGCTTTGCAATATGAGCGTACAACAATTCGGCTGCACTGTTACTTACAAAAGGCCGCCTTCCTGCAAGCATTTCGTAAAAAATAATTCCAAGGGTATAATAATCTGAGCGATAATCAATAAGCTGGTTGGTGCGGCCGGTTTGTTCCGGGCTGATATAATCCAGTTCGCCAGCACCGGAAAAGTTATACGAAGTTTCTGTTTGTTTTTTAAAAACCCTCGAGGCCTTCTCCAAATCAGCAACTCTGCACACTTCTTTTTCTGCATCAATCAGGATGTATTCGGGCCGGATGTTGCCAATGATCCATCCATTCGAATGAAACGAAGAAAGCATTTTACATAAACTAATCGCAACAGGAACAAATCTTGATGGTAGTATTTTACCGTGCTCCAAAAGAAATTTCCGTAAGGTGCAGCCGGCAGCATTTTTAAATATAATAGCCACTGCATCTTTTTCAAGAAGGTAACTAATGGGCTGTAATACGTCACTCCATTCTTCTTCTTTTACCAGGTTTACAATATTTTTTACAGACTGAACCTGCTTTTCAGTCGGGCTCCGATATACTTTCGCGATAAAATTTTCATGATGCAAATTGTCCTGAACACGCAACAGGCTAAACTGTGGCGTTTCCACGATTGTTTCAAAAGGTTGGTATCCGTTTAAGGTGAGCATGTTTTTTTTTTATAGGTCTTTTTCCCCGGGAATCACGATGTTTTCACCCGATATTGCTCTTGCAGTTTGCAGTCCCGACATTACAGTAGCTTCGATGCAACCTGCATTAAAACCGTTATCGATCCAGTCTCCGGTAATGTACAGGTTACCAAATGAAGCGGTTTGATCGGTTTTTAGCCTGAATGCTGAACTTCCGGTAAACGACATCACATACAGTTCTGTGGGATCAATATTTGCCCTGAAAAACTGGTCATTGAACCTTGCGATTCCTTCGCCGTTTTTGATATCAATCAATTTGCTGAAGTCAAAACCATTTTGCCCCTGCGAGATGCCGGGCCAGATATGTGCAGATAATTGTTGCAGGTAATCGAGCGCAAATTGCTGTGCCATGTCTGTTTGTGTCTGCGGAAACCTGGTATCACTAAAATCAGATTGTTGCGCATTCTTCAAAATCTCATCTGCGTTTGGCTGGGGAGTCGGGCCACAGAAATACGCAATATTTTGAGGCGTGTAACCTTGCGGCCAGTTTTCCCTTCCTATGAGGTCACTCATGTCTGCCCACGTATCATAAGGTTCCTGGTAAGAGCCTAAAAGCGCCAACCCATCAGCAATATAAGGCCATTGCATTTCCTGGATAGAGCTATTCAGCCACAATTGAAAAGCAATCGTACTTACCGGGATCACATTTTTTACCATATTCTGCCAATCTGTATTTTTCGCAATCAGTTCTTTGGCAACCGTGGGCAAGGCGCCAATGGAAATACCGAGAATTACCAGGTCAAAATCAGTTCCTTTGTGAAGTGTCGGCTGTGACACAGGTTTCCAGTCGGAGTAATACGATTCAAGATTCACATTACCTGAAAGAATTTCATTCCCCTGTGCGAGGTATTGTGTGTTCGGGAAATTGGGCCATGAAGGCAATTCATTTACCGGTACAAAGGGCTCATAATTAGGAACACCATTGGCAAGGGTAGCCTGGATGTCGATAGAAATGGTTTCGATACTATTGTCTGCCCCAAGACCAAGATTGGTGACCTTACTAAAGAACTGGAACTTCACACCTCTTTGTTGAAGCACCTGGTAGATTGGAGCGAAAATAACATCGCCCATGCCGGCCATCATGCGGTAATATACATGTCCTTTGTAGGTCAGCCCAAGCCTCAGCAATCCACGCAAAGCAGTGCCGGCTTCAAAAGTATATTGTTCTTTTCCGCCAAAAACCAAACCATACACCGCCTGTACGATTGCAGAATTAATCGTGATTGAGTCAGCGCGATTCTTTTGCAGCCATTCGCGGTAATCGTAATTATTAATTGCATCAAATCCTTTTTCAATAACGTTGTCGTCGATCATTCCCTTAACGGTAACCGCTGCCAGGTCAGCCGCGATGAAAAACCTTCGCAAATTGGTTTCCGCGTTTTGAACATCTCCTGCAATTTTTTTGATCCATGCGATCAGATCGTCGAGAATATTCTTTAGCAATGAGTAATTCCGGTTATTCGCAGCTATAGATGCGGAAGAAGTGAGTAGCTTGCCGGCGTCCGAATATTCTGCATTAGCCGCAACCATCAACGGACTGTATTTCTGTTTCAAAAGAGCCGTGCTGGCCGTATCGGCCTGTATTCTTGCCTTCACCTCCGGCGTAGTTTCTACACTAAATTCTTTTTCTTTCTGGCTGATCCAATCCACAATGCGAATGATATATGCTTCTATGGAAGGCGGAGGAATGGAAGTGCCGGGCGTAAGGTCATTCGACCATAATTTAACTGGCCAATGCAGCCATTGCCCGTTAATTTGTTCTTCGAGACAAATAAAATCATATCCTGTAAATGCTTCCTGCCAGGTTGCCAATGGAGTTCCCGGTTGCCGGTTATTGGCTTCATACACCTGCTGGATCATCTTGAAAGCATTGTCATAAAAACCAAACCATAAATGAAGACCGTGTTCTTCGATTCGATCGCCAACTGAAGTATTTCTGCCACTCGCTCCTTTGCCGCCCAGCCTCCAGCCGATCTGGTAAACGGTAATATCATATTTCGTTTTCCATTCCGGATCATTGGTGAGTTGAAAAACGGAAGTCAACGATCCCATTCCTCCACCTAAAACTGCTATTTTCTGGATTGCCATTTTTATTTTATTAGAATTTGATAAATTCAATGTAAGAGAGCTCCCAATCATAATCCAGGAGGAAAGAACCCAGCGGGTTTTCTGTGATAGCCGGAGAAGACATCAGTCCCGGCGGCATAAACTGGCAGGATGAATTGGTTACGTCCAACCCTGTCGGCGATATATCCTGGTTTTCAAAATTGATCTTATACACCGAACTAACATATCCATAAGGACCATGCTCTATCACCGGCAATTGTAGTATGGGCGCAATTGTTTGAAAATTGGCAATTGATTTATCTGGCTGTAAAAACCCGGCCATCAATGATAAACCTGAAACCAAGGTATTTGTGCCGTTTTCCTCAATAACATTGAAATAGCCTGGGTCTGCAGTAAAGCCAGCCATCTGTTTATTGAATTCCCAGAAAATCCTTCCACCCAAAACAGCCAGCAGACTGTCTAAATACAGAACCGGCAGGTAACAATAAGGCCCTTTGCCATTATACTGCGGTTCCTTAAACTGCACATACGGCAGCATAACAATAAATTCATTGTAGTGAAGATTGAGGACAGCATCGGAAGCCGCCGCAATTCTTTCCAGGTTTAGATTCGACTTCAGCCAGGTATCATTAAACATCAGCAAAAGCGGATGGTGGCCGGTAGGTGTATATTGCTGCGGCGCCAAAACCAGATCATCGGGTAGAAGCGATTGTAAAAAATCGGAAGCAGCAGTAAAGAAGGCAAATCTTCCGTGGCAGTGGCCTTCTAACGGATATTTTTGAAGGACATCCAGCCTTTGTTGATCCCCGGTACTGAGAGGCATGCAGAATTTATTTGTAAATGTTTAAAATAATTTGTGGGGATATTTCACAGGAGGAGAAGTCAGGGGATATCAGATCGTTACCAAATGTACAAATAAATTGATTTGACAATAAATATAATTGTGATGAATTATGACCAGGGAAACAGGCAATAATGGAAATGACAAAAACATGATATTTATTGCTTTGCCAGAAGAAAAGATTCAATGCCCGGGAATGAGGTTTGAAAGCCCGGAATTCCTGCTTTGAGTTGGGTTAATAATCTTAGACCTTCAATCCCCACACTTCAACGCTATACTCCATGACGTTTTGTTTCAAATATATAACGTCGCTATACCGGTTTTAAACCGGTTATTATTCGCTTCTACTGACCGAATTACAACCGAATTACAACCGAATAAGAACCGAATAAGAAGCGAATTACAACATGAGGAGAAGAGCCTGTCTTATACGGTGTCTTACACTGAAAAAACTTTACAGGTTAGGATGATAATACTGCATGCACTTTACGATTCTTAAACACTTGGTTAAAGTCCTACCTTCTGTTTTAAAATACCATTTACCGCTCAGCAATGGCATGAGCATAAGGGCTTCCGGTTTGTCATAGTGGATATTTATAATTTGGAGAATCGATATATAAAAGACGGCATAAACGAAGTGCGCGATGGAAGGAATCAGGAAAAAAGTTGCAAACTTTGAAAGATTTTTTGCGTGAAAGTCGTCAGTATATATTTCATTAATATTCAGATTGAACACATTTTCGCATTCAGCCCTTAGATTGCCGCATTCACACTGTAATCAGCATAAAGATTTTTACGAGATTTGAGCTTTATAAATACCAATCATGAGAAAATTAATTTTAGGAATGACAGTCACTGCTGACGGTTTTGTTTGCGGGCCAAATCACGAACTGGACTGGTTCATGCGCACGAGGGATCAATCAGTAAAGGACTGGATTGAAAAATCGCTTTGGAAAGCCGGGGTTCACATCATGGGCCGTCGCACATTTGAAGAAATGGCGCCTTATTGGGTTACTTCATCCGACCAGCTTGCAGAACCGATGAACCAGATTCCAAAAGTTGTTTTTTCCAAGAGTGGCTTTGTTCCTAAAGTAAGTTATGGTGACGCCACCAAAGTTATTTCTCCGTACGCATCAACATGGACAAATGCTGCTGTTGCCACCGACCTTGTTGCTGATATTACTAAATTGAAACAGCAGGAAGGAAAACCTGTTTTGGCTCACGGCGGCGCAAGCTTTGCACAGGAACTCGTTAAGAGTGGGCTGGTTGACGAATACAGATTTTCAATTCATCCTGTTGTAATCGGAAAAGGAATTTCCATGTTTGCTACCATTTCACATTTAATAGACTTGCAACTGATCAGTTCCACGCCCTTTCCATCAGGAGCAATCATCAATGTTTACGCTACGAAGAAATAAATACTTTTCGGGGAAAGCGATTCAAAGGCTATCGCTGCCTCTGCTTTTTACGCTCGATTGTTGCCATGGGAATCTTCCTTCCAGTTCCACTTCGAGCGACAAACTCAGGAAGGTTCGGATCAAAACGATCACAGCAAGTACAAGGACCCTGCCCATAGTTGGTTCCGTAACGACCGTGCCGATAATGTCGCCGGCTACTAGAATTTCCAGTCCTAACAGAATAGCCTTTCCTAATTCCTGTCGCAGGAATTTATACGAACGTGGCTTCATCTTTTGCAG
>JBQCFI010000426.1:0-6862 GCA_051959325.1 Ginsengibacter sp. | reverse complement strand
GTAAATGATTTCTTTGAAATTAGCTCATTATTTTCTTTTATTAAAACAGCAAATTGAATTTGTTTTTGTTGCGAAAATTTCTTTTGAAATTTATCTTTTACAAAAATTTTGTTGCCTTTCATTTGCAAGCAGCCGGCGTTTTTTCCTGCAAGAGAATAAGTGTAATTTTTTTCTGCAATTGGAACAATAGCAGTAATCAAAGGTGATCTCAAAGTGTTTTCAAAAATATAATTTGAAAGCGCTAAGGTTTCTATTGAATTGGTTTGCGATTTTGTTTCAGTGCAAACAGATGCTAAAATACAGAACAAGATAAGGGTGTATACTTTCATTACAGGGATTTAACTAATGATGGTTTAGAATTTTAAAAATTTCGCTCTAAACTTTCAAATATATGATAATCTGTCCAAGCCAAAGGCCGAAAAAAGAAGGTAATAACGTTGTAATTGGTTTAGCAAAGGATTTGTTACTAGGGTTTACTAAGGCATTAGAAAATGCAGTTAACAGGCTGGCCTTCTTACCCGGTAATGCAGCACTTTAAGGTTTTTAATATTTTATTTTAATTATGTGGGTTACCAAAATGCGGAAGAATCAACAAGATTCACCAAACAAATGTTCCTACACTACCGCCATTTAATGAAGTGGTTATCCATTTGTCATTATACTTTACATTAAAAGTGCTTTTGGTATCACGATCATTTTCCACTACCAATACCTTTTTTCCTGCTGGCGTTTTGAAAGCGACATTACTTAAATTGCCGGCAACGGAATTGGAAATTCTTGTTGAACCAGCGGGTACGAATTTTGAAACATGGGCGATAATATAATAGCTCACGTTCCGGTTAAAAGAACTGCTGCTTGGTACGGTAATAGCGCCCTTACAAGCATCGCACCCACCAGTGGCGTGAGGGCCAAAATAGCCATTATTAATGCTATTTTGTTTCTGCAATTTTACAGTTTGATCGCCATTGGTAAGCCAGAAATCTACTTCGTTTTTTGCAGGCGGATTCACAGGAGGAGCAGGAGGTGTGCGATCAGGTGTTTTCTCATGATTACAATTGATGAAAAACAAGCCAAGGATCACCAGAATAATAAAGCGTTTTCCTCTGTCGGTAGTATCATCTATCGTTTTCATGCGTTTAGTTTTAAAATTGCAAATAAATCATTTATTTTCGGTTATATACCCTCACATAGTCCACTTCCATGGTAGCAGGAAATGCGCTTTCATCCACGCCCATTTTACCGCCAAGGCCGCCGCCAACGGCAATGTTCATAATTAAAAAGAACGCTTTGTCAAAAGGCCATTCCGCTACTGTTTTATGTTCATTTTCAAAATGGTTGTATAATTTATCATCCATAAAAAAATCAATCTTTTCCGGCGTCCATTCGATTGAGTACAAATGAAATTCTCCGTAAGGGTTTTCAATATAGGTCTTTTTGCTTTTTTGTGTTCCAAGGATGTGGTTGTATGCTTTGGTGTGAATGGTTCCTAATATGGAATCTTTTTCATAGCCAACATGTTCCATGATGTCTATTTCACCGCATAATGGCCAACCAACTTTTGATGCATCTGTGCCTAGCATCCAGATCGCAGGCCATAACCCAATTCCTGCAGGGAGTTTTGCGCGGATTTCTATTTTACCATAAGTAAATTCTTTTTTCCCTTTTGTCAGCAACCTGGCGGAAGTATATTCGCGCCCGCCCTTCTTTTCAAGAATCGCTTTTATCTTTAGCGTTCCATTGCTCACAGCCGCGTTGGCTAAAGAAGCATTTGTGTAATATTCAAGTTCATTGTTGCCCCATCCATTGCCGCCCACGTCATAAGTCCATTTGGTGCTGTCTGGTAAGCCGTTATAATTGAATTCATCACTCCAGGTGAGTTGCCATCCATCGTTTTTGTTTATTTTTTTTGATGAAGAACAGGAATTGAAACATAAGGAGATGGCTATAACAAATAAAAAATTAAAATGTGCTTTTTGGAGATACATAAGGAATAGTTTTTTGAAAAATTAAAAATATTATTGGAAAACTCGTACATAATCAACGAACATTCTTTATGGGAAAGCATTGCTATTGTTTTATTTGCCGGAACGGTAGTCGTTCCGGACGCTGCTGCATAATCCTTGTCTGCAATAGCAGTTCCGTCTTTCAAAGTATAATTTACAGGTACAGGAATCCTGGTGGTTTTACTCAAAGTAAGTTGAACCTGCATCACGCTTTGAACTGTAGAGCGTGACTGTGAGGCATTGGCAACTTTAATAGATGGAACCACTATCTCTGGGTTATCCGCACCTGACTTACTACAAGAAAGCGGGAAGCAGTTCAACAGCAGTAAAACGAGGTAAGGAAATTTATTTTGCAAATGCTTCATTTTATTACGGAATTGTATGAAAAGCTTGCCTTAACTGATTTGAAATAATTTAAGACTGCCAGGCTGCAAACCGATTCTCAAAATGACGAAGTGCCACCTGTGGGCTCACTTTCTAATAAAACAACTTTTCAATTTTAGTTTGTCCATTACCGCTATATTCCTAAAGGAATAACAAAACAACATTCATTTTCCGGTACATTGAAAAAATAGGAATCCCATTTATGTCTTGCTTTGCTGTAATATATTTTAAAATTCTATTACTGATATTTTTGCATCAGGTCATACAGAATTTTTTTATCGCCCTCAGTAAAAGTAGCGCTGCTGTCCTGCGTTTCGAAATGCCTTTTAAAGGCAACAATTGCTGCTGATGTGTCTTTGATGTTATAACCAATAATGCGCAAAGCCTGTAAATCATTAAAGTTTGGCGGAACAACGACCGTGCTTGTATCGCCGTACCATATTCCGAATCCTCTTTGAGAAAGTAAATGCCACGGGAAATTTACATTTGGGTCATTTTTTCTGGTGGGAGCAATATCTGCATGGCCAATAAAGTTTGCAGTTGGAATATAATATTTGGATTTTAGTGTATCCAGCACCGTTAGTAAGCTGTTTATTTGTGCAGCCGAAAAAGGTTCAAAACCGTTATTGTCCAATTCTATTCCGATGGAAGAAGAATTAATGTCTTTATCATTTCCCCACGAGGCTTTACCAGCCTGCCATGCGCGCAAATAATCGTTGAGCATGTGATGAACGGTTCCATCTTTACAAATTACATAATGAGCGCTTACCTGTGTTCGCGGCAAAGTGAAAGTGCGTAAAGTTTGGTCGCAACTATTTTGTGCCGTGTGATGAATAATTACAAAATTCGGTTTTCGCAGACCAAAATTTGTGGTGCCCACCCACGTTGATTTACTACCATCCACAGGATATTTTCTGATTTCTTTTGCAAAAGCTTTTGCCTGCTTTTTATACACTTTATTTGTGGCTGCGTATTTATTCGAAGAGCAGCCAGCAAAGAAAAAGGCAAGAATGAAAAGAAAATTAGTTTTAGTATTCATGTTTTTTGAGGTAAAGATAAAAGTGAATGTATAAATAAAGACCAATTTTTGAGGTGGTCAGCAAAGCAATAAATAATTCAAATTTCTATTTTCAATTTTCCGAAATGGATCAGGCAAAATCGTATTTTTTTACACGCCGGCGGTAGTTTTTGAACATGCTCATCCACTTCAGTTTTAGCACCCCGATAATACCTTCTTTTACAATTCCTTTATTCATTTTGGACACGCCATATTGCCGGTCGATAAAAGTAATAGGAACTTCTTTTATTCTGAATCCAAGTTTCCATGCCGCAAATTTCATTTCTATCTGGAAAGCATAACCCACAAAACTGATCGTATCAAAATTGATTGCTTCCAGTACATAATGCCGGTAGCAAACAAAACCAGCGGTAGGATCTTTTACCGGCATAAATGTAATCAAACGCGTATAAATGGAAGCGCCTTTGGAAATGAAAAGTCTTATTGCAGGCCAGTTTTCTACTTTTCCTCCTTTTACATATCTGGAACCAACTGCAACGTCGGCACCACCGGTTTTACAGGCCCTATATAATTTATCGAGATCCTTTGGATTATGAGAGAAATCGCAATCCATTTCAAAAATAAAACGATAACCTTTATCCAAAGCCCACTTAAAGCCATGAATATAAGCGGTTCCAAGACCGAGTTTACCTATGCGTTCTTCTAAAAATAATTGTCCGGGATACGTTGCAAAAAGATTTTTTACAATATCGGCTGTGCCGTCCGGAGAGCCATCATCAATAATCAAAACATGGAAATCCTGCTCTAAATCAAATACGGTTTTTAGTAAAAGAGACACATTTTCTCTTTCATTATAAGTGGGTATAATAAGAAGTTTTTCCAAAAAAAATTATGAGAGTTGAAATTGAAATTACAGTTTTAATTGTTACAATTTTTCAAAAAGGTATAAGCGTTTATTTCTTAAGCAGGGTTCTGTTAAAAATTTCCGTTAGTTTTTGTTTTGTGTGTAACGGAAAATCGCCTTTCATCATCCAATCATAATATTGAGGTTCGGCCTTCAAAACTTCTGCAACACACCGTCCTTTAAACTTACCAAAATTAAAGACTTCTACATCATTTTCTAACACAAATCTCCTGGCAAAATCCACATATTTTTCTTCTCCGGTAAATTGTAAAACGGTGTCAAGGGTATTTCCAAGATGTTCGTATCGCAATAATTGGGCTTCCAGAATTTCCCAGGTAGCGGTAGCATCCGCTTCAGCAGAATGTGCACCTTCCAGCTCCTTTTCACAATAAAATTTATAAGCAGCAGCAAGTGTGCGTTTTTCCATCATGTGAAAAATCGTTTGCACATCCAACATTCTTCTGCTATGCATTTCTAAAGTAATTCCTGCGCGCAAAAATTCTTCCATCAGCAAAGGAATATCAAACCTGTTTGAATTGTATCCAGAAAGATCAGCGTTATCGATAAACTGTTTCAATTCATTGGCGACTTCTTTAAAGGTCGGGGCGTCTTTTACTTTTTCATCAGTAATTCCATGAACCGCGCTGCTGGCCTTTGGTATAGGCATTTTTGGATTTATCAGTTTATGCTTAACCACTTTACTTTTATCAGGCAGTATTTTAATAATTGCTATTTCTATAACTCTATCAACTGCAATGTTTACGCCCGTGGTTTCAAGATCAATAAATGCGATGGGACGTGTTAATTGTAAGGGCATACTGGATTAAATATTTAAGATTTATTGTTTAAAATTTAGTATGGTCAAAATATCCATATCATCATAATTGCCACTACTCATAAATAGGAAGTTGGCATTATTGCCGGATTCACTTCTTAATTTTTCTTCCAGCTTTTTTCTTTCAGTAATTACTTCCAGGCCTTGTTTTTGAAACCCATTCTTCACAATTTGCGGATCCAAAAATTCCATCCTTTTCAATTCCAGGGCATGTTTGCTGTAAAAAACGATGGCTTCATCAGCATTTTCCATCGCGCCTTTGTATTCTTCCATAAAATTTTTATTCAGGCTGCTAAATGTGTGTAATTCAAGAATGGCAATTAATTTTCTTTGAGGAAATTGTTGTTTTACTGCATTGATACTTGCTTTCACTTTGCTTGGCGCATGAGCAAAATCCCTGTAAATATTGCAGTCGTTTTCCTGCGCGATCAATTCAAGTCTTTTTGCTGCTCCTGCAAAGGTAGCAATGCCTTTTGCAAATGTTGCCGCTGCCATTCCTAGTTCTATACAAACATAATATGCAGCCTGCAAATTTAAAAGATTATGATTACCAAAAATCTTTAAATCTGTTTTTTCGTTCTCAATTGTTACTGTTGTAACACCGTTTTCAATCGAATGTTCCGGAAGATGATAGGCGACATATTTTATTTCTTTTCGCAGATTTTCTTCTACTAATTTTTTTAAAACGATATCGGTTTCATTATAAATTAGAATGCCGTTTTTCTCTATTTGATTAATGAAAATAATAAACTGCTCCAGGTAAAAATCAAATGTGGGAAACACATTGATATGATCCCAGGAAATGCCTGTAATAACCGCAATATGTGGAAAAAGAAAATGAAATTTTGGTCGTTTTTCTATCGTACTTGCGGGATATTCGTCTGCTTCACAAACAATAATTGGCGCGTCAGTAACCTTCACGCTTTGTTCAAAACCATGAAGCCGCGCGCCCACCAGGAAATCAAAATCAAAACCTGCATTTTTCAAGACATGCATGATCATTGCCGTAGTCGTGGTTTTGCCATGGCTTCCTGCTATAGCAATTCTTTTTTTGTGAAGACTTTCCTGGAAGATATATTCAGGAAACGAAAATATTTTGAGGCCCAGTTCTACCGCTTTTTTCAGTTCCGGATTGTCCGCTTTTGCATGCATCCCTAATATAATCGTGTCTATTTCCGGAGTGATGTTTTCAGCAGACCAGCCTATCCTTTCAGGAAAAATTCCTTCTTTTTTTAAATTTGAAGCTGCCGGTTCGAATATCTCATCATCACTGCCGGTAATATGATATCCTTTATGCTTTAAAGCAATGGCCAATTGGTGCATGACACTGCCTCCGATAGAAATAAAATGAATCCACATAATAATTTTACAATATTTTCCGTTAATTTATCCTAAATTCTTAACCACAGATCTTCTTTTGCCAAATACATTAAAATCTTAATTCTAACTTTGCAAAATAAGACCTAATTAAACAATTATCTATGAAAAAATTATTCCTTGCTTTTCTAATCATTTGCGTTGTGGCATTTACGGTGTCTTCCTGCAGCAGTACCCGAAGAAGCGGCTGCCCGATGGCAGAAGGAATTATACATTGATCTATTGATCTGATATTTTAATGAAAAACACATGAACTGGATACCATTGACAGACGAAAAACAACTGGATGAAGTGGTTGTTAATTCAAATACCGTTCCACAGGTAATTTTCAAGCATAGTAC
>JBQCFI010000425.1:0-4294 GCA_051959325.1 Ginsengibacter sp. | reverse complement strand
AAAATTACAATAGAAGTCAACGTTATCGGGATGATGACCGTTCTTCATCTAATGAAAGAAACTATAATAACAATTGGGATCGCACGTATAACCGGAACTCCGACGATTGGCGGGATAATGATAATGAAAACCGGAATGTGTATTCCAGCGATCATGAAAGAGATTATTGGAAAAACCGCAATTCGCAATTAAATGATCTGAATTGGAATACAAACAGGTATTATAACAGGGATTATAACAACGACTATAACCGGAACTATAACAATGACAGCAACCGAAATTATAGTGATTATAACCGCAACTACAATGACTATGATCGCAACGATTATTTTAATCGAAGCAGTTACAGGAATGACAACAGAAACAACTATAGCAACAGCAACTGGCGCAGCAATGATTATAACGATCGCTACAGAAACGAAGGCTGGCGTGATAATTACAGGAACGAAAACCGCGATTGGTGGGACAGGACAAAGGACGAAGTAGCGTCCTGGTTTGGTGATGATGATGCAAAACGACGCCGTGACCGTGATGAAAAAGAGGAAGGCAAACATCGGGGCAAAGGACCAAAAAATTACACCCGTTCCCAGGAAAGAATCAAAGAAGATGTGTCAGACAAACTAAGTGACGACTCATTTTTAGATGCTTCTGACATTGAAGTGCAGGTAAATGGAAATGAAGTTACCCTCACAGGCCAGGTTGATTCACGATATTCAAAACACCGGGCCGAAGATCTTGCAGAAGATGTAACCGGCGTATCGCACGTTCAAAATAATTTGCGTGTGAAGGAAACTACACCCCAGGAAAACAGAAACAATCCAAAATATAATCCTATAACTTCTGCGAGCGCAAATGCTCCAAAGAACAAGAAAGAAACAACAAAAGTATAATTGGTTTTTTAAATGTGAATACAGGAGTGAAACGCAGCGGATTAATTTTCGCTGCGTTTATTTTAAAACATCGGTCTTTTATGGTAAAAAAACAAATATGCTAAATTCATGTTTTTGAATGTGCCCTTCACAGCAAAGAAACAAATAAATACAATTCTAATTTCCGTTTCCATTTTAAAGTGACAAAGCGCTTTCGCTTCATCCGCGAACAATAAGTTTCTCTTTAATTTTAATACAGATATAACTGCATATTCCACAGGTTCGCACAAAACAAATCGAATCTTTTATTTGCGATTATCCTTTCCTTTATCTGTGATTAAAATTTTAAATCTTATAATGTTTTTTTGATAACTTTAATTTGCCAAATTTTTAATTATGCCTATATACATGGACCGACACGATCTTGGAGAAGCTGTGACAGCCGAGGCAGTCGCCAAAGTCCATCAGGAAGATCTGAAAATCCAGCACCATTATGGTTGCCGCGGACTTACCTATTGGTTTGATGAAAAACGCGGCACTGCTTTTTGCCTGATAGAAGCACCGGAAGAAAGCGCCGTCAAAAACATGCACAACGACGCTCATGGTATGCTTCCCAATCAGATTATTGAAGTAGATACAAAAGTGGTAAATGCTTTTCTAGGCAGAATAGAAGATCCGCCAGTTGGAAGCGACGAACAGAATATTATTAATGAACCTGCTTACCGCACGATCATGATTAGCTGCCTCCCTGATGCCGCGGTTTTGCCGGCAAAGATTGGGAGTGATAAAGCGCGGTCATTTATACGACAGCATAATGATATCATCCGCAAAGCAATCCGGCAGTTCAATGGTCGTGAAGTAAAATGCATGTCCGGCAATTTCATTGTTTCGTTCCTCTCTGCGGTAAAAGCATTGCAATGTGCAAAGGAAATTCAAAACAAAATGCGGCTCACGATTCATCATGAACGGCATTTTAAAATAAAAATTGGCATCAGTACCGGATCGCCGGTAAATAAAAGCCCTGAGCTGTTTGGGCAAACCATCTCCCTTACCGAACGGTTATGCAATATTGCCGCCTGTGGCCAGATTGTTATTTCTTCAGAAATGAAAGAAGAATTAGCAGAAGAATTGCCGACTGCTACTGATAATACAACCAGAACTTTAACTCCACATAACGAAAAATTTCTAAATAATGCTATTGAAACTATTGAATCCATGTGGAATGTCGGTGATTTTAATATCCGGACATTTGGCAAAAAGCTGGGGCTGAGCAAAGCCCAATTATACCGCAACATTATCCAACTCAGTGGACTTTCTCCAAACAACTTTATTAAAGAATACCGGTTAAAAAAGGCAGTCGAAGCGATCGGCAAACAGCAAGGAAATGTGTCCGAAATTGCCTACCAGTGCGGCTTCAGCAGCCCTTCTTACTTTTCAAAATGTTTTCTTGAAAGATTTGGAATTCTTCCTTCTTCACTTGCAGCCTCTGTTAACTGATATTTTTGGACTGAATCAGAATTACTATTTTTTGAACCAATAGTGTTATTCATTTTTCATAAGAGCAGATAGCTTTGATAAAAAATAAATCATTATGAACCAGTCAGCCACTACAATAGACACTTCTGCCACCGAAGCACTAAGGAAACAAACGAAGGGAACCCTTATGCTGCCGCAAGAGTCAGGCTACGATCAGGCACGGAAAGTTTACAACGCCATGATTGATAAACATCCGGCAATAATCATCAGATGCGTGGATGTGGCGGATGTGATGGCATCGGTAAAATTTGCAAAGGCAGAGAATCTTCTCGTAGCAGTAAGAAGTGGCGGCCATAATGGTGGAGGGCTGGGAATCTGTGATAACGGAATGGTTATCGACCTTTCAGGCATTAAATATATAAGGATTAATCCCGACGACAAAACGGTGAGAGTTGGAGGCGGAAACACTTTGGGCGAAGTGGATCATGCTACCCATGCTTTCGGTCTTGCAGTTCCGGCAGGCATTGTCTCCACAACTGGAATCGGTGGCCTTACGCTTGGGGGCGGCATTGGATATCTTTCGCGTAAATACGGCCTTACCATCGATAATTTGCTCGAAGCAGATATGGTACTGGCAGATGGAAGTTTTGTTACGGTAAACGAAAAACAACATCCCAATCTTTTCTGGGCAATCCGGGGAGGAGGAGGAAATTTTGGCATTGTAACATCTTTCTTATTCCAGGCGCATGATGTAGATATGGTTTATGGTGGTCCAACTTTGTGGCCCGTCGAAAAGATTGAAGAGATCATGCCGTGGTTCCAGGATTTTCTTGAAAAAGCGCCGGAGGAATTGAATGGTTTCATTGCCACACTCGAAATTCCCGGACCTCCTTTTCCTGAAAGTCTTCACCACAAAAAATTTTGTGGCATAGTATGGTGCTATTCCGGAGACCTGCAAAAAGCGGAAGAAATTTTCAAACCAATACGCTCAAAGCAACCAGTGTTTGAGCATGTAGGCCCGATCCCTTATCCTGCGATGCAATCTTTGTTCGATGGATTGCTGCCACCCGGATTGCGGTGGTATTGGAAAGCTGATTTTTTCAAAGATCTGAACGCTAAAGTTGCAACACAATGTTTACGATTTGGTTCATCAATCCCGACACCACTTTCACAAATGCATATGTACCCGATCAGTGGAGCCGCTGGCAGAGTAGCCAGCTCAGACACTCCATGGGCTCACCGCGACGCAAAGTATGCGGGAGTAATTATCGGCGTCGACTCGGACCCGGCGAACGATGAAAAGATCATTCAATGGAGCAGGGATTATTGGAATGCGCTTCATCCTTATTCGTCAGGAGGCACTTACCTGAATTTTGAAATGTCTGAAAGCAATGACCGGGTTAGAAAAAGCTATGGCGAAAATTATGACCGTCTTTTGGAAATTAAAAAGAAATATGACCCTGATAATTTTTTCAGGGTAAATCAGAATATCGCAGAATAAAGATAAGACACACTTATCTGGGCCGTTGGTCTCTTCACCAACCACGTATTTGTTATTGTTACCCGCATCACCGTTATCTCCGTGGTTGGTATCTTCACCAACCAAATATTTGTCGCTGTTATCCGTACCTTAGCTTATCTCCGCGGTTGGTGTCTTCACCAACCAAATATTTGTTGCTGTTATCCGTACCTTAGCGTTTATATCAAATCATTTTCCATGAAAATCAAATTCTGCTCCAAAAGCCTGTTTACTGTCCGCTCCTGTTTCTTTATTTGCTTTATCGCTCTTTTTACGTTTACCACTTTTAATGCAAAAGCAGGCGATTATATCGCCATCATACCGAAGCCGCTGAGCATGCAAGTTAATAATGGCCATTTTGTACTGAATAATTCAACAGCTATAACAACGGCCGCGTCCAATGCAGAGGTTAAACAAACAATTGAATGGT
>JBQCFI010000424.1:0-7750 GCA_051959325.1 Ginsengibacter sp. | reverse complement strand
TAAATGAACACTTATGAATCCAAAGGCTGATTTTTATTTTAATACAGGCAAATGGCAAAAAGAAACACAGCAATTAAGAAAAATTGTTCTTGATTGTGATCTCAATGAAGAGTTGAAATGGGGTTGCCCATGCTACACATTTGAAGGAAAAAATATTGTGCTTATTCATGTATTTAAAGACTACTGTGCACTTTTGTTTTTCAAAGGAGCGCTATTGAATGACCCTGAGAAAATTTTAATTCAACAAACAGAAAATGTGCAGTCTGCACGCCAGATCAGATTTACGAATTTAAAGGAAATTCTAAAAATGACAACGGTAATCAAATCATATATTTATAAGGCAGTAGAAGTGGAAGAAGCGGGTCTAAAAGTATTATTAAAAAAGACAAAAGACTTCGCCATACCTGAAGAATTTCAAAAGAAATTAGATGAAATGCCTTCTTTAAAAATTGCTTTTGAAGCACTAACTCCGGGACGACAAAGAGGCTACATTTTTTATTTCAAGCAACCAAAACAATCGAAAACAAGGGAGACAAGAGTCGAAAAATATATAGAGAAGATTTTTGCGGGAAAAGGATTAGATGATTAATATTTTTTTTCTACAATAGGCCATCCATTTTTATAAATCACCGGCTCAATACACATCACACGTCTCACGTATTTATTTTCATGTTTTGCTTTTTCAGTTTCTGCTTCATTCTTCCAAATGGCATGATAAGCAATCCACGAGTTTCCGTCGTTGTCTTTAAAAATAGAATTGTGGCCGGGCGCCGTCCAGGTACTGTCTTTTTGAAGGATAACACTGCTGCCGGTTCCGTTTGCTTCGCCCAATCTTTCAAATGGGCCAAAAGCATTTTCAGAACGTGCTACCATCACGGCATAATTTGCGTTATCACCACAACAATTATCACCGGAATAATACAAGTAATATCTTCCATCATGATAATCTACCCAAGCGCCTTCAATAAGTTTGGTATAATCTTTTTCTTTACCAGGAAACATCACAGACGTAGGAATAGTTCCTTCTTTAAAGGTCTTCCAATCATCATTTAATTCCCGGACTTTTATAGGAGCAAAATCAGAGCCCCAATACAATAATCTTTTCCCGGTTTGAGGATCAATCATTGCCATTGGATCAATATTTTTAAAATCCTTTCCCTGCAATATTGGTTTGCCAGAATCGTGAAACGGTCCTGTTGGATTTTTAGAAAAAGCAACTCCGATCCCCATGTTCAAACTCGTATCATTATTCTCTGCGCTATAAAACATTACATACTCGCTCGTAGTAGAATCAAATAACACATCTGGCGCCCAAAAACGTTGAGTCTTGCTTGCCCAGTCTGGTTTTTGGGGCAATGCGTCACCTTCATACTTCCAGTTGAATAAATCGTTTGAAGAGGCAATTTGAATATTAATCATCTTACCATCGTGCATGCTGTTTGTAGCGTAAGCGTAATAAGTTCCATTGATATTTATTACCGTAGGATCAGGAAAATTTGTATTAAGAACCGGATTTGTCTGTGTTTCATTTGGAACTTCCGTTCCGGAAGGAAGAGGCAGCTGCACTCCTGCAGCAACAGGTTCTCCAAAATTTGGAGAGCCGTCAGCATGCCATGTAAACTTCTGTGCACGCGGTGAGCGATGCGAGCCGCAACCTTCTCCGGGAGCGCTGTTTGCATGATATAGAATATAATTTTCCTTTCCATCGGGCGATTTAAAAAATGAATTGTGACCGGTTGCATATACATGATTTTCCGGTGATTGTTTGAAAACCGGGTGATCAGATTTTGACCAGGAAGAAGCTTTTAATAAATCTGCATTCTCATTCGCCGTTAGCATTCCCAGTGCATAATAATCGGTCCAGCACCCGCTCGCAGAATAGGTCAAAAATATTTTATTATCATGTTTTAAAATCTCCGGACCTTCATTCACATTTACATGCTTTACATCATTTGGATTG
The DNA here is from genome assembly GCA_051959325.1 of Ginsengibacter sp. GTDB lineage: Bacteria > Bacteroidota > Bacteroidia > Chitinophagales > Chitinophagaceae > Ginsengibacter. The sequence continues at coordinate 5,790 of JBQCFI010000424.1, read as the reverse complement.
TGCAGATCTCCGTTGGTTTCCCATTTATAAGTTGGCGCAGAGATCAACGTTCGTATCCCTTCTGCAGTCCATGGATTCTTCAATCGGGCGATAAAAATATCCTGCTCACCATTTACATTCCCTTTCCATCCACTCCAGATAACATACATCTTTCCTTTGTTGTCAAAAACACTGGCATCTATCGCCCACTTATTTTCAGGAAGATTTAATTCGCCTTTCATCGTCCATGTGCCTTGCAGAGGATCTTTGGAAACATTCTCCAATACATAGATCCTGTGTGTAAAATTATTGCCGCTGTCTGCAGCAAAATAAGCATACCATTTACCCTGCAAATAATGGATTTCTGGCGCCCATATTTCCTTTGAATATGCCCCTTTCAGTGGCGGAGTCCATACCACCTTTTTTTCTGCGTCTTTCAAATCACCCATGTTTTTTGTCTTCCATAAAGTGAGATTTTTAGCAGTAGTATTGGTGTAATAATAATATCCATCCTGGTAAGTAACCCACGGATCCGCACCGGAAGGAAGCAAAGGATTAGTAAACGTTTGCTGTGCAAAAATACCGCTAGCAGTAAACGAACAAATAAATAGGAAAATGATCTTACGCATTCCAACAGAATTTTAAAAGCCTGGTATTTATTTAACGGTAGAAAAATTATACAGGCTATACGTTTTATAAACCTGTCCGGGCTTTAGCACTGTTGATGGATAAGAAGGCTCATTTGGAGAATCGGGAAAATGTTGTGTTTCCATTGCAAATGCTGTCCTGTAATCATCCTTGCTTCCGTCACTGAATGTGTTTTTACCAGCCATAAAATTGCCGCTGTAAAATTGCAATCCTGGCTCCTGTGTATAGACATTCATTACTATTCCTGATTTATCGCCTGTCACCGTTGCTGCATGATTTAATCCATCAACCTTTGTTCCGTTCAAAACGAAATTATGATCATAGCCTTTGCCATTTTTCAATTGCTGGTTATCATCATTGATACGTGCACCAATAGTTGTTGGAGTTGTAAAATCGAAGGGTGTTCCTTTAACGGTAGCGATAGGCCCCAACGGAATCCAGCCTGAATCAATAGGATTGTACTTATCCGCGTAAATCTGTACAGTATGATTTAAGATGGTTCCGCTCCCTTCTCCATTCAGATTGAAATATGCATGATTGGTTAAATTGACCACCGTTGTTTTATCGGTCGTTGCTTCATATTCACATTTCAAACTATTATCTCCTGTCAGTGAATAAGTCACTTTTACATTCAAATTTCCAGGAAAACCTTCTTCGCCATCTTTTGATAAATAAGTAAACTGAATGGTGGAATCATTTAATTTATTTGCGTCCCAAACTACATCCTGGAAACCTTTTTTGCCACCATGCAATGTGTTCACTCCGTTATTTATTGATAGTTGGTATTGCTTGCCATCTAATGTAAATTTTCCCTTTGCAATGCGATTTCCATAGCGTCCGATGGTACCTCCATAATAAGGTTCGGTAGATTTTTCATAACCTTCAACACTGTTGAAACCCACCACGACGTTTGTCATTTTTCCATTTTTATTGGGCACCAAAAGGCTCACGATGCGGCCTCCATAATTGGTAAATGCGGCTTCCATTCCATTGTGATTTTTTAAAACATACAAGTCGGTTTTTTTGCCATCAATGGTAGTTTCAAAATTTTTCTTGTCAGGAATTAAACTGCTGCCCGTATCAACGGTAGTAACCTTTGATACCCCGGTTGTATCAGTTTTTGTCTCCTTGTTTGAATTGGAATTACAGGATGTAATTAATCCGAAAGCAAGTGCGGCTGCCATTATTGGAATGGTTTTTTGTTTCATTGTTTTATTTTTTTTGGATAAAGTTCATGTATTTTTATTAGAAAATAGTTCTGCAAGCCGTGCATAAATTTCAATCATTGCTGCCTGGTCAATTAATCTTTTTCTTTTTCCTTTTTTTCCAATCATCCCATTTTCTCTTTCTTCATTCCAAATCCTGTTTGCATCATCTATAAAATATTGGATGTGCGCTTTGTTCTTATCCAGTCGGTACAGAGCAATTGCTCCGCGCAGCAAAACTGCATTGAACCAATAATTTCCTGGCAATTTATCATTTTTATAAAAAAACTTTTCTGCTGCTGAAGCAATTCGTTGAGCCTCCTTTAAATATTTTATATTTTTTGTAATTTGATATAATAAGACATTCGATTGCAACATAGTGCCCGTGTTGTAAGTATAAATTGCAGAATCAATTTTTAAAGAGGGAATTTTTATATTGTCGTAATAAAGTTCGTCCGGCGATTGCAAATGCACGTTTACCCAATTGTATAAAACCAGCGCGGTATCTAAATAATTTTGTTGATCAGTAATTTTAAAAAGTTCCAGTGCTATCAAAATACCAGGGCCGTTTGAACAGGTGTTTTTAGAATTTTTTTCATCTTCTTTCCAATAAATTCCGCCGCCAGATAAAGTATCATAACCAGTCATCATGAAATGATAAATCTCTTTCGCAATATGTAAATATTTTTGATTTTTTGTGCGGTTATAAGCATCCAAACAAGCAATAGCAATCCATTGATTATCGTCGTAAAAACGTGAATCTTTTTCTTCTTTTGCAACATAAGCCTGGTAACCGGGAGCTGGCGGAATGGTGCTGTGATATTGAGCAACCGCTTTCGTCGCCGGAGTCATGTAATCTTTATTTGGAAAGAGTTTTTCCTCTTCATTTGCAGCCTGAATTAATGCACATAACGGCCATAAATAAGAATGTTTCTTTTCGCCGGGCTGCACATGATTTGTTTCGTAATACAGTCCATTTGCGGAATCATAAAAATATTTGTAGACCTTTTTATTGAGCGTGTCAATTCTTTGTTTGTAGATTTCCTGCGGCGCTTGTGCGATCATTTCATTGCTCAAAATCATAAAAAAAATAAAAGCAAAAAACGGCTTTATTGTTCGGTTACTGAAAAAGCTGAGCCCAATTTCTCTCCTTTGAAAGATGGACGCGCTCTGAACTAGATTCAATAGTTTATCAGTAAACCAACAAATAATTCGAATTCCCATTTTCATATTTTCACATTAGCACATCGCCAAATCAGCTCACCATTTACTTATTCAGTTTTACATCCAGCAATTTGATAAAATACCCTCCTACCACGCTTCTTGCCTGGAAACCTACTTGCTTTCCGTTGGTTGTTTCGTACCAATCGCTCATGGGAACACGAGTAGGCGTTTCCTGGGTGTATTTAAAAACCGGGTCAATCAAGGCTTCAAAATTTTGCTGATTGTCTGCAAGGGTTGCAGTCCACGTGATCCAATCGCTTTTTGTATAAGTCTTGCGACTGTCGAGCGGTAAACCAAATTCATTTTGTTTGGTTAAATAATATTTTATTTCCTTTTCGTATACTTCTTTCGGAAATAAGTTCAAGTGCAATACTTTATCCCAAACCATATTATATTTCTGGCTCCAGCTATCTGTTTTATCAAAAGTCAAAGCAAAATGATCGCCTAAATCATCATAAACAATCCAACGCTTTGCCATGTTTTTAGCGGTGTCGGTATATTTTTCTGCAACATCCTGCATACCTAACATTCTAGCCATCATGCCATAACTTCCAATTGCTTCTATCGCTTTTACAGAAAGATTCGCATTGCGTGCAAGATGTCCGGCAAAGTCATCTGTGCTCAATTGATTGGCCGGATCAAAACCATTTTCCATCAGATAATTTGTCCAGGTAGTCAATGTTTTCCAATGTTTTTTTGCATAATCAGCGTTGCCTTCTGCTTTTGCAATCGCAGCCGTAAGAATGACCATATTCCCTGATTCTTCGACCGGCATTCCTTCGCCATAAGTTTGACCGTTTGCAATCGGATAAGTTCCCAAATCATGCGCTGCAAAAGGATGTTTCCATTGTCCGGTTTCACTATAATAAAAAATTCCGTTCAGCATTCCCTTTAGCAGTTCAGGATTGTAACACAGATACAGTGGCGAGGATGGATAAGTCACATCAACCGTGTTGATGGAACCATTGCTAAAATTTTCTTTTGATAGAAATAAAATTTCTCCGTCAGGACTTTGCAATAATTTATGAGCAGCAATGCTTTGACGATAAGCAATGATACAAATATCTGCATACTTTTTTCCTCCTGCATTCAACAAATCATTATAAACTTTCTTATTCCAGTCTTTACATTGTTGAATCACTTTTTTATAATCCGTCGCTGCTTTGGACAATTGTTTTTCTATCGTTTGATCGCCATTCCTGTTCCACCAGGGCCGCAGATTTTTATGGAAAAATTGAACAGAATAAATGTCGTCATAACCTAACAAAAAGAATTGTTCTTTTGACTGCGCGCCAACTTTGCCCAGATCAACAGAAGTGTTTAAAAAAAGATTTTTACCAGAAGTTGCGGTTGTAGTTTCTTTTTTTGAAATGAAAGAAGCTTCTGCCTGTAATGCAGAGCTGACATACTGTGTAGCTTTTACAGACGCCGGAACTGCCACATACATATAACCCCAATCTATACGCAGATCATCGCCTTTTTTTTGCAGAACCGGTTGTTCTTTTGTGCCAGCTTTCAAAATATTTAATTGAGATGAATTGTACTTTGTGGTAACCACTTCCTGCGCCGGAGTATTTACCGCAATATCAGTAGAAGCAGCAAAATAAAGCTGCACATGATGCGATTTTGCATCATTCGCTTTTACAGAATAAGTAACATACGAAACCGGCCGTGAAAGAAGATCAAGATCCTGCAGCAGTAAAGGTGAAGTAAAAGTAATAGTCGCATCTACAGCACCACATGTAAACTCATAAATCGTTTGAGTAGCATTCATGGTGAGATTTGTCTGTTCCGCTTTCATCTCAGAAGGATTCTTTTTCATTTCGGGCTCTGATACAATTCCGGCATCCAGGAATGCGCCGCCGGCAGTATTGGCAATGTGGATGGCAAGTACATTTTTTCCTTTTTTTAAATTCAATTTTTGCGCATCTAATGGGATGTATTCGTATTTATGAATCCACCCTGTGTGCTGATACACTTGCTGTCCGTTCACATACACTTCAATATTATCATCGTGGTTTAACTTTAGAAAAAGATTACTAAAATTGGTTTTATCGAGGTTAAACGTTCTGCGTGTCCATAAATCGTGGCTATTCCATAGAGTGCCTTCTTTTCTTTTATTACTTGTAAACGGGGCCTCTCCTGTTTTCCAGTTTGAATCATCGAATGAAACATCTTCCCATCCATTCTGTGGTTCTGTTTCAACATACTTTACGGAATAATTTTGATCATCACTGGTTGGCAAAATATTATTATAAATTTTCCCTTCAGTTCCAATCACTCTATATGTTTTTCCATCTACTTTTATCAACCCGATCATTGGTTGATCAGCGCCAGTCCAGTGTTTGGTAGGAGCAGCATTTAAAGTGTCGTTCATGGACCAGATGCTAAAATAAGGATCGTGCGTAATGAGCGGATAAGCCGGCGCTTTATGAACTTGCGCGAATGAAAAGGAGGAAAATAAAACAAAAATGTAAACGGTGATAAGGCGATAAATTTTCATCATGTGGTTACTTTATTCGTATTGTTAATGAGGCTTTTTCGAAAATAAGATTCCCGGTTATTTATTCATTTACTATCAATGATAGCTCTTTTCATTTATTGGAAAGACAAAAACTTACTTTACTTTTTGTGTTTGCTTCACTCCTGTTAAAGATTTTATCAGTTGTATTTCTTTTTCACTATACGGCGTCCCATCTTTCCTGAAAATATCATGGAACCAAACTTTTGGTTC
>JBQCFI010000423.1:0-4251 GCA_051959325.1 Ginsengibacter sp. | reverse complement strand
CCGGCGCTTTCCAAAATGATAAAATCATAACCGGCTACTTTGCAAACATCAATCGCTTCCTGAACATAATTGCTTAATGCTTTATCATTTTCTCTTGTCGCAAGAGAGCGCATATAAGCTCTCGGGTTGTGAATGGAATTCATGCGAATTCGATCACCCAATAAAGCGCCGCCAGTTTTTTTCCTGGAAGGATCAACGGAAATAACGGCAATGGTTTTATCAGGGAAGTTTTTTAAAAAACGACGAACAATTTCGTCGGTAACAGAAGATTTTCCTGCGCCACCCGTTCCGGTGATTCCCAGTACCGGCGCTGTTTTCAGCTGACTGTCTTTTTTTATAACTTTTATTTCTTCACCTTTTTCCGCATCGGTTATTGAAGTTGCGACCAACTTTACATCTTTCCATTCATCCAAAACAAAATGGCCATTGCCATTTATTTTTTCTGATAATTTTCCATTTGTTTTTTCAGACGCTCTTCCTACCACTTCTTCAATCATTCCTTCCAATCCTAATTTTCTTCCATCGTCCGGAGAATAAATTTTAGTGATTCCATAAGCTTCGAGCTCAGCGATTTCAGAAGGCAAAATTGTTCCACCGCCTCCACCAAAAATTTTGATATGCTCATAACCATTTTTGTTCAGCAGATCTTTCATGTATTTGAAAAACTCAATGTGGCCGCCCTGGTAACTCGTTATAGCGATTGCATCCGCATCTTCTTCTATGGCACATTCAACAATTTCATGTACACTTCGATTGTGCCCAAGGTGAATAATTTCAGCGCCTTTGCTTTGCATAATTCGGCGCATGATATTAATGGCAGCATCATGTCCATCAAATAATGAAGCAGCAGTTACGATTCTTACTTTATGATTTTTTTTGTCTGGCATGATTTGATTTTATTCAACGAAAGGGATCAGCAGATCCGGTTTGTAAAATTACAATTAAAGAAAGGGAAAATAAATTAATTGAGATTTAAAATGAAGGGAAACTAATTGAAGGAAGAATTTAAAATAATTTTCAATACAGTAAAAAAAGAAATAAGTTCTTTTTCTATTTTCTCCTTTTTATCAACTCATTTTAAAAGTAAGCTGTGCAAATTCTTCAACGCTCAATGTTTCGGCACGGCGATCGAAAAAAGAATCTTCCAGTTCTTCTTTAGGAATCAAGCTTTTCACTCCGTTTCTCAAAGTTTTACGGCGTTGATTAAAAGCAGTCTTTACAAGCACCCAAAATGCTCTTTCACTTTTCACAGGTAAAAAACTTTCGCGTCTTATTAATCTGATCACGCCGCTTTGCACCTTTGGTGGCGGATTAAAAGACTCATTGCCAACAGAAAATAAATATGCTACTTCATAATAATATTGCAACAGCACACTTAATACCCCATAAATTTTGCCGCCTTCTTTTGCTGCAGCCCGCTCTGCCACTTCTTTTTGAAACATTCCGATCACAACAGGAACGTACTCTTTCCATTCTAAAACCTTAAATAAAATTTGCGTCGAAATGTTGTAAGGAAAATTTCCGATGACTGTAAATGGTTCATTAAAAGGACGATCAATTTCCAAAAAACTTTCATGAATCAAATGATCTTTTAATGCAGGAAATTCTTTTAAAAGATAATTTACTTTTTCTTCATCAAGTTCAACTGCTTTGAAATGAATGTTTGGAATTTTCAGTAAACGTTTTGTAAGCGCACCACCACCCGGGCCAACTTCCAGTAAGTTTTTAAAAGGATGCTGCATTAAAGCGTCAACAATTTTTTCTACTACTTTTTCATCTTTTAAAAAATGTTGGCCGAGGGATTTTTTCAGTGTGTACATGTGTTGCAAATATCCTGTATCTGTTTTAAAGAATTCCAAAACGATGTTGCTGTAAAAGTTAACAGGATTTCAGCAAATATTAATTATTCTTTTTAAAACCGATTTTGTGTTAAATTTGAAATGCCATGCAGTCATTAGAATTACATAAAACTTATACACCCGAGGAATATTTTAGGATGGAGGAAGCAGGAGAATTGCGTCATGAATTTATTAATGGAAACTTAGTTGAAATGTCAGGTGCATCAAGAAAGCATCATAAAATTTGTAAAAACCTTTTACGGATTTTAGAAAATCTTTTGATTGAAAAAGGATATGAAGTTTTTATTGAAAACATGAAAGTGAAAATAGAAAACGAAAATCAATATTATTATCCGGATGTTTTTATAACAAAAGAATCTGAAACAAATGAGAACGAATATGTTCAATTTCAGCCTGAATTGATTGCTGAAGTTTTGAGCGAAAGTACAAGGGCAAAGGATTTGGTAGATAAATTCATTCAATACAGGAAAATAAAAACGTTGGATTATTATCTTCTTGTTGAACCCGAAAAATATTTGGTGCTGTGTAATTTCAAAAATGACCAGGGAGAATGGGATATGATTTCGTACACAAATGCAGATGAAACTATTAGGCTTCCGAAATTGAATATCTCGATCTCAATGAAGGATATTTATAAAAAGTAGCAGAACCTAAACCTTGCTTATTTCTTCGTTTGCTGTAATTTTCGCATTCTCAAATTTACACATTGATCCATTCTACAAAAGGCATTGTTTTGCGAACGATAAAATATGGCGAGACCAGCATCATCGCTCATATTTTTACTGAATTATTCGGCATACAATCGTATTTGGTTAATGGCGCGCGTACTTCCGGCAAAACTTCAAAAGCACATTTTTTTCAACCGGCTTCCATTCTTGAAATGCAGGTTTATCACAATGATTTGAAAAATTTGCAGCGCATAAAAGATCTTAAATGGTCGGTTCTTTATAAAAATATTTTCAGTGACGTCGTTAAAAATTCAGTAGCTCTTTTTATGGTTGAACTTTTGCAAAAAAGCCTCAAACAACCCGAAACAAATGAAGGCCTTTTTCAATTTTGCGAAGATGCTTTTCTACAATTGGATGATGCAGATATTGAAGTGACCGCTAATTTTTCTATTTATTTTTCTTTACAAATTGCACAGATACTTGGCTTTGGCTTATCCGATAATTATTCTCACGAACGAAATGTTTTCAATTTAAACGACGGGAATTTCTCCACAGAAAATTCTGCTTCGCCAAATCATTTAAGCAAAGAATTGAGCTGGCACATTTCACAATTATTAAAGGCAGTCCATCCACAGGATTTGGATGAAATAAAAATGAACAGGAATATCAGAAAAGAAATTTTAAAAAGCCTGGAAAGCTACTATGCATGGCATATTGCTGAGTTTGGAACCATGAAAACGTTGAATGTTTTATCGGAAGTTTTAGGCTAAAATTATTTTCGTGTGTGCGTTACCCCTTACATGGATTTTTGTTTTATGCAAAACAGATAACTTAATTATTCTTTCTTTACTGATTATAACATAGAAACGTTTAAATCAGCCTTTTAACTGTCGATTGAGAAGTGAATTTATCACCTTCTACATTTTCAATTAAAACAACTCCCGGTTTTTTCCCTGTTTCAAAATTACCAATTTGATCTTCCATTTGCAACGCTTTTGCACCATTCATCGTTGCCCATTTTAAAAATGTTTCTGTTTTTATTGTTGGAAATTTTTCGTGAATCGTTTTTATTTCTTCCAGAATATTTAATTGACGATTTGATGCAAGACTATCAGTTCCCAGAATGATATTGCAATCATTCCTGAGAAATAAATCTACCGGCGGTAATGCATTTTCGATGTACAAATTCGCATTTGGACAAAGACAAAAGGAAATTAGTTGTTCTTCATTTTTATGTTGATTAATAAAATCCAGATCGGCTTGTTTTGTAAAAGTATTATGCACCAAAATCACTGATTTTGCGCGCGAAAGATTTTTAAAATAACTTTCGACACTTCCCTTTTTTGTGGGCTTGAAAAATGAATTATCCATTTTCATCTTCTGAAACATTCTTACAAAATCTCCTTTGCCTTCTTTAAAAAATAAGTCTTCATCCGCGGGTTCCTGGTTATGAATTGTTACTGTTTTTCCGGTAAAAAGTGCAGTTATCCTTTTCCATAAAATTTCAGAGACAGAATATGGCGCATGAGGGACAATGCAGGCAATTAAATTATTTTTATCAAATTCCTCAAATGCTATTTTTCTTTTTTCTAATCGTTCACCCGCAATTTCCGGAAGCCAGCCAATTTTCTCTATGAAATTGTAATAGCTGATATTTCGTTTTATTTTTTGAGAAACAGTAGTTGAATAATTACAAATATCTCCAACAGCCACAATTCCGTTTT
>JBQCFI010000422.1:0-3543 GCA_051959325.1 Ginsengibacter sp. | reverse complement strand
GGTAAAAATAATTTTAAATGACGTCCTTTATATCGAAGGGCTAAGCGACTACGTTAAAATAATAACCCTGGCAAAAACAATCGTAACAAAGCAGTTGCTATCCTCTCTTGAAGAAACATTACCAAAAACAAATTTTATAAGAATTCACCGCTCATTCATTGTTGCCATCAATAAAATCGATTCATATAATGCCGATTCTATCCAGATAGGAAAAACAGAATTACCAATTGGCAGGCTTTACAAGAAAGAGGTAAACAGACTTTTAAATTTATCGTCGATTGCTCCGGCAGAACCAACGCCTGACAATCATTCTAAAGACAACTCCGCTAACGAAAAAAAATCGAAAACTTAATAAGTGCCGCAGTCTTCAAAGAAACACATTCAGGTATGAGTGCCAAGAACAATATTTGATTAGAAAATTAAATGACCCTGAAGCACGTTAGAAATGAATGCATGTATTCTATCGGCAGAATTTATGGCGACACAACATTTTAAAGCAAGTATCAAAAAACCGGTTATTTCTTCCTTTGCTGATATAATCCACAATTCATCACTGCAGCTCTCAATTCACCATTCACAAACATCATCTCTTTTCTATCGACCCTGTTTTTTTATTTTTCACAATATACTTTTTTTCACCTCCGGGAAGTATATCTTCTTTTATCAGGTAATGATCTTCGTCGTAACTGGTCAGGTGCTTTTCTTTTTTTGTTTCAGCAAGACCACGCCAGTCTTTAATTTCAACCGCTTCCCATTTTTTGGATTTTGCTGAAAGAAATGCTGCATCCAAAATAGCGTTTACAATATAGCCGTCATAAAAGTTTTCCTTCGGCTGTTTGTTCGCTTCTATTGAGTCAAACATATCCGTAAACATGTGATTGTATCCAAGTTCGTTTACCTCGTCTCCTACCGGGAAAAGCCATCCTGTATTGCTTTCCGCTTTTTCGGCAATATAATCTCCTCCTTTGCCGGTTGTAAACATTTCAAAGCCGGTGCGCAAAAAATTATTGATCCAGATCGTCCCTTCCGGTCCCATTACTTCATCACGAAGATCCATACCTCCGCGAAAGGACCAACTGACTTCAAACTGGCCAACAGCGCCGTTTTCATATTTTACCAGGCCAACGGCATTGTCTTCTGCATCGATCGGATGATAGCGTGTATCAGCCCAGCACATCACCTCTACCGGCCTGATGTTTTTGCCGATATAGCTGCGACCCAGTTCCACACAATGACAACCCAAATCAATGATCGCGCCACCACCGGATTTTTCTTTATCCCAAAACCATTCGCTGTGCGGGCCGGGATGTGTTTCCCTGCTCTTGGCCCAAACCACTTCTCCAAGCGCGCCGTTCTGGATCATTTTAACGGCCTTCAGCGATTTCGGCGAATACACCAAATCTTCCAAATATCCGCCGGTAACTCCTGCTTTCTCCACCGCCTGCAACATTTCAAAAGCTTCTTTTGCATTGCGGCCAAGCGGCTTGGTACACAATACATGCTTTCCTGCTTCAGCACAAGCCAGCACCGCATCCAGGTGCATATCATTTGATAAACCAATCACCACGGCTTCTACATCAGCACGCGACACACATTCTTTCAGATTGTCTGTATAATGCGGCACTTTATAATCATCCGCAAATTTCCTGGCGTTGGAAAGCGTACGGCTGTAAACAGTTGTGATCTCATCCTTTCTGCGTTGACCTATTAATGCATCCGCATAAAAACGGGAAATAAACCCGGAACCGAGAATCGCTAATTTCATAATGGAAAATTATTTTTTGATAAGTATGAGAGGTGACACCTTTTCAAACAGGTGTCACCTCTGGAAACCGATTTAGTGCGCACCTAAGATAACCTCTAATCTCCTGTTCAAAAAAAATTTATTAAAATTACCTTTCTAAGCAAGGCGGTAAATTATTCATTCAACTCTCCAAGCAGCGATTGAATGTTAAGCGGCTTTGTAAACATATCTATCGACCCATCTTCCAGGTAACTCCATTGCTCTTTTGGTCTGTCGCAATATAGTTCAACTCCGTTACCATCCGGGTCATCGAGGTAAAGCGCTTCTGAAACTCCATGATCGCTTGCGCCGGTAAGCGGATAATTTTCATTTCTTAAGCGTTGAAAGATCGTCGCCAGGTCTCTGCGCGTTGGATATAAAATCGCCGTATGAAAAAGCCCGACTGAATGTTTTGGAGCCGGCGGCGCATTTTTGCTAAACCACGTATTCAGCCCAATATGGTGATGATAACCGCCCGCAGAAACAAAAGCAGCGTCATTGCCATACATCGTTGTCAGCTCAAATCCCAGCAAGTCGCAGTAAAACTCCAAAGAGCGTTTAAGGTTTGAAACCTTGAGATGAACATGGCCGATGCGTGCCTTGGTTGGTATGATATATTTCGGTTCCATAAGTTTTATGTAGTGAGAAAGTTAAGCATTTCTTCCGTAAAAATTGTTTCTTTAATTTCCTGATTTTCGTTTTCAAAAAATATTTTTCCGGTAAAGCTATTTTCAGAAAGACGGGCGAGCGAAAGCGCCTCATTTTGCATTGAATAAATCATTTTATCTTCTATATTACTATCGAATGAAAATCAAAAAGCTCGTTATCTTCGTTTTAGGTGCCTGCTTTATTTTGCCCGGTGCGGCTCGTGTGTAAAACTTATCTCCTACATAATAAAATATAACCGGGCCTATCCTGCCCGCAACTTCCAGGTTTTTTACCTGTGGGATAGTCTTTATTTTTTATGGCGTTATCATTCGTGGTGCCTTTGTACTGTTTCTATTATTTCGCTTCCCCCCTGTCTTATGTTTGGATGATACCCGCGGGCCATCATTAGCGAAGCATCTGCGATAAAATAACGCAGATGCTTCGCTAATATCGCATCGCGAGAGGGTAGCAAACAATGGATAGAGCGGCAGCTAACAACGACACAGCTATTTTATCCATTACCGCTCATCTAAATTGCACCTTGTAAAGACGTACGCTTCATTTATCGATAAAAATCAGGAGTGCAGCAGGAAATAACGATGATTTTTATTCGGATAATTGCCACAATCAAAGTCTTTCCCCAGAATCTTTTATCGACAGCCAACGCTGATTTTAATTTTTTTATTTTTTGTCGAATGCGTTCTTCCTGTTTTGGTGTCATTCTTCAAATATCTTTATAAATCCGTCAAAAATGGTTGTTCACATACGCATTTAAAGTCTGCAGATTTTTAACAGCAGCCGAGCCCGCGGTATTATTAAAATAAGCATACACCGTCTTATTTTCATCGATGCAACTGCTTATATATGCTGCATATTTTTTTAAAAAATCATCACTATAATCACCTTTGTATCTTGGCTCAGGACCATGAAAACGCACATAAATTAAATCTCCTCTTACATCGTTCATTGGCGTTGCAGATTTAGGGATGTCCTGTATCACCATGGCTGCGTCATACTCCTCAAGCAATTCATACACTTCCCGTTCATACCACGATGGGTCGCGAAATTCTACAGCAAGCTTCCAGTCGCTGTTATAGGCTGCTTCACCAAGT
>JBQCFI010000421.1:0-9372 GCA_051959325.1 Ginsengibacter sp. | reverse complement strand
TTGATTCAATTTATCATTAAGCATCAAAAAGATGCTAAAATGTAGAGAATCCCGTCAGCTTATTCGATTCCAGTTACTCATTGACGATAGAGTTGTGGTACATTACTCATACTCCATTCATACTTTATCTATGCCTTATCTATGCCTTAGCAGCGAAGGATGAATGCATTATCCGTACATTATCCATTCCTCATCCATGTTTTTGCAATCAGTAAAGGCCATTCTATCCGTAAAAAAGGATAAAACTTTAAAAGATTCGAAGAGTTTAATGAAGTGAGCGGATATAGCAATTATTTCACTGCCTGCATCGTTACCAGTCGTCTGTAAAATCCATCCAGCGCCATCAAAGTCATGTGCGTGCCGCGCTCCACGATTTTTCCTTTTTGCAAAACAATGATTTCATCGGCATGTCGAATGGTACTTAAACGGTGGGCAATTACAATGCTTGTGCGGTTGTTCATTAAATTGTTGATGGCATCCTGAACCAGTTTTTCGCTTTCTGTGTCAAGCGAGGAAGTGGCTTCATCAAGAATTAAAATTGGCGGATTTTTTAAAACGGCTCTTGCTATGGTAACGCGTTGTTTTTCGCCACCACTCAGTTTGTTACCGCGTTCGCCGATTGTCGTTTCATAACCGTTTTCCTTTTGCAGGATAAACTGGTTTGCATTGGCAATTTTTGCAGCAGTTATTATTTCTTCCTGTGCTGCGTGTTCCAAACCAAGAGCAATATTATTGGCAATGGTATCATTGAATAAAATAGGCTCCTGTGTTACGATACCCATCTGGCTGCGTAGCGAATGCAAAGAATAATCTTTGATATTGATTCCATCTATTAATAACTCTCCTTTTACCGTATCATGAAAGCGGGGAACGAGATCTACCAGCGTACTTTTGCCTGCGCCGGATGAACCAACCAGCACAACTGTTTTCCCTTTTTCAATCTTTAAATTAATATCTTCAAGGATCATTTTATCCTCGTACGAAAATGAGACATTTTTGAATTCGATACAGTCCTGGAAGGATTCCAGAATTTTGGGATTGGGAATCTCTTTGATCACTACGTCTTCATGGATCAGGTGCTCGATACGTTCCACGCTGGCAGCACCTTTACGGATATTGTAAGAAGCGGAAGATAGATTTTTTAACGGCTGAATAATTTGCGAAAAAATTAAAATATACGTAAAAAAGTCGCCCGGATCAAGGAACGTCCTATTCAAAACCAGGCGCCCTCCATACCAAAGCACACAGACAATTGCGGTAACTCCCAGAACTTCACTTACCGGCGAAGCCGAATCTCTTTTTCTGATCGCTTTATTTTTTATCTGGAGCAATTCAGTATTCTGAACCGTAAAATTTTTGAATTGCTTTTGTTCTGCATTAAATGCTTTGATCACGCGAATTCCACTGAGCGTTTCTTCGATCGTTGAAAGAATAGCAGCCAACTTCTCCTGCAACATCGTACTTTGTCTTTTTAAAGAACGTCCGATGCGTCCGATAATAAATCCGGCAATCGGCAATAATAACATCAAAAATAAAGTGAGTTGCGGGCTCAAAACGATCATATAAGACAGGAAGATGAGAATGGTGACCGGCTCTCTGAAAAGTGATTCCAATAAATTGACCGATGATGTTTCCACATCACTCAAATCATTAGTAAGGCGGCTCATAATATCGCCTTTTTTCTGATCATTAAAATACCCGATTGGTAATTCCAGTATTTTTTTAAACATGCTTGTCCGCATGTCATTTACAATATGATTGCGGATGGGCGTAAGAATATATATCGACAGGTATAAAAAAATATTTTTTAAAATAATAAAAACCAAAATCAGGATGCAGATAACACCGAGCGCTTTCACATCGCCGTGGGGTTGTTGAACTACCGTGGCAATCCATTCTTTAAACTGATTGACAGGATTGATTCTTGTTAAGAAACTGCTGTTTTCAGAGACATTATTGAGTACGTTTTGTTTTTTGAAAATGAGTAATAAAAAAGGACTTAAAAGCCCCAGTGAAATAACAGAAAACAGGTTAGAAAGAATGTTAAAACCGAAATAGGTGAAAATTAATTTCGGGTACTTGCGCACATATCTGAAAATGGTCCGTAAACTCTTCATTAAAACAATTGAGATGCTTAATAACTTGAAATAGCGGCAAAGTAACTAATTTTACAGGGAACCATAATTATATAAGATGACAGAAGGTAAAAGACAAAAGCAGGTGGCAGCCGAAATTTCGAAAGAATTGAATGAGATTTTTTTGAAGATGGGATTGAACATGATGGAAGGTGGAATGATCTCCATTTCATCCGTAAAAATTACACCGGATCTTTATGAAGCAAGAATATATTTGAGCTTTTTCCAGGTAAAGGATCCGGAGGCGGCTTTGGAAAAATTCAAGGAACGGAGCAGTGAAATAAGAGGCGAATTGGGAAAAAGAATGCGTCATCAGTTGCGTAGTATTCCGCAGCTTACTTTTTACCTGGACGATACATTGGATTATGTTTTCAAAATAGAAAAATTGCTGGATGATATAAAGAAAGAACCAAAACCATTTGAAAAAGATGGTAAAGAGGAATCGGACCAATAACTTAATAATTCAATAATTCAATAATTCAATAATTTTTTCCTTGTACCTCAAATTTGCGTGGAGATATTTTAAAGCAAAAAAAAGCACGAACGCAATTAACATTATTTCGTGGGTAACAGCGGGCGTTATTGCTTTTTCTACTTTATGCCAGGTACTGGTTTTGAGCGTTTTTAATGGGTTTGAAGACCTGGTAAAATCGCTTTATTCCAATTTTTATTCAGATGTGAAAGTTGTTCCCGACAAAGGAAAAACGTTTACACTTACCCAGGCGCAACTGAAGCAAATCCGTCAGGTTCCCGGAATCAAAGGCACATCTCTTGATGTGGAAGAAAAGGCTTTATTGCAAAATGGCGACCAGCAAACGGTGGTTTTATTAAAAGGCGTTGATACTAATTATTACAAAGTTTCCGGCGTTCCGGAGAAAATGTATCACGGCCTTTTTAATGTTGGAACGCTGGATAATCCAAAATTAGTATTGGGTGCCGGCATCGAAAATGCGATTGGAATTCAGGCTGACAGAAATCTTTTGCCCGTAACCGTTTTTCTTCCCAAAAAGACCGATACGGAAAGTCCAAATCCACTTTCCGCATTAAGTGAAGGAAATGCAACTACATCCGGAAGTTTTGCGATTCAGCAGGATTTTGATAATAAATACGTGCTCACGAATCTTCCTTTTATGAAACAGCAAATGAATTACCAGCCGGATGAATACAGCGCTTTAGAAATTTCATTGGTCAATCCGGAAAGGACAAAAGAATTTACAAAAACACTTCAAAATGTCTTAGGAGATAAATATAAAGTATTGACAAAATATGAACAGAATACCAGTTTGTATAATTCAATGCGTTTAGAAAAATGGTTCATTTTTGCGGTGCTTACTTTAATATTAATTATTGCTGCATTCAATATGGTAGGCGCTTTGACAATGCTTGTGCTGGAAAAGAGAAAAGATATCAGCGTATTGCAATCCATGGGTGCAGACAAGACATTGATCCAAAAAATATTTTTAACTGAAGGAATTTTATTGGCGGTTGTCGGTGCAGCAACAGGAATTATTTTAGCGCTTGTCATTGCTTTTTTGCAAATTAAATTTCATTGGATCAAGCTGGTGGGCAACTCGTTTTTGATTGATTATTTCCCTGTGAAATTGGTAATCACTGATTTTATTCTTGTGGCCTTTACTGCAGTTATTATTGCGTTTGCAGCATCCTGGTTTCCGGCAAAAAAGGCATCCCAACAAATGTTTAACCTGAAGGCATAATTTCTTCAACAAACGAATAAATACCAGCAATTCTTATTTACCGGAAATTCCATTCAGCGATTCACGTGTATTAACGGCATAACCTATTAAATATTTACATTTTATTGACAAATAGACTTTTTTTATAGAAAAAAATGCTGTCTACTATTTCTATATAAGAGTAAAAAATGCCATAACTGATACACAATAGCTTAAACATAATGTTTTTTTATCTAAAATAGATTAAGTGAACTTTTTGTTAAAAAAATTACAATATTATGATAAAAAAAGTTTTCTGAGTTTGTAATTTGTGGTCTAAAACAACTCTCTCCCACCCTTTATTTATTAATTATGAAAAGAAAATTACTGCTTTCCGCATTCATTTTGTTTTTCTGTTTTACGCAATCGTTTGCGCAGCAAAGAACTATTACGGGGACTGTTACCACAAAGGACGGAACTCCTTTGGTCGGTGCCTCTGTTGTAGTTGTTGGTCGAAAGACCGGTGAAACCACCGGCAACAATGGTACATTCAGCATTAATGTTCCCGCCAATACAAAAACTCTTACCGTCAGTTATGTAGGATATGAAAGTCAGGATGTAAGCATTTCAGGCAGAAGTAACATCACGGTATCACTGTCACCCTCTGCCACAAATCTGAACGAAGTAGTGGTTACTGGTTACACTTCACAGGTCAAAAAAGATATCACCGGATCTGTAGCGGTCGTAGATGTAAAGGACATGAAGCAGGTTCCTTCTGGAACCGTTCAATCTTTATTACAGGGGCAGGCCGCTGGTGTTACAGTGGTCAGTTCTGGTATGCCTGGCGGCGGAAGTAATGTGAAGATTAGGGGCATTACTTCTATTGGAAATAGTAACCCCCTTTATATAATTGATGGCGTTCAGGGAAATATTAATGACCTTGATGTGAATGATATTCAATCGATACAGGTATTGAAAGACGCGGGGTCAGCAGCAATTTATGGGGTGCGCGGTTCTAATGGTGTTGTTATAGTAACAACAAAAAAAGGACGTGCGGGTAAAGCGAGAATTACTTATGATGGTTTTATTGGCACACAAAGACCTTTGAAAAACGGGTTTAATATCGTAAACTCACAAGAGCAGGGATCAGTGATACAACAGCAATATTTTAATAGTAACCAGGCATTTAATAATAAGACTCAAAAACAATTTGCAAATGCGGCCGGCGAGCTTCAAATTCCTGACTATATTACTCCAACCGGGTTAGTAGGAACTGATTCTCTAACCGACCCTTCAACTTATGCTCTTTATACTAATCAGATTACAAAAGCGAATAAGCAAGGCACAGACTGGTTCCATGAGATATTTAAACCGGCAATAGAACAAAGCCATACGGTTTCCGCAAGCGGAGGTGGTGATAAGTCAAACTATTATTTTTCTTTGGGATATTTCGATCAGCAGGGTACTTTAATTGGTACTTATTTAAAAAGATATTCTGCAAGAATCAACACCACCTTTAATGTAAAGGATCATATTCGCATTGGTGAAAACGCATATGTAGTTAATAAACAAAATCCAAGTATCACTAATCAAAATGAAGGGAATGCTATTTCCTATAGTTATCGTGAAAATCCAATTATACCTGTTTATGATATCAAGGGAAACTTTGCAGGAACCCATTCACAAGCGCTGGGTAATTCGCAAAATCCTGTAGCAAATCAATTGAGATCTTTAAATAATAAATCCAACGATTGGGCTGTTAGTGGTAACGCATTTGCAGAGGTTGATTTCCTCCGTTATTTTACCATCAGAACAAGCATCGGAGGCTCATTTGATAATTATTATTATTATTATTTTAATCCCACTGCTTATGAAAATGCGGAAAATAATGCGAATCCAAACACCTTTGGTGAGGGAGCAGGATATAATTCGTCATTAACCTGGACAAACACTTTGAAATATGTAAATACGTTTGGACAGCATAATATTCAAATTCTGGTAGGAACAGAAGCAATTACTTCCAAAGGCCGGCAGTTGGCAGCTACCAGGGGCAATTACTTTATAACCAACTCAAGTAACCTAACTGTGGATCCAAATCTTTGGACATTAGGCTTTGGCCCGGCTTCTACTCAAACGAATACCGATAATGGAGGTGTTTATCAAAGCGCTTTATATTCTCAGTTCGGCAGATTAGATTATAATTTTGCAGATCGCTATTTATTAAGCGGAACAATAAGAAGAGATGGAGCATCTGTTTTTGCTCCCGGGCATCAATACGGAGTTTTTCCTTCTGTAACTGCAGGATGGAGATTGACAAAAGAATCTTTTTTCCCTGTCGTTTCATGGTTGAATGACTTAAAAATCAGAGGCGGCTATGGTGTATTAGGGAATTACTTAAATGTTTCGGGCCTTAATGCTTACAATTTATATGGATTAAGCGCCGCTAATGCCAATTATGACCTTAATGGAGCTAATAACAGTTCTGTAGTTGGTGCTTATGCCAGGCAGATTGGAAATGTAGCTACTACATGGGAGCAGGATAAACTCACTAACATTGGATTAGACGCTACTCTGTTTGAAAATAAACTTAATTTTTCTATAGAATGGTACAAAAAAGCGATTAGCGGTTTATTCTTTGGCGAGAATCTGGGTGGCGGCTTTGCAGGAGGAGCATCAGCGCCTCAGGTGAATCTTGGCAACATTGAAAACAAGGGCATTGATTTGGGCTTAACATACCACGGTACAATTCAAAAGGATTTGACATTTGATGTTACCGGTACTTTTACCACTTACAAAAATAAAGTAGTTAGCTTAGCGGGTCAAAAATATTATGTTGAAGGTAGTGCAGGATCAGGCAGGATTGGTGCATTTACAAGATTACAGCCTGGTCAGCCTATAGGAGAATTTTATGGATACGAGGTAATTGGATTATTTCAAAGTGCAGCAGATGTCGCCAAATCTCCAACACAGCAGGATGCTGCTGCTGGCCGGTTTAAATTTAAAGACATCAATGGTGATGGGAAAATTAGTGACTCTGATAGAACTTTTTTTGGTAACCCAAATCCGAAATTTACGGCTGGTTTAAATCTTTCCATTCAATACAAAGGCTTTGATCTTTCAACATTCATCTATGCTTCAGTTGGAAATAAAGACATCAATTATGTAAAATACTGGACAGATTTTCCACAAGTATTTCAGGGTGCTGTAAGTAAGGATGTTTTAACTAATTCTGCAAAGTTAGTAGATGGGTCGGGCCAGACAGCATCACTGTTTATTCCGGATCCCAATGATCCAACCAAAAAAATTATTAATCCTGCAGCAAAGGTAGCTAACCCGGGCGCAACAATTCCGGTGTTGGAAAATTCTGCCAACTTTAGTAATACTACGACTTTTAACTCTTTTTATATGGAGGACGGATCATACTTAAGAATGAAAACACTCAATTTGGGGTACACGTTTCCTTCCAAAATGTTAAATCGCATTGGTATTGAACATCTTAGAGTGTACGTACAGGCATCTAATTTATTTACCATTACCAAATATACCGGATTAGACCCAGAGTTGCAGACATCTGATTTAAATAACAATACCAATTTCGGAATTGACTTTGGTAATTATCCTGCAAACCAAAAGTTTTATTCTGTAGGTGTGAATCTCACTTTTTAAAAACTAAAAGCAAGTATCAATTATGAAACAATTAAAATATAAAGTCATTATTTTACTCGTGATCTTTGGAGTAGTAACATTCTTTGCCTGTAAAAAGGATTTCCTTAACAGACCGCCGCAAGGCGTATTAGCACCTTCAACTTTAGCGAATGCTACTGGTGTTCAGGCAATTCTGGTAGGAGCATACCATGCATTGCTCGGTGAAACAAACTGGGGTTCAGCGCCTTCTAACTGGGTATTTGGTAGTGTAGTGGGTGGAGATTCCTATAAAGGTTCCATAGCATCCGACCAGGGTGACATCACAAATCTTGAAAACTGGTCCTATAATGTTGACAATCCCTATTTAGACGAAAAATGGCTAGCAGTTTATCATGGCATTCAAAGAGCAAATGATGTTTTAAGAACCATGGCTCTTGCCAAAGATATTTCCGCTGCAGATCAGGCAGAAATTGCAGGAGAAGCTCGCTTCTTAAGAGGTTATTGGCATCTTGAAGCCAAAAAAATGTGGAAAAATGTGCCTTATGTAGGTGAAGGAACTACCTTAGATAGCGCGTTATTGGTTTCTAACGTGGATGCCTCTGGCAATTATGTTGATATTTATCCTGAAATAGAGGCAGACTTTACATATGCTATGAATAATTTACCTGCAACCCAACCGCAGCCGGGACGTGCAAATAAGTGGGCGGCCGCATGCTTTCTGGCTAAGACCTATATGTTTGAACACAAATATGCCGAGGCAAAATCTCTTTTTGATAATATTATCGCAAATGGCACTACCGCTAAAGGGGATAAATATGCGTTAGTTAAATTTGAACAAAACTTCAATGCAGCAACAGATAATAGTGCTGAATCTGTATTTGCAGTTCAAAACTCTGTAAATGACGGTTCCGGAACTAATGGAAATTATGGCGACAATCTTAATTTCCCCAATGGAGGTGGCCCTGGAGGCTGTTGTGGATTTAATAACCCCTCTATAAGTCTTGCTAATTCATATAAAACTGATGCCAACGGATTACCCATGCCGGCTACTTTTAATACTGGAAATAATGTGAGTGATCCAACTACACCTTATACCGGAACATTAGACCCAAGGTTAGATTGGACTGTTGGAAGACCCGGAATTCCATACCTGGATTGGGGCCCATATCCAAAAAATTCATGGATACGTGATTTATCCGGTGATGGATGGATGAGTCCAAAGAAAAATGTATATCCTCAATCAGCAACGGGAACAGTTTCCTCTACCGAAACAAGTTTTTGGGGACCAACACAAATGGACGCTGTTAATACAAACCTTATGCGCTTTTCGGATGTATTGCTTATGGCTGCAGAAGCAGAAGTAGAAGTAGGTACTTTACATCAGGCGACTACTTATGTAAATATGGTTAGAGCAAGAGCTGCTGACGCTACTGGCTGGGTATATAAAAACAGCGCCTATAGTGCAGCTACCGGTACTTATGCCGTAAATGCAACTCCAGCTGATAATTATTTAATTAAAACATACCCATCAGATTTTTCGGATAAGGCAACTGCATTGACTGCTATTCATTTCGAAAGAAAATTAGAATTAGGAATGGAAGGTCAGCGCTTCTTTGATTTACAACGCTGGGACAATGGCACAGGTTCAATGGCTGCTGAATTGAATGCTTACGCTGCTGCTGAATATTCAAGACCCGGTTTCTTTTCTTTTAATCAAGGTGCAAAGTTTACTGCTGGAAAGAATGAAATTTATCCAATTCCTTTGCAGGAAATTGATGCTCAAAATTCCAAAGGGAAGACTTTGTTGAAACAAAACCCGGGATACTAGACCTTTGTCGTCGTTGGGAATTGATATTTAAAAAAGGATAATTTCTATTATAGGTGCTGAAAAGTTTAGCGTATTTTTGAGAAGGTAGAGT
>JBQCFI010000420.1:0-14716 GCA_051959325.1 Ginsengibacter sp. | reverse complement strand
AATGCAATTGGCAAACCCACATAGCCTAGGCCAATTACCGCAAGCTTCTTTTTTTTGTCAATTAATTCCTGGTACATTTATTTTTAATTTTTTTATTTTTTGAATTGTTCAATGGAGATTATATGATTGGACAAATTTCCAATTCAGCGAAGAGACAAATATGCTCAATTTCTATTTTAATTTATGCCACTTTAAACATTGAACGCTCAATCTCTAACCATTCATCTTTTACTCTCAAACTCCTTCGGCAATTTATACCAATCGTCTTCAGGCAACGATTTAAAATAATCATAAGTTATTTTTAATCCTTCTGCACGCTGTACTTTTGGTTCCCAGTTTAAAAGCTCTTTTGCCCTCGTTATGTCTGGCTGGCGTTGTTTTGGATCGTCTTGTGGCAAAGGTTTAAAAACAATTTTTTGCTTCGTGCCGGTTAATTTAATCACCTCTTCCGCAAAATCTTTCAAAGTAATCTGATCCGGATTTCCAATATTGACCGGTTTCGAATAATCGCTCCTCAACAACCGATAAATTCCTTCGATCAAATCATCAACATAGCAAAAACTTCTTGTCTGGCTGCCATCGCCAAAAACCGTCAAATCCTCTCCACGCAACGCCTGCCCAATAAAAGCAGGTAATGCTCTCCCGTCATTCAATCGCATTCTCGGCCCATAAGTATTAAAGATCCTCACAATCCTGGTTTCCAACCCGTGAAACGTATGATAAGCGGTTGTGATCGCTTCCTGGAAACGTTTTGCTTCATCATAAACTCCGCGAGGCCCGATCGGATTTACATTTCCCCAATAATCCTCCGTTTGAGGATGCACCAAAGGATCGCCATAAACTTCACTGGTTGACGCAACCAAAATTCTTGCTTTTTTTGCAAGAGCCAGGCCGAGACAGTTGTGTGTTCCCAGCGAACCCACTTTTAAAGTTTGAATCGGAATTTTTAAATAATCAATCGGGCTTGCCGGTGATGCGAAATGTAAAATGTAATCCAGCTTTCCGGGAACGTGAATAAATTTAGAAACATCACAATGATAAAATTCAAAATTTTCAAGTTTAAAAAGATGCTGGATATTTTTCAGATCGCCCGTAATTAAATTATCCATACCAATCACATGCATTCCTTCCTTGATAAACCTGTCGCAAAGATGGGAACCTAAAAATCCGGCCGCGCCTGTGATGAGAATTCTTTTGTTAGCCACTTAATATTTATTGGGTTATTGTTTTATTATTTTATTGAAATTAGGAATCATGAATTATCACCAGTAAAGGAAGAAATAATTCAAATCTAATCTACATGTTTAACTACTCTCCTTCCAACACTTTCGTAATGAAATCCGCATTCTTCCATCTGGTACAATTCAAAAAGATTTCTTCCGTCAAAAATAGCAGGGTTCTTTAATAGAGATTTTATTTTGTTCAAATCAGGTGTGCGGAATTCGCTCCATTCTGTCGCTATGATTAACGCATCGGCATCTTCCAATGCGGCATATTGATTTTCGGCATAACTGATTTTATCGGCTAAATCTTTTTTTACATTTGCCATTGCTTCCGGGTCATAAGCCACCACTGTTGCCCCTTCCATAAGAAGTTCTTTTATAATTCTTAAAGCCGGAGCTTCACGAATATCATCCGTATTCGGTTTAAAGGCCAGTCCCCACAAAGCAATTTTTTTCCCTTTCAGTTTATTTTTAAAATAAGATTTTATTTTGGGTAAAAGGTGTACTTTTTGATTTTCGTTCACCTGCATTACTGCCTCGAGAATTTTAAATTGATAATCGGCTTTGTGCGACGATTTTGATAATGCCTGCACATCTTTTGGAAAACAACTTCCACCGTAACCAATTCCCGGAAATAAAAATCTTCTGCCAATCCGATCATCACTTCCCATTCCTTTGCGGACCATATCTACATCGGCTCCAAGTTTTTCACACAACTGAGCGATTTCATTCATGAATGAAATCTTTGTGGCCAGGAAAGAA
The DNA here is from genome assembly GCA_051959325.1 of Ginsengibacter sp. GTDB lineage: Bacteria > Bacteroidota > Bacteroidia > Chitinophagales > Chitinophagaceae > Ginsengibacter. The sequence goes on along the minus strand of JBQCFI010000420.1, from coordinate 12,731 downwards.
TTCGCGGCATATTTAGTAAGTTCCGCAGAGCGTTCGTCCATGAAAATTACCGGGTTTCCCTGGCGCACAAAAGGCGCATATAATTCACCTAAAATCTTCTTTGCTTTTGCCGAAGAAGTACCAATTACAACCCGGTCTGGTTTCATAAAATCATCCACAGCCACACCCTCTCGAAGAAACTCTGGGTTGCTCACGACATCAAATAATTTTTCCGCATTTTCAATCCCTGCTTTCTCAGCGCTTTTCAAAATGATTTCATTCACTTTATCGGCTGTTCCGACTGGTACCGTGCTTTTGTCGATGATTATTTTATAAGAACCTTTTTTTAAAAGTTTACCAATTTTTTCAGCTACATCCAAAACATACCGGAGATCGGCAAAGCCGTCACCATCAGGCGGTGTAGGCAAGGCAAGGAAGATTACTTTCGCGCTTTTAATTCCGTCAGCAAGAGAAGTGGTGAATTTTAAACGACCTTCCTTTCCGTTTCTTTCAAAAAGTTTTTCAAGGCCCGGTTCAAAAATCGTAATTTTTCCGGATGATAACTTTTTTACTTTTTCTTCATCGATATCAACGCAGGTAACAATATTTCCTGTTTCTGCAAAGCAGGTTCCGGTAACCAATCCAACATAGCCTGTTCCAATAACTGCAATATTCATTTTTGTTTATTTACGAATTCCAACACCTTTTGTGTGATATAATTTAGTTGCTCTTCATCCATTTCAGTGTGTATCGGTAACGAAACTACCCGATGGGTAAGCCAGTCAGTTTTTTCCAACTCATATTCTGCGCCTCCGAAAGAAGCAAACATTTTTTGTTTATGAGCCGGTACCGGGTAATAAATCATTGAAGGAATATTATTTTCTGCTAAAAATGCCACAAGCTCATTCCGAACAGTTTCGGGGTTATCAATATTTTCGAGAATAAGTGTGTATTGATGAAAAACATGTTTGCAATAATCCGCACGAAAAGGTGTAGTGATTTTTTCATTATTTGCAAATGCAGTATCGTAAAAATCAGCGACTTTTCTTCTCGCATTAATATAGCTGTCTAATAACGGTAATTTAATATTCAATATTGCAGCCTGCAAAGCATCAAGCCGTGAATTGCAGCCAACCATTTCATGATAATATCTGGTTTTCTGCCCGTGGTTGGCAATCATTTTTAATTTTTCTGCAAGAGCATCGTCATTGGTAAACATTGCGCCACCATCACCATAACATCCTAGATTTTTGCTGGGAAAAAATGAAGTACATCCAATCGTTCCAATAGTTCCTGTTTTTTTTGTAAGGCCATCACTAAACCTGTAATCGCCGCCAATCGCCTGTGCATTATCTTCAATCACAAATAAATTATGCTCATTTGCAATCGCCATAATTTCTTCCATTTCGCAGGAATGACCATATAAATGAACCGGCACAATAGCTTTTGTTTTTGGCGTAATCGCATTCCTGATTGCTTGCGGATCTACACAAAAGGTTTGCGGATTCACTTCTACAAAAACCGGTTTTAATTTCAACAATGCAATTACTTCAGTAGTGGCTACATAAGTAAAAGATGGAGTAATCACTTCATCTCCCGGTTGCAATCCGAGGGCCATCATTGCGATTTGCAGTGCATCGGTTCCGTTAGCGCACGGAATTACATGTTTTATATCCAGATATTGAGCAAGGCTTTTTGAGAAGTTAGCAAGCTGCGGACCTCCAATAAAAATGGTGCTATCCAAAACTCCGGCAATTGCAGCATCTACTTCATCTTTAATATTGAGGTATTGCTGCCTCAAATCCACCATATGTATAGGATTCATCTACAAAATTTTTTAAATGGTTGCAAAGATAGGGATTGAACAAAGAAAAGAGATATTGGAATTCAAAATAAATTGAAGCGCAGTAAAGGAAGTTTTAGGAGGGATTTGTGATTCAGCAATAAAAAAAGTGATGAAAAAAGGTTTTGATTTTTCCTCATCACTAATCAAAGCAGATTTCCTCAAAATCACCCTTTGATTAAACAACAAATTCTGTCCACTTTTCATTTGATTTTCCGGAAGCCACTACATTTTCAATAAACGCCATTCCACGCACACCTTCATCAACTTGTGGAAAATCGAGCATTTCTTTTGTAGGAGTTTTGCCTTCTAATTTTGCCAGTAAAGTATGAGCAAAATTTTTATAAATATTTGCAAACGCTTCGAGGTAACCTTCCGGATGACCACCGGGAGTACGGCAATTATCAAGTGCTGCTTTGCTTAAAATATTTGGGTAATTATTTCCGGCTCTTAAAATTTGTGCAGGCTGGTCTAGCCATTTTACTAATAAAGTATTCGGCTCCATCTGTGCCCATTCGATGCTGCCTTTCTCTCCATAAATTCTTAACGTTAGATTATTTTCTTCGCCTGCAGCAATTTGTGAAGCGACCAAAACGCCATTCACGCCATTTTCAAATTTCAATAAAACGTTGCCGTCGTCATCCAACATTCTTCCGGGAACCACTACGTTTAGATTCGCACAAAGCTGGGTGATTTTTAAACCGGAAACATATTCGGCAAGATGAGCGGCATGCGTTCCGATATCGCCCATGCACCCCGCTTTTCCGGATTTTGATGGGTCTGTACGCCATGCAGCGCCTGCGTTTCCTTCTTTTTCGGAAAGTTTGCTAAGCCACCCTTGCATATATTCCACCACAATTTTTCTCGGTTTTCCCAATTCGCCATTTTGAACCATGGAACGCGCTTGCTTCACCATTGGATAACCTGAATACGTATGCGTAAGACATAACTGCAATCCTGTTTCTTCCACCTTCTTTTTTAGTTCCTTTGCTTCTTCAAGTGTGAAAGTCATTGGCTTTTCAATGATCACATTAAAACCGTGGTCGAGGGCCATCATTGCTGGTGCAAAATGTGCAAAATTTGGCGTGACAATGGTAATGAAATCGATGCGTTTATCCGACGGCATTTCACTTTCCTTTTTTATCATTTCCTCATAAGAAAGATAGGTTCTGTCTTCCGGAAGAAACAGTATTTTACCGGATTCTTTTGCCATTTCCGGATGAATACTAAGCGCCCCGCAGCACAGTTCGATCAATCCATCCATGTTTGCAGCTATCCTGTGAATTGCTCCTATGAAGGCGTCTTTTCCGCCTCCTACCATTCCCATTCTTAATTTTCTCATGTTGATATTTTAATAATCGCTTTTTAGAAACTGATGCATTCTTTCAATTCTTTCGGTGTATAGGCAAGTCCGTATTGTTTTAAAACATCGTCTGGCACACCATTCCATTGATTTGGTGTGTTGCCGACATAGCCTACATCTTTCACACCGATTTCTGAAGTGTAAAATCCTGTGGCGGTTAAATTGCGCATCAGGTTAAAAAAACTAACGCCCTGTTTCATTTCAGGTTTTGCTTTTTTAGGCCATGCGATTTCATCTACGATTTCCATTTGTTGTTTACTGTTGCATTCTGCGAAGGAATTTTGATAACGGTTTAAGCATTGCATATCAAGCCAGCGCAATCCTCCACGCATGGGCACTTTATTATCCGGCTGATCCTTTACAATAAACTCAATAAAATCGGGAACCTTGGCATCAGAAGCGCTTCCACTCACGTCATCTTTCGGAATAATAATATCACAAAGGATGGTGATCGTTTGCATTTCATGTGGCGTGAAATAGGTATAGGAATTGTCTTCCTCTAATTTTTTCACTTCCTCTTTCATCAGTCCTGGATGCTTTTCTGCGGTTGGTTTTGAGGGCGCTTTTTTTCATACCGCTTTTTTATCTTCCGTTTTACAAGCTTCCAACATTAACCCGGAAGAAACAGTACCCAGCACCATTACTTTCAGGGATTTTCTTCTATCCATAATTTTTTCGTTTTTATTAAAAATGAATATTTTAATTTTTCAGCAAATTTTTAAATATTGTTTTTCTTCAACTGATCCACAATATATTCTGAAGTTCGCATGGATAAAGCAAGAATCGTCCATGTAATATTTTTATCACCCTGGGAAACAAACATGCCACCATCTACATTGAATAAATTTTTACAATCATGAGCCTGCGCATATTTGTTCAATGCTGATTGTTTCGGATCATCTCCCATTCGTACCGTGCCTGCTTCATGAATAATATTTCCGGGGGCATGCAAACCATAATTATCTTCCGGCCCGTCATCACCGCCCCAGGTAATTACCGCTCCCATCGCATGCAGAATTTCAGAAAAAGTCTCTTTCATGTGTTTCGCCTGCTTTATTTCATAATCCGAATATTTGGTATGAAAACGTAAAACGGGAATACCATACACGTCGACTGTTGTCGGATCTATTTCACAATAATTATCACGGCGGGCAACTGTTTCTCCACGTCCGGCCATCCCTACGTGGGATCCAAAGAAATAACGGTAATCTTCTTTTAAAGAAGCGCCATATCCGCCTGCTTCTTTTTGCTTTCCTTTTACTTTATAAGTACCATTCAGATTTTCAATTCCCCATTGGAACCCATAAAGCGGCATTCCAAATCCGCCACCATATTCGATGTGATACCCGCGTGGGAAATCAAGTTTTTTATTATCAAGCCACCATGGGGTATAAACATGCATTCCTCCCACTCCGTCTTCATTGTAGCGTTTTCTGTCAAACAATTCCGGAATGATTCCACCCATGTCGGCGCCTGTAGAATCATGCAAATATTTTCCGACTACATCGCTGGAATTTGCCAATCCGTTTGGATGACGTGGAGATTTCGAATTCAATAACAACCGTGCAGATTCGCAAGCGCTTGCACCAAGAATAACCGTTCTGCCCATCACCTGGTATTCCTGCATATCATCCTTATTTACATAAGAAACACCAATTGCCAATCCATCTTTATTGGTTAAAACTTCACGCGCCATTGCATTCACCACCAACTCCACATTTCCTGTTGCGATTGCCGGAAGAACCAACGCTGATGAAGAAGAAAAGTCCGCAAATATTTTACAACTACGGCCACATTGAGCACAATAAAAACATTGGCCGCGAGTATCATTTATTTTTTTTGTAAGAATAGAAAGCCGCGATGGAATTACAGGAATGCCAATTCCTGTTGCTGCTTTTTTTATCATCAATTCGTGTAAACGTGGTTTTGGTGGAGGAAGAAAAATACCATCAGGCGCACTCTTGATATTTTCATTCGTGCCAAATATTCCCAAAAGTCTGTCTATTTTATCGTAATAAGGTTTTACATCATCATAGCCGATTGGCCAGTTATCACCAAGTCCGTCAATACTCTTTCTCCTAAAATCATCAGGGCCAAAACGCAATGAAATCCTACCCCAGTGATTGGTTCTGCCACCCACCATTCTTGCCCGCCACCATTCCCAATTAGATCCTTTGGCGTTTGTGTACGGCTCACCATCGATTTCCCAACCCCAGTAGCATCCGTCAAAATCGCCAAATGGGCGATACTTTGTACTCGCTCCTCTTCTTGGCGATTCCCATGGATTTTGCAACTGTTTGGAATCTACAGCAGGATTAAAATTTGGGCCTGCTTCCAGCAAACAAACTTTTAAACCGGCATTAGCTAAAACGTAAGCAGCCATTCCGCCACCGGCGCCGGAACCAACGATTATTGCATCATATTTTTTTGGCTGAACTTTTACTTGAAAATTTCCCATAGAGATAAAATGATTTTTTTAAATCGGGCATGAATGTAGGAATTCTTAAATTAAATGCAACCATTTTTTTTAGAAAAAGTATCACAAAGAAACATGAGCGTAAAGAAATGAGAATTAAAATTATTTGTTTGTTTATTGCGCTTACCTCAAAACTTTGCCTTTATAAATGAAGAATATTTGCTCGGCAACTGCTTTCAAAAAAAGCAAAATGTAATTTCAAAACTTCATCTTTGTAAAAAGTATCAGCAATTATTTTAAAAATAAATAAAGACATGCCCAAAAAAATTGCCATCATTGGCGGCGGAAACTTAGGAACTGCAATCGCGGAAGGATTGTTAAAAAGTAAATTTTGCAAAGCTCCCGACATTACTGTTACAAAAAGGAAAATCGAAACTCTTGAAAAATTAAAAGAAAAAGGGGTAAAAATAACTTCTGAAAATGCAGAAGCTGTGCGCAGCAGCCAACTGGTAATCCTTGCCGTAAAACCTTACCAGGTAAACGATGTGTTGAATAGTTTTAAAAATGACCTTACTGAAAAACATATTTTGGTCTCGGTAGTTACAGGAGTTTTAATTGCAGACATCAATGAAATTATTGAAAAGAAAATTCCCGTTTTCAGGGCGATGCCAAATACTGCAATTGCAATTCAGGAAAGCATGACTTGCATAAGTTATACAAATGCCGATGCAGAAGAAATTGATTTGGTAGAAAAAATTTTTTCTACATTAGGAAAAGCAGTCGTTATTGATGAAAAGCTAATGGAAGCTGCCACAATCCTTGGTGCTTGCGGCACCGCATATGCGATGCGTTTCATCCGCGCAAGCATACAAGGCGGAATAGAAATTGGATTTGATGTAGCAACAGCAAATTTGATTGTAGAACAAACCGTAAAAGGCGCTGCGGAATTGTTATTACAAAAAAGAACACATCCTGAACAGGAAATAGATAAAGTAACCACGCCAAAAGGCTGTACTATTGCAGGTTTAAACGAAATGGAACACCAGGGTTTCAGTTCTTCTTTGATCAAAGGAATTTCTGTGAGTTACAATAAAATTGCAAAGAATTGAGTATGTTCTTATGCAGGTTTTTGTTTTAATAAAATAAGAATTCATCATAAAAGTTTGTTTGCTGGATTGTAAAACATTCTATTAAAAAATGACTTTTTTCAAAATCCCAAGTTTTTGTTAAAGAGAAATTCGCGATAAGAGTTACTTTACTGCTTTGAAAAAAAATAAAAACGAAAATAACTTTCCTTCTTTTCTAGTTTCGTTTGTTCATCACCGTTATATACTTTTCTTTAAAAAAAATAATCCGAAAAATATTTTTTTAAAAAAATACCCTATTAATTTGGTAGGATAATAAAGAGACTTTACTTTTGCAAAAGTTCTTTAAAAGTTACTTATCAAGAAAGGCTGAGGGAAAGGCCCTGTGAAGCCTTAGCAACCGTCTCTTGCAGAAGAGAAATGGTGCTAATTCCGTCGCGGTAAAAAACTGTGGCTAGTTAAGTCAGATGCATATTGTTTTAAAATGGTTGTTTATATAATTAAAAGCGCTTCTGATTTTCTAAGCGCTTTTTTTATTGGCAAAATCCTTTTATCTTTTTTGTAAGAAATTTTTAAAATTATAAATACATTTAAAAAAAACGAAGCAGTGAAACAGATCAGTAAGATCAACCTAAAGTTAGCCCCTTTCAATACCCTCAAACACGCAATCCAGGCAAGCTGTTGCACAGGAACAATGCTGTTGATGTAAATAATTCTTCCACACTATTTTTTAGCGTAAATATTATTCACCGGATATTTTTTGCAGGTTCGCGAACTGTATAAATATCCAGGCAGCACCTTCATGCCATTTCAGGTATTCAAACATTTTTTTTCATTCATTAATTAAGCATCATGTTCAGCAATTTTATTTTATTCAAGAACTTTAAATTCATAACAGGATTTATTTTCATCCTGCTATCACAAAATGTGGCTGCGCAAATATTTTCTGTAAACGGAACGGTCATTTCAAAAAAAACAGGGCAGCCTTTGACCGCTGTAACCGTTACTGACAAAGGAAATAAGCAGTCTGCAATAACCGATGAAAACGGAAATTTTAAATTGCAGGTTCCAGGTAAAAGTATTCTATTGTTTTCTTCTGTAGGTTATAAGCCCCAGGAAATAGATGTCGCTTCAAATAATACCTATATAAAGATTTCTCTGGAAGAAGAAGAAAACGTATTGAATGAAGTAGTGGTAACCGCTTTGGGAATTTCCAAAGAAAAAAAGTCTTTGGGTTATGCAGTTCAGGAACTGAAATCTAAAGATATTTCAGAGGCAAAAGAAACCAATCTTGTAAATGAATTAGCGGGAAAAATCGCTGGTGTAAATGTAACCAATAGCCAGGGCGATATGGGATCTTCAAGAATTATTATCCGCGGCGAAACGTCTATTGATGGAAATAATCAACCACTGTTTGTTGTTGATGGGGTTCCTGTTGATAATTCGCAGTTATTGGGCACAGGTGCTTCCAGGGATTTTGCCAATGCAATTTCTGATATTAATTCAGAAGATATCGAATCTATCAGTGTTTTGAAAGGCCCGAACGCCGCGGCTCTTTATGGTTCGCGTGCTGCAGCGGGAGTTATTCTGATAAAAACAAAAAGCGGTAAAAATAAAAAAGGTCTTGGCATCACACTCAATTCAAATACTACTTTTTCTAACTTATTGATCCTACCAACTTATCAGAATTCTTTCGGACAAGGGTCTAACGGTAAATTCAGTTTTGTAGATGGCAAAGGCGGCGGCATAAATGATGGTGTGGATGAAAGCTGGGGACCGGCATTGGATGGAAGGCTGATTCCACAATTCAATTCAAAAGGAGTGCCGGTGCCGTTTGTAGCGCATCCAAACAATGTGCGCGACTTTTTCAATACCGGTTATACTTTTAATAATGGTGTTGCAATCAACGGCTCTGACGAAAAATATGACTTTCGTTTTTCTTATAATAATCAAAAACAAACCGGAGTAATTCCAAATTCTGAGCAGGGAAAAAATTCATTTCTGTTGAATACAAGCTATCACATCACACCGAAACTAACCTTACATGCAATTGCTAATTACACCCGTGATGATGCGAATAACCTTCCTGGTGCAGGTGGAAAAAGGTCAACAAGTACGATGCTGCAATTTACCTGGTTTGGACGCCAGGTTGATATCAGCCGGTTAAAAAATTACCGCGATGCTGATCGAAATACATTCAACTGGAACAACAGTTATTACAGTAATCCTTATTTTGTCGCCTATGAAAATACGGTAGGACAAAGACGCGACCGCATCATCGGAAGCGTTGAATTGAATTATAAGATCGGTAAAAATTTCGTTGCCAATTTGCGTAGCGGAAATGATTATTATACAGACCGCAGGAAATTGAAAATTGCGTACGGCACAAGCGGAACGCCTTATGGTTCTTATGAAGAAGATGCTTATACTTTAAGTGAAAACAACACAGAAGCAACGCTTGATTTTAATAAAAAAATTAATAGTGATTTTTCTATTGATGTTTTGGCCGGAGGAAATATTCGCAGCAACAGTTATGAAGAAAATGATCAGCTGGCTCCAAAGCTAGCTGTGGCTAACGTTTACACTCTAAGCAATTCGCGCGACCCACTTATATCATCCAACTATTTCACCAGGTTAAAAACTTATAGTTTATTTTCTTCTGCCCAAGTCGGCTTTACAAATTATGCATTCTAAAATCTAGCAGCAAGAAACGACTGGTCGTCTACTTTGCCGGCCGAAAACCTTTCCTATTTTTATCCTTCGATAAATGGCAGCCTCATTTTGACCCAGGCGCTGGATATTAAAAGCGATTTTTTAACTTATCTGAAAGTACGGGGCGGATGGTCAAAGGTAGGTAAGGCAGCAGATGCATACCAACTTATAAATGTTTATAATTTCACCGCACCTTTTGGTTCCAATCCACAGCAAAGCGCTGCAAGCAAGGATCTTAACCCGAATTTAAAACCAGAAACCACCACCTCTGGAGAAGCAGGTGCGGAAATAGGCTTATTCAACGATGCCCTACACCTTGATTTTAGCGTTTATAATATGAACAGTATCGATCAGATTTTAAGTGTGGACGTAAGTCCTTCAACAGGCTATACCAAAAAGCTGATTAACGGAGGCAAAATAAATAATAAAGGTTTTGAAGCGCAGGCTGCGATTAGAATTATCAAAAGCAGCGAATTTAACTGGGATGTAAATTTGAATTATTCACAGAATCACAGTGAGGTTTTGGAACTGGATAAAGGAGGCAGATTACAAAGTTATGTTTTAGGCTCAGACCGCACTGTACAGGTTCTTGCAGCCGTTGGCCAACCATATGGAACTTTGTTTGGAAATGCTTATTTGCGTAATGCTTCGGGGCAAATAATTGTAAAAGCTGATGGAACGCCAGCCATAAATCCTAACAAACAATATCTTGGAAAATTTACTCCTGATTGGTTAGGTGGATTTAATAATAGCTTTTCCTATAAAGGCGTCAATCTTAGTTTTCTTGTTGACGCCAGGATTGGTGGATCTATTTATTCAAACACGAACAGGACAGGAACTTACACAGGAACGTTGGCCAGCACAATGCCGGGACGCGATGCTGCACATGGAGGATTGCCGTATTATTATCCTAGTAATAACACATCTGCTACAGCAGTACAATTATCAAATGGAGCAACAGCCGGCCCCGGCGGAGAAACCGTTTATCATGACGGAAATATTTTTCCCGGAGTAACACAGGATGGCAAACCAAATACAACGATTTTACCTGCACAGCAATATTATAAAGGGTTTACAAATGTGGATGAACAATTTGTTTATGATGCTTCTTTTGTAAAGTTGCGGGAAGTAAAATTGAGTTATAGTTTACCAGCACGCTGGATAAAAAATATTGGTTTTCAAAGCGCCACCGTTTCTGTTGTTGGTCGCAACCTTTGGATCATTTACAAAAAAGTTCCAAACATCGATCCTGAAACCGCTTTCAATACTGGTAATGCACAAGGCCTGGAAGATTTAACGCTTCCTACCGTTCGCAATATTGGTTTTAATATCAACCTTAAATTTTAATAATCATGAAACATAAATATGCTTCTTTAATATTTTTCTCCGCCGTTTTATTTTCAATAACGTCATGTAAAAAAGAGCTGGTGAAAATTAACAAAAATCCAAACGCGGCGCAAATAGCACAACCGAATTATTTATTGACAGCGGCTACAAAATCTGCTGTAGATGAATATTGGTCAATAACGCGAAGTACCAATCCCAGTTCGCTTTTTGTACAACAATGGGCGATGATCCAATACACCGATCCCGACAGGTACATTTTTACCAATAATGATTTCCAGGAATTTTGGACTACAGAATATTCAAGTATTGTAAATCTTGATGAAATAATTAATCTTGCCGAGGCTCAGCAAAATACGAATTACAAAGGCGTTGCCCTAGTGCTGCGTTCATGGGTTTTTTCATTACTGACTGATGCTTTTGGCGATATTCCTTATTCTCAATCCATCCAGATTGATAAGTATCTGACACCGGCCTACGATCCCCAAAAAGATGTTTACGAAGGAATTTTAACGGATTTAAAAAATGCGCAGGCAACTCTTGATCCGAGCGGAAAAGCAATTGCCGGTGATATCATTTACAACAACGATATTTCTCTTTGGAAAAAATTTGCAAACGCTCTGCGCCTGCGTATTGCTCTTCGAATTTCAGACCGGGAACCGGAAATTTCAAAACAGGTTTTGGCAGATATTCAAAATGAAGGCGGTTCATTTATCAGCAGTAACAGTGAAATTGCTGAATTGGTTTATCTGAATTCTCCCAATCAAAATCCGATTAGTAATTATTTTGACACAAGAGACGATTACCGGATCAGTAAAACTATTGTTGATAAATTAATTGAACTTCATGATCCACGTTTGCCAATTTATGCGAATAAAACAGCAGCTCCAACACCACAACAATATGTTGGGCTTCCCAACGGTTTATTGGTTGGCGATGCAAGCAATTACGGTTTTTCAAAAACTTCTAAACCAGGTGATTATTTCACTAATCCTCACGCTCCGGCTGTCATCATGAGTTATGCAGAAGTGTTGTTTGACCGAGCAGAAGCTTCTGCCAGAGGCTTCACAAATGAAAATGCAGAAGAGTTGTATAAGCAAGCGATTCTTGCCTCATTAGGCCAATATAATATCTCAGATGCCGATGCTAATACTTATGTCAATTCACCTGATTTACAATTTGATCCGACAAATTTTAAAAAGTCCATTGGAGATCAAAAGTGGATCGCTTTATTTGGCCAGGGGTTGGAAGCGTATGCAGAATGGCGCAGGCTCGATTATCCACAATTACAACCTGCTGTCGCAGGAGTTTTGAACGGACAAATTCCTTTAAGATTTATCTATCCCGGAACAGAGCAATCGCTTAATGGAAAAAGCTATCAGCAAGCGGTGGCTGATCAAGGCCCGGATGTATTGACGACAAGATTATGGTTTGATGTTAAATAAAAAGAACTGCCGCCGTTTTTATTTCAATAGTTAATTGAATTAAAAAACGGCGGCGTTAATAATTTCAAACAGAATTATTGGATTAATTTGTAAATCTGATTATAAAAACAAGAAAAATTAATGATGGAAAAAAGAAGAATTGTTCCTTTTAAAATTGTGATTCCCTTTTGCTTTTTGGTTATTTCATTCGCGTCTATTCATTGGTTGCCAAAATCGAATGAATTGAGAAACGGATACTGGCGGGCAACGATTCTACGTTCTGACGGACAAGAGATTGTTTTTAATTTTCAAAGCAAGGACAGCGCAGGAAAAAAAATTATTTATGTCATAAACGGTAAAGAACATTTGTTGGTTGACAGCATTGAAACCCGCAGTGATTCTGTGTTTATTGAAATGCCTTTTTTTGAATCGAGCTTCAGAGCAAAAAGAAATAGCGAATGAAACATATAAGGAATTTGGGTAAAAAAATATGGTGAAAGATTGCAAAATTTACCGTTCTCTGCTATATAAAATAATAAAGAAAGATTTGAAGTTAGCGCCACCC
>JBQCFI010000419.1:0-3635 GCA_051959325.1 Ginsengibacter sp. | reverse complement strand
CAAAGGGAAATTTAAGCAAGGTGAAGACTTTTGATGTAACTAAAAGCTGGATATATTCATATTTGTATGAGTATAACGAGGATGCCCATATGAAAAGCGTTTATCTCGACAACAAGAGTGAAAAAAGTTTGGAGCACGAATCCTTTTACGATAATCAAAAAAAATTAATAATAGAAAAAGATTATTCGGACATACGTACACTCTTAGATCATGCTACACAGGCTTATTTTTATACATCGGACGGACTAATAGAGAATCAGTCTTTTCAAGACGTTAAAGGCGAGAACTATTATTATAAACACTTTTACTCAAAATAATAAAGTACACCGAAACATTGTTGTGTTCAAGCGCTGCTGGAATGATTATAGCATCCGCTATTTGTAAAACCGGCCAGTTCTCAATTCACAGTGTCTGAATAAAATCTTAACTTTAGTTCTTAAGTGGTTCGGGCAGAGGGAATCTTATTTCTGCGGCTGCCCAAAGCCTGTTCGTTATGTGCAACTTCATTCTCAATCACTTACACGGAAACTTTATCATGAGATAATAACCTTATTCACAAGAAGATAAAACTATGGCAAAAAACAAATTACTAAGAATGGACAATGTTGGTATCGTTGTAGAATCTCTTGATAATGCCATCTCTTTTTTTACGGAAATAGGTCTGAAGCTCGAAGGACGGGCAACAATCGAAGGTGAATGGGCAGGTCGGGTTACAGGACTTGCCTCACAGTCTGTAGAAATTGCCATGATGGTTACCCCGGATGGACACAGCAGGCTTGAGATTTCACGATTTCTTACCCCGCCAGTCATTTCAGATCATCGTACCGCTCCTGTAAACGCTCTTGGCTACCTGCGTGTGATGTTCGCTGTTGAAGACATCGATGAGATGGTATCGAGACTCACCAGGCACGGTGCGCAATTGGTTGGTGAAGTCGTTCAGTATGAAAACATTTACCGGCTTTGTTACATCCGTGGACCAGAAGGAATTCTCATCGGGCTGGCAGAACAACTGGTTAATCAATGAATAGCGGATGTTTTGCCCCATTAGTAAAAGAAATCTTCATCAGTTGCAGTTTTTCTTAGCATATTTGACGAGATTCCGGTAATATTGTCTTTGCGGCGAGTCTTAAAAGCCTGCAACAAAAATAAACAACAACAAAAAACAGGAGCATGAGAAAAATAATTTCATTTATGCACATATCGCTTGACGGTTTTGTAGCAGGACCGAACGGAGAAATGGACTGGATTAAAGTTGACGAAGAAATTTTCGATTATATCGGTAAGCGAATCAGTGAAGGCGACACTGCATTATATGGACGGGTAACTTACCAGATGATGGAAGGTTACTGGCCCACTGCAGGAGAACAGCCGGGGGCCAGCAAGCACGACATTGAACATTCAAAGTGGTATAAGAATGTTCAAAAAGTTGTTTTATCAAAAACGATGAAAGACGCGACTTTGCCTAACACAAAAATCATCAGCGATAACATCGCCGGTAGAATGAATGAAATAAAACAATCGGCCAGCGGGAATGAAGAGATCCTGCTTTTTGGCAGCCCTACAGCAACACATTCACTTATGCAACTGAACTTAATCGATGGCTACTGGCTGTTTGTTAATCCAATTATTCTTGGACGAGGCATTCCATTGTTTGCAGGCATCAAAGACAAAATAAATCTACAACTATTGGCTACCCGGCAATTTGCCTCCGGAGTAACGGAACTGAATTATATGGTGGAGAGATAATAACAGCGAATCGCTGGCATTCGTGTACGGAAATTTTGGTTTCCTGCGAAATCATTCAATTCTTATCTGATCAGGATTTGAAACAATGATCTCCGGCCGTCCTTTATAATCCTCTAGTTTTCCGGTAACGCAAATATTTTTATTGGCAAATAATACTTCAGGAAAGCCAGTGAACTTTTGACGGTTCTCACCAAAAATAACAACAGTCAGCAGGTTGTTAGGATAATCTGCACCAAGATCTAAAAATGTCGGTTGCCTGTTGGATTGCTCAATATACCTCGCACTAAAAACCTTGCTACATACAGTAATGGAGTCGCCGATATGAGATGAAAGGCTGTCGATGCTCACTTTTGCCTGGCACCAGGACATTGTTGCAAAGAAAATAGCAGGTATTAATAAGCTTATTGTTTTCATAAAGGAGAAAATTTAAATGGTTAATCTTCCTCGATTCATATGTGCGCGAACCGGAATAATAGTACAAATATAAAAAGTGGTGAACGTTCAAATCACAGGAATTATCCATTATTTTAAGAAACAAATACTACTCTTTGTTTCATAACACCGACAAACTGTTCGCTGATTCTATATTTCAACAGCACTTTTGTATTGAGGCGGGCGCTACCCCCAGATGTTATAAAGCAAGTGATTAGCCTGGTAAAAATCAACAACAATCCTTAAGAACCTGCTCATGTAGGTAAATACGAATCCTTACTATTTGTTGTTTTACTGAACCGGCCTTTAGGCTGTAGTCGAATATTTTGAGTGGGTGTAAATGCAGCTTTAATATTTTCATTTTCTTATTGAATTTAGACACGATCATTAACATTCCTTTGTTAAACGACTTTCAGAATAATTTATCTCACCTATGAAACAATTTTAAGCAGCAATTTTAAAAATTAAACTATGAAAAAGATTCTTACTCTCTTGCTTTCTGTTGGCATTTTCAGCGCTTCATTTGCTCAAGACAATCATAAGAGAAACCACTACGACAGAAGCGATCAATATGCGGCTGCATCCAATGACCGCGATTATCATCACCATGATCGCGAGTATGATAACCACAGGAATTATTCTTACGCAAATCAGCAGTCCATGGAAATTCAAAAAGTTAACCAGGATTACAATTTCCAGGTGATGTCAATTGAAAATAATCGTTTCATGAGAAACCATCAGAAAAAAGTAGCCATTCGTAACGCTGAAAGAGAAAGAGATCGGCAGGTTCAACGCATCAATGCAAGATATGACCGTATGAATCAGAATTGGGGAAGAAGGTAATCCTTCAACAGCCTTCGGAATTTGTACCCCACAAGATTGTGGGGCTTTTTTTTTGCCATATAACCTATGAGCATGGCGATCAGGAAACATTTTTTGAACGTACTGCGTTCTCCTGATTATCACCGGGAGGTCAATTTTTATCTTTACAATCTAACTTCCTGCATCAATCTGTCGCTGATTACCTATCTTCAATACGGAGGATTAATGAAGCACTTTTTCAATGGGGATTTGCCATAAAAATGTTTTTGTAATTGCATTTTAAGTGGCATAAAATCTGATGCGAAACATTTTCTATGGATGCGCTTTCTTCCCATCAAACAAAGACTGGTACCACAGCGTACCAGGGAACAGATAAACTTATCCTCGGGATTGTTTTAGCCGTCATCACCTTCTGGCTTTTTGCTCAAACGACATTGAATATAGCGCCTGTGATGGCTAAGGATTTAAAAATCAGCCATGGCTTAAACAATATTGCTGTTACAATTACTGCTTTATTTTCCGGTCTTTTTATTGTAGTAGCCGGGGGATTGGCCGATAGAGTGGGGAGAGTGAAAATCACCAACATCGGATTACTATTCAGTGTCGTTGGTTCGCTACTCATTGTGATATCTCCG
>JBQCFI010000418.1:0-8018 GCA_051959325.1 Ginsengibacter sp. | reverse complement strand
GGAATTTTTTCTTCTTCATTTAAGCCGAGATAACTCATTTGTTCTGAAAATTCTGAATCGAAAAATTCATTTTCGTTAAAACCATTTCCACTTTGCGCAGCAAATGCTTCTTTTTTCACATGAAACCAATCAGCAAAAGTTCTGCAGTTTTTAATTTCTTCATGATCCTTTCTATTGGTAAGATCTAGCTTAATTATTTTATTCCAACCGCGGCAAAAAGAAGGATAACGCAAGGTAGTGCGCATGAAAGTTGTGACTTCATGAAGGTCGTATGTATCAGTGTAGGAGAGCGAATCCCTGTTGGCATACCACGCCAAAGGAAATAATCCCGGTACATCAACCGTATTATTTTCATCATTAAAAATCTCAGAATAAGGAACTTGAACTTTCTGTCCGTTTTCAAGATAAACAGCTCCGGGACTTCCCGCCATTACTACATTTGCAGGATTCCAGGTAATTTTATAGTGCCATGGATTATCATCACTTTCAGGAGAGACCAATCCACCACAATGCGATTTAAAAGAAGTGATTTTTCCTCCTTCATTTTTGATTTTATGAATCATTTTCATTGCGCTCATGTGATCAATTCCCGGATCCAACCCCATTTCTCCCAGAAAAATCAAACCCTTTTCCTGTATTTCACTTTCAAGTGATTTTATTTTTTCATCAATGTAAGATGCGGTCAAAAGATTCTTTGAAAACGCTACACAATCCACGGCGACCAGAAAATGCAATGCTGGCGGAAGCATTGAAATTACGAGGTCTGCTTTTGAAATATATTCATGACGTTTTTCATCATTGCTTACATCAAATGAAATCGCTTCAGCAGTAGAAAAATCTTTCGTTTTTGCTTCAGCTAAAGCGAGATTCGAATCGCAAACCAAAAGTTTCCATTCGTTTTCTTCACAAATTTGTCCAAGATAATCAATAAGGGATGTGGCAGATTTCCCCGCACCAAAAAGTAATATTGTCTTCATGGAACGAAAATAAAAAATAAAGTTCAGAGGTATTTTAATTACATGATGTTCGTTGATAACACAAAATATTTCCGTCAATTTTAAATCCTTTCTGAATCACAGGGTAGAAGCAAGAAAAAATAAATTTATTCTTACAGTTCAATCTCCCTTCCCACATGAATCTCGTCCAGGAAGTATTCATCGTGTGAGACAACAATCAAAGTTCCCTGGTATTCGTTAATTGCAGCAGTTAAGATTTTTATATTTTGAATGTCAAGATTATTGGTCGGTTCGTCAAGGATCATTAGGTCAGGAGATTGATTGCCAATTGTCAGGCAACACAACATCAAACGCATTTTTTCGCCACCGCTCAAAGCGTTGCAAGGTTTGTTCCAGTCCTCTTTTGTAAATAAGAAACGGCTGAGCCTGATCTTAATTTCATGTTCCTGTAAAGCTGATATATTGAACTCTTCCGCCTGTTCATAAACCTTCAGCCGGTTATCAATCATCGAATAATCCTGATCAATGTAAATGGCTGTGTGTTCGGCTCTTTTGACCACGCCGGTTTGTGGCGCGAGCTTTCCAATAATAATTTTGATCAAGGTGGTTTTACCTGAGCCATTCATACCTTTTAATACAATTCTTTCACCACTTAGAATTTGAAAACTCAAATTATGTTTCCAGAGAAAAAGATTATTATACCCATAGTTAATCGCACTTGCTGTAAATAATATTTTGCCGCTGTGCAATGCGGATTTGTCAAAACCGATTTTCATTTTATAGACATCTGCTAAAGATGAACGCAACTCCTGCAATTCCTCAGAAATACCACTGATCTTCTCTGTATGCACACTTTTTATTTTTGAGGTGCTATTCTCCGCTGTGTTCCTTAATGTATTCATCATTATGCGGGCAACACCTGCTTTTTCCTGTTTCTTTTTTCCTCGGGAATTCAACCGCTGCTGACGTTCCAATGTTTAAAGCGCTTTTTCTTTCGCTTTCCGCAATGTCTTTTCCTTGTTAAATAGATCGTGGTTCAAAGCATCTGTTTCTATGTGTTTTTGTTCTGCATAAAAATCGTAGTTCCCACCATAAACGGTAATGTCTTTGCTCAATTCACAAACAGTATCCAATAAGTTCAATAATTTTCTGTCGTGGCTTACCACGATTAGGGTGGCAGATGAAGTTTTTATATAATCATACAACAGTTTTCTGCCAACCGTATCTAGGTGATTGGTCGGTTCGTCCAACAAAACAATTTCTGGCTCATGAATAGAAATGCCGGAAAGAAAAACTTTGGTCTTTTGGCCACCGCTTAAGGTTTCCATTTTTTGCATCAGATCCAGATCCTTCAATTGCCAGTTCCCGAGCGCCTCGTTACATCGTTCTTCAATCGTCCAATCTTCTTCCACCATACCCAGATTGGTTTCTGTTACATGGCCATCGAGAATTTCTTTTAATGCACTTAGCTTGTCTTCAATCTGCAAAGCCTGCGCAATGGTAAGCTGGTTGTATTGGCCAAAATGCTGTGGTACATAATAAGGGTTCGAAGATAATTTCAGTTCACCTGCAGAAGGTGGCAATTGACCGGCAATGATTCTCAGCAAGGTTGATTTTCCTGCACCATTATTACCGGTTAAGGCGATTTTATTGTGGTTATTAACTGTTAGATTAATATTGCTAAACAATACATCTTTATCTGGATGTATGTATGAAATGTTTTGGAGAATAAGCATAATTTCTTTCTTTTAATGATGAATGCACACAGCAGCGTATACATGCAGCTTTGTGGTCTTGTAGTCTGAAAGAAATTATATTTTACATTGGAATTAGGGCTTAATTTTTAGATTGCAAAGATATTAAAATAGTTTTTTCATTCGAGACTGAATGGATGTTTCTTTGAATAAGACCTTCATTCATATCAGTGTCTGAAATACCGCTAATAAATACACCACGATCAGCAGGCTCATTTCTGAAAAATGAAAAACGATCATTTTTTTGCGGACTGTTTTTAATTCTGCTTCTACCGGTTGACCGTTTACCAACTGCCCAACGAGCACACGTAATTTACTTGCATTGGGTTTCGCTATCAACATTCCGTTTAATACCAAAGCCACTACCAGCGCCATCTTTATGATAAACCACCATTGGCCAACCACTGCCCAGCTCAAAGCTTTTAACATGAGAAAACCACTGAGAAGCATTAACAGCGTCCCAGCCTGGATAACTACCGGATACTTGCCCATAAGCGGCGCCAACACAGACGCTTTTTCCGGTGATCCCTGGATATGTGTCCACATATGATTTTCAAGAATAAGTCCACCAATAGAACCGCCGGCAATGCAGGTAATACCGATAATGTGAATAAAAAGTCCGATGGAAAATAAATGATTCATTGTTTTTTATTTTTATTGATGCAAACTTCCTGATTCTTTATTTCTCCAAAATAGAACGAAAGTTATATTCTTCTCAATCAATACTATTCAAAACTCAACTGTTTTCAATCTCCCCGGAATGAAAGTCAATGCCTTTAGCTTCCGGCCCTGCAAGGATTACAATGGCTCCCAAAATCAGTACTGAAGCGGCTAATATCTCCATAGAAGTAGCATAACTCAAATGTTCTGCAAGTACTGCTTCCACATAAACAATTCCTGAGGCGATTAAAACCCCTAACTGGTATGCGAATCCCGGAAAGAAGCCACGCAACGATCCTGGCGATAATTCATTAATGTGAGCCGGAATGATTCCCCACGCACCTTGTACCATAAACTGCATAGCAAACGCACCAACAGCAATCCAAAAACTTCCTCCAGCAAGCAGCCACACCGGAATAATAAATATGGCAAGAATAACCGCCACTGCCATCATCTTTTTTCTTCCGTACAGGTCAGATAAATGCCCGAAAAACAATCCTCCCAATATGGCGCCTACCATTGAGATCATGGTAATAACAGCGGTTTTATGTGGATCGAAATGACGTTGCTGCTGCAGAAAAGTAGGGTAGAGGTCTTGTGTGCCATGAGAAATCAGATTCATCATAGACATCAGGATAACCAGGTACAAAAATAATTTTGAATGCTTTCTCACAGCGCCTGCATACTCTTTCCAGTTGCGGGTTCTCGTGGCTTTCCATGCTGCCGTTTCTTTTACTTTACTCCGGATAAATAATGTGAGCAAAGCCGGCAGCCCCCCTACGAAAAACATCGCTCTCCAGCCAAAATGAGGAAAGACAAAATAATAGGCGGCAGCAGCAAGCAGAAATCCAAACGCGTATCCCTCCTGCAAAATTCCTGATAGCAATCCCCTTCTTTTTACTGCCACAGATTCCATCACGAGCGAAGCGCCAACGCCCCATTCGCCACCCATGCCAATACCGTACAATAAACGTAAAAATAAAAAGATTGCGTAGCTGGGTGCCAGACCGGAAAAGATTTCTATAACAGAATAAAAAGCAATAGAGATCATCAGTGGCCCTTTTCGTCCAAACCTGTCTGCCAGTAAACCGAATATAAACGCTCCGACGGGCCTCATGGCGAGGCTTGCAGTAAGTGTCAAAGCAATTTCGGGAATGGATTTATTGAAATCCTTTGCAACTGCTCCAAGAGCGAAAGTGAGAATAAAAAAATCAAACGCGTCTAAAGTCCAGCCAAGGAATCCTGCAACAAGTGCATTTCTTCCGTTCACTTTTTTTTCATGTGCATCTGATGATGAACTTAAATTTTTTACTTTCGTGATCACTCTTTGCTGTTTTTTAATTATAAATGCAGTTTTTAAACAAAGAAAATTTTATAGTTGGTTTTGTAAAAATAGTTTTTTAGAAAGGTTTTCCAATTTCCAATTCCATCGGATTACATAACTACACTTAGTCACACAGAGAAAGGAATAGACATGCAACACGGTTACTTCTGTCTGGTGACTGTGCAACTCCTGCAAAATATGTTATTAGTTTTCAGCTATTCATTGCAGGTATCTAATCTCCCTGTCCGATAAGCATGGCACGGTATTTATTGAAAATACTGTTTTTCGTTACGAAGCCAAGATACTTGCCATCAATGTTCACCACAGGAAGTATCCTCAAATCCTGGCTGTCCATGATTTGCATTACATCGCGCATCGGCGTATTTACCTTAATTACCCTTTGAGGCGGCTGCGCGATATCCTTAACCAGCCGCTCACGATCTTCTTCATCCGGGCTCACCAGCAGTTCCAGCAATTGATCACTGAATAAAAGCCCGGTTAATATTCCGTGTCGATCCACAACAGGAAAAACGTTTCGATGGGTATGGATGATGTCATAGCTCCTGCTTTCTGGAGTATCATCCGGATGCAGGATCACAAAATCTGTTTCTATCAGGTATTTTAATTTGATTCTCATCAACACATTATTGTCCTTGTTTTCCTGTGATAATAATGAGCCTTCCTTGGCAAGTTTGGTTGTGTATATCGAATATTTTAAAATTCCTTTGTTGATAAAATAGGAGAGAGCCGAAACAATCATCAAAGGCACCATCAGGATATAGCCGCCTGTGATCTCGGCGGCAAGAAAAATTCCTGTAAGCGGCGCATGCATTACTCCACTGATAGAAGCTGCCATACCTGCTATGATAAAATTCGTAACATTCAGGTGAACCATTCCTGTCTGGTTAAGCCCGAAGGCAAAAGCAAAGCCAAATAACCCGCCCACCACCACGCTTGGACCAAACATTCCTCCATTACCACCGCTTGCCATAGTGATAATGCTCGCAAAAGTTTTACCCACCATTGACATGGCACCAAATAAAACCAAAGCCCAGGCGATGTGTTGATATTGAGAAAAAAGACTGTTTGCCAGAAGCGATTCATAATCGCCATTTAATAATTTCTGGATGGTAATATAACCTTCCCCATAAAGCGCGGGAAGCAATGCGATCATTATTCCCAGCGTGATTCCTCCAATCCAAACCTTATTATACCGGTTTTTTATTTTGTCGAAAAGATTAAACAAATAACTGTTGAGTTTGCTAAAATAAACAGAGTACAATCCCATCAAAATTCCTAAAACGATATAATACCAAAAGGCTTCCACAACCCAGCCATTGGTTACCAGGGCAAAAAGTGGTTCGGCGTAGATGAATTTGGATATTACAGAAGCTAATGCAGAAGCCAGTAGCAAAGGAATCACTGCCGGAATAGAAAACTCGGGCAGGATGACTTCAATCGCGAAGATCATTCCGGCAATTGGGCTGTTGAACGCGCCAGAAATTCCGGCAGCAGCTCCACACGCTAACAATAAAGTCGTTTCCCTGTAACTCAAACCAAAAAAACGACCAATATTGGATCCTATTGCTGACCCACTGGCGACTGCCGGTGCTTCCAGGCCTGCGGAACCTCCGAGACCGACCGTAAGCGCACTTGAAATAACCTGGCTATAAATATTATGGAAATCAATTTTGCTGGAATTCCGCGAAATATTATACAGAATAGCCGGAATGCCATGTTGAAATTTACTATGCCGGATAAAAGTGCGGATATACAGAATTGTCAGAAAAATACCTATAAGCGGGAAGAAAAGGTACAGGTAATATTTATATTCCCAATGAAAATCATTTTGAAGAAAGCTGGCAATAAAATGGGTAAGTTCTTTTAATAAAGAAGAAGCGATTCCGCCCAGGATGCCTACTACAGCTGCTGCCAGGATCAAAAAGTTCGTTTTGGATATGCTTCTTTTACGCCAGTCATTGATCATGACCAGGAATCTTAGAAGCCGCGGGTACATTTTTAATTGCAAAAAAAGATGTTTTATCGGTTGGCGCACGAAGGTAAAGACAAAAAGACATTCAACAACTTTTGGAAGGGGTTAAACTAATAAGCAAACCAGTTGTTTTTACGTCGGCATAATAAATTTTTTGGAATTCCGTCCTGATTTAACTCACGAGCGCTACGACATTTTGAAAGGCCTCCATGGCGCAAACGAAAACACATTCTCAATACAAAGCTGTAAACGAAAGAAGGTACAAAAAACAGTGATTCGTTTTAAATATCAAAACTAATGAGAACTAGGACCTTCCACGCATTCCACGAGTCCCCTTTTTATGTTATGATTCTGGCAACTAAACTGCGGCGGTTTTCGTTTGTTTAGTTGACTTTTTAACCTCAAAAATAAATAACAAAATACGTTTTGAACTGAATTATCTTTATATATGAATTACACAAGGTTCTCTACAAAATACACTTTATCCATTCATTCATTAATACAAACAGTTATGAAAAAAGCAGCCATTCTTATCCTGGGTTTGTTAACAGTTTTCTATTGTTCTGCACAACAAAATGATTGGGCGTCTGTTGAAAAAGTATTCGGCAAAAAAGGAACCGTACAGGGCGATGTTTTTAAGATCAGCTATCCACGCACGGATCTTAGTGTTAAGGTAAATGGTTTCACGGTGGTGCCAGGGTTAGCTCTTGGATCATGGGTGGGTTTGATGAGCATGAACAAAAATATGAGTGCTGATAAAACGATGCAAAACAACCAGGCAACTATGATGGGCGACCTGGTTCTTTTGGATACCGAGGTACCGGCTGTGCTAAAAAAGCTTGTTGAAGCAGGCCTTAAAATTACTGCGATACATAATCACCTCATCAATGAGACTCCTAATGTAAAGTATGTACATTTTGGGGGTAGCGGCGATAAAGTAAAACTTGCAGAAGCCATTAAATCTGTGCTGGAAGTAACTGCAACTCCATTAACAGCGCCGCAATCCGCGTCCCAGGCTACCGTTGACTGGTCTGCTGTTGAAACAATCCTTGGGCCCGGTAAACACAGCGGCATGTTGTTGCAGTATAGTTTCCCACGAAAAGAAAAATTAACCGAAAGCGGAATGACCATGCCGCCTTCAATGGGTATGGCAACAGGAATTAATTTTCAAAAGAACGGCGACAGCGCTGCCATTACCGGCGATTTTGTTTTGCTTGCAGATGAAGTAAATCAGGTAATAAAAATTCTGATCGACAATGGCATTACCCCTACAGCTTTGCACAATCACATGTTACATGATCAGCCGCGGTTGTTCATGATGCATTTGTGGG
>JBQCFI010000417.1:0-20518 GCA_051959325.1 Ginsengibacter sp. | reverse complement strand
GTAAAGAAACAAATAACCGCAAATCCTAATCAGTAATTAGGATTAGTGCTATTTACTTTCACACTGGCGTTAAAATAAAACTATTTTTGAAAAAATAAGGAACCGAAACGAAAACAACATTTAATAATGAGCGAAAATTATTCAATAATAAACACAGATTTTGTTTTAAAAAAAGACGCAACAATTCTAATTTCTGATCTTTCTATTCAACGGGGTTATGGAATTTTTGATTTCTTCAGAACAATAAACAATAAGCCGGTTTATTTAGAAGATCATCTTGATCGTTTTTTTTATTCTGCATCCCAATTGCAGCTGGATGGGTATTTAAACCGTACTGATATAAAACAACTCATTCATCAATTAATTGAAAAAAATAACATCAGTGATTCCGGAATCCGCATCACGTTAACCGGTGGATATTCTGAAGATGGTTATTCACTTGCAAAACCCAATTTATTAATTACCCAATCTGTTTTTACTTTTAATACTGAAATATTTAATAAAGGAATTAAATTAATTACGTTCAATCATCAAAGGCAATTGCCTTCTGTAAAAACGATCGATTATTTAATGGCCATCCATTTACAGCCTTTTATTAAATCACAAAACGCTGATGATCTTTTATATTATCATGAAAATGAGATAACAGAATGTCCACGCTCTAATTTTTTTATCGTAACTCAAAAGGATAAAGTAGTTACTCCTTCAAAAAATATTCTAAAAGGAATTACCAGGAAAAAAATTCTTGGCTTTGCTCATTTGGATGTTAGAGAAACCACTGTTACGCTTGAAGATATTAAAACCGCAAAGGAGGCGTTTATCACCAGTACTACAAAAAATGTTTTACCGGTTTTCGAAATTGATGGCAAAACAATTGGTGATGGGAAACCGGGAAGAATTACCAGTGAGATTTATAAGATGGTCTGTAAGATGAAGGAGGGTAAAGTGATTGCTTAGTTATTTTTGAAATTGAGGAGCGCGGGATTTCGATGGAATATTAAATCAGGCTCATTCTTTATTGCGGTATTTACGACACGCCAACAATTTGCGGGTAAGAAGCGATTTATCTGTTACTAATATTCAACCTTTGCGAAGCATATATTATCTCTGTATAAGGAAGGAAAAAGGATTTCATAAGAACTTACCTGCTTTCCACCTGAGGTAATAATTTCATACCTGAGGTCAAGATTCTTGAGGGGTAGTTTCTCGGAAAGGCTGCCGTCGCCTGTAAGCGCCTGCTCATACATGACTGGCGTTTGTCCTGCGTTTTCATTAAACAGGAAATGTATTTTGTTTCCGCTGTTTAATACAGCAAATGAGGGCGCATAAAAACCCGCCTGAGATTTTACGATCTCGCTGCTCCACCGAAGATGTGCCTTATTATCAAAGTATAGTATAAGAATGTTTTTATAAAAATTACTTCCCAGGAATTTATTACCCGAAAATACGTATGCAGCAGATGAAAAAATTTGGTTTTCAGGAACATTCCACGGCAGGAAATAGCCACCATGGATCGTCAGATCTTCTGCGGTTACAATGAAGCCGCCATCTTTTGTTAAAATAATATTTCTCAAATAATAATAATCAAGGCTGTTTGTTTGCGTCGCCAGTGATTCAGTCGTATCAGGAGAAGTACCGGCAAATGAGAAAAAATTTTTTGCCAACAGCGAGTCTGTGATATTACTCCAAATTGCAGTATATGGCCCTTCTTTGTGACCGTTCCTTTTTTTATAATACAATGAATTGATCACGTAATGATGATTCAAATTATCTACTGTCAGATCTACATGGTCTAATAAATTTCCAGATAAATTTAAAACATGAACGTTGAAATGATCCTTCATTGGTCGTTTAGTAACTAACAACAATTGGAAAAAAAGATGAGTCGAACCTAACCTGGTTCCTTTTGTAAACGCAAAATTTCCATCGTTATCAACAACAAAATCACTGAAAAGGTCCTTTTCGGTTTCAAACAAACTTTGAATCTCCGATTTGTGTATTAATTCAAGACGATCATTTAAAAGCAAAGTAGTAAAATAGAATAAGTGGCTTCCGGTGTAAAAATCTCCT
Source organism: Ginsengibacter sp. (assembly GCA_051959325.1). Taxonomy (GTDB): domain Bacteria; phylum Bacteroidota; class Bacteroidia; order Chitinophagales; family Chitinophagaceae; genus Ginsengibacter. The sequence continues at coordinate 18,448 of JBQCFI010000417.1, read as the reverse complement.
TTATAAATTTTGTAAACCATAATTTTTGATCGGTCCTCACTGCTGCTGACATGATAAAGCTTCAGATCCGCAAGAAATTTAATGTGGGTTGAATCAATCTGAATCGGTTGGTGCAAGATGTTTCCATTTTCATCAACCGAAGATCCCATGCAGTAAAAGACATTTCTTTTTTGAAACTGATATATTACATCAACACGATCTGTACAATTTACAAATTCCACACTAAGAACATTAGACGGCAGAAAATTCAGTTTAATGTTTTCCTTTAACTTCATCCGGTTATCATAAATGCTGATCAGATGTTTGTAACGAATATTCTTATAAATTAAAATATTGTTTTTTAATTTTCCTATTATGTCATATCGCATACCGCGAAGAAGGTCATCATTTTCAGGCTTGCTATAGGCTATCTGCTGGGCTCCCAATGATAAAGATGACACACTGATCAATAAAAAGATGACAATATTTCTCATGCTGCTTTAAAAGAGAATTAGATTTTTTAAAACCACTAACTGAATTTTACCGGATGCGCCAAAAGTACCAAATAGAATATGAAACGTCTATTTCAGAGTTTAATCGCTTTGGGAAGTGGTATAAGCAGCTACTCACTTAATCTGGATGACTGACCGGCTCATATATATCCATATATAATCTCAAAAAATAGTTTTAAAACTGCATTATTTGTCGGTTTACTGAAAGTGCTTCATGTTGTCAATTCACTTTGTCATTTTTTTCTGACTTACTTTTTTGCGGCAACCGGGCATTATTTTCCTGCGATTATAATAGTCCATAAGAATGTTTTTTTGAAATAGATAGAGAACGGTCATTTTTCATTTGAAACCACAATATCAAACGGGTATCTGTTTTTATTTTATCAATATTAAATTCAAAAAAAATGAAAAATTTTATCACCGGATTCGTTCCACCCCCTTTAAAAAGCGTTTTTATTTTGACAGCAATTTTAATCGCTCTGAATGGTTGTAAAAAGCTGGAAACGGTACATAATTTTATAGATGGTTACAATCAAACGAATCTTGTTGCCGATACAGCTGGTTACGGCGCAGCAAGAATCGACCCCAGTCTCGTTAATCCATGGGGCATTTCTTTTTCCGCCACCAGCCCAATATGGATTTCGGCAAATCACACCAGCTTATCCGTTATTTATGATACTGCTGGAATGAGCGTGATTCCCAACGTGATGATCCAGGGCGGCAATGGAGCACCAACAGGACAGGTTTTTAACGGTACTACCGGTTTTGTTATTCCGGCCAATGGAAAACCCGCGCGGTTTATTTTCGCCGGCGAGGACGGAACCATTTCTGCATGGAACGGCGGCACAGCAGCCATTACTGTTGTGGACCGTTCGCACCAGGAGGCCGTTTATAAAGGCCTGGCGATGGCAAACGATGGTACAGGAAATTTCTTGTATGCAGCCAATTTTAAAAAAAGTAAGATCGACGTCTTCGACAGCACCTTTGCCCATGTGAAAGAAAAGGCATTTGTAGACAAAAATATTCCGAACGATTATGGACCATTCAATATCAGGAATATTGATGGAAATTTATTTGTTACCTATGCAAAACACAAGGCGCCGGATAATATGGACGATCAAAAAGGGCCGGGTAATGGCTATGTAGATATTTTCAGTGCCAAGGGTGAATTATTACAACGATTTACATCACGCGGCGCTCTTAATTCGCCCTGGGGAATCGTACCGGCAGCGCCCGGCTTTTACAGGGTGCCAAATACTATTTTAATCGGAAATTTTGGAGACGGGCGCATTAATGTTTACAAAAATGATGGCGAATACATTGGAACCTTGAAAGATAAACACGGCCATGATATCATAATTGAGGGCTTGTGGGCGCTTGAAAATAATGTTCCTAAAGCCAATCCCTTACACTTGTATTTTACTGCCGGCCCGGCGGATGAAAGCCATGGCCTTTTTGGGTATTTGAGTAAATAGTTTTAAAGTGCAATTAATCCGTCCCATTTTCATGACCGGGGCCTCCGAAAGGAGGCCCTTTGATTTTCAAAAAAGATTATTTATTTGAAAAAAAAGAATAAACCATATTTGTCTGTTTGCTGTAATTCCTATAAAAGAATTTCAATAACATTTTTATCATCAGGATTTAATATTATTTTTATCAATATTTGCGTTTTTATCTTTCCACAAAAAAGTTGGTCATGAAAATTCTAAAAAATCTTTTACTTCTTTTGGTTCTCCAATCCGGTTTTTTTATCGCTTCAGCACAATCTCAATTCAAAGCGCTATTAGTCACTGCCACACGCGGATATCAACACGAATCGATAAATGCAGGAGTTTTGGCAATGCAGGACCTGGGCAAAAAAAATGATTTTGATGTGGTGTTGCTTCAGGATCAAAAATCATTTACCGATAACTTTTTAAAGCAATTCCAGGTAATTATTTTTTTAAATACTACCGGCGATATTTTTGATTCTGCTCAACAAAAAGTCATGGAACGTTTTATCGAATCCGGAAAAGGATTTGTTGGAATTCATAGCGCTTCAGATACAGAATATGGTTGGGATTGGTACAGAAAACTGGTGGGCAGAATGTTTCATATTCATCCTGCGATTCAAACAGCGCGGATAGACATTGTTGACAACGCATTTCCAGGTTTACAAGGATTTTCAGGCAATAAATGGTGGACAGATGAATGGTATGAATTCGGGCCCGAAGAGATTACAGGGCTTAATTACATTCTTGCTGTAGATGAATCAACATACAATCCCAAAACACAATGGGCAGACAAAAAAGGAAATGGTATGGGAAAATTTCATCCAATCGCCTGGTATCACGATTATGACGGTGGCCGCGCTTTCTATACTGCTCTTGGTCACATGCCTTCCGATTACAGTGACGTAGCGTTTTTAAATCATGTGTATGCCGGAATATTCTGGACAGCAACCGGAAAGAAATGATTACTAAAAAATATTCGCTGTTTTTACTCGAATATTAAATCTCTCTTATTTCCGTAAACGTTCCATTAGCAGAAAAACGCTTTTGCCACTGGAAATAGTCTGTTTAAACGCGGTTTCGATTACTAAAAAAACCGAGAAATAATAAGTAAGTTGTAGTAAATCGGCCTGTATTTTTACAGTAATTATTGTTTAGCCTCTAAAAATCTTCAAGTGCTTCAGTATAAAAGTCTTATTAATTCATCTAAAAATTCGTTGACAGTTTACCGACTCAATAAAAGCAAATTAAGAGCATCTGTTGAACTTGTTTTTCTTCAATAATATAGATTTCTGGTTTTTCAAATTCCCGAAAAGGTGCAGGACGAAAGTTTTGCGCCTTTCTTTTATAATCAGCGGTAATTGTTTCTAAACTTTCACAAATTCCAAATAGCTTTGAACTTTCTGATTCAAGTTATCATTATGCAGCTTAGCTATAAAAATTACTTATTAACGCTCGTCTTTCTTTTAATAGTTTCTAATGAGCTATTTGCACAGCAGAAAAAAAAGCTGGTACCTGATGAAGGCATGGTAACTTATTCGTTTCGTAGCAACGGAAACGAGCTAAAAGGTCCTTCTTTACAATTATTCTTTAAAAATAATATTGCTCACCTGGTGCCGGGAAACGATCGGGAAAAAAAGGAAGTACAATTCATTGATTATAATGACAACGTAACATGGCAAATTTTGACCGCTAAGAATGGCAGTCGCTATTCATTAAAAACACCTTTTTCTAAATATGAAAAACCATTTTTGACCGGCGATACTGCTACGATTCTCGGCTACAAATGCCAAAAAGCAAAAGTCATTGTTCGTTCCAATACGATCGAGATTTGGTTTACAGATAAATTGCCGATCAAAGGCACTCCGTCTCTGGGAATCGCGCCGGGCTTAGGTCTTATTTTAAAAACAGTTCGTAATGGTAATTTTGAAACTTATGCCACAAAAGTAGAACTGAAAAAAATCGATGATAGTCTTGCAAAATTACCACAAAATATCGGCTCAATAGTGGACGAAGCTACCTATCGTCGCAAAGAAATAGACAATCGGTTTATTACCATTCCTGTGTTTTCGCAACAGCAGATCAACTTTACTGATTCTATTGTAAATCCACCAGATAATATTCAAAATGTGACTTATCGTTATGCCGGCGGAACATTGGTATTAAAAAAGCTAAAGCTTCCTGATAATGAGCGCTATTCAGTGTTTGCAGATCTATCTGAATATTCAAACGGCGATGCTTATGACCGCACCGGAAGTGTTTTTGTGATTCCGACAAGCCGGGAAAAATCATTTCTGAATGGTTTAAAAAACAGCAAAAATGAGTTACCGGTATATAAAGATAAACAGGGCAAGGAATACCAGGGAGTAATTGAAACGGATGAATATCTTCCCCCATTGGAATTGATGCGATTCTTTACGCCGTTTGGAGTAAGGGCTTATAAGCAGAGATCTGAAATTCAAGGTTATCATTGGGCGGATTCTGTAAATTACAAACAGGAAATCACGGATTTGTTGCCGGCATTAGCAAATGAAGTTTGGATTGGCGTTTTTATCGGCAACTATGATAAAGGTGGTCATATTGTAAATCTGAACCTTGATTATTATCCGAAGCAAGAGAAGGATTCTTCGGAAAAAAAGAACTGGATAGAGCCCGTATTTAATACATTGAACATTATGGAAATGGCGGGGCAGGAATATGCTACCATGTTTGATAATGATTCTCTGACAGTGACTGTGGATGTTCCTGAAGGCCTTCGAAAGCTTACTTTACGGTACATTACGACGGGGCATGGCGGATGGGAAAATGGCGATGAATTTAATCAAAAGCTGAACGAAATATTGATGGATGGAAAAAAGATTTTTAGCTTTATTCCATGGAGAACAGACTGCGGTACCTATCGTATGTACAATCCATCATCCGGTAATTTTGGCAACGGATTGTCATCTTCAGATTTGAGTCGTTCCAATTGGTGTCCTGGTACTACTACCAATCCGGTTTATATTCCTATAAATGACCTGACGCCAGGGAAACATACTTTCAAAGTTGCGATCCCTTTGGGCAAAAGAGAAGGTACCAGTTTTAGCGCGTGGAATATTTCAGGATGTCTTATTGGAGAATTTAAGTAAAAACGAATAACGCAGAACAATTCTACAGTAAACGAATAAATAAGCGTTTTTGTTTTTCTTGCACAAACTATGTTTTCGGAAGTTTTGAACATTAAAAGTTTATACCCTCCTCTGAAATTTCGTGCTAATTTTGTCCATTCATTTTTAAATAATTAGACTGCCGATGTTTGAGCTTTTATTGCAAAGTATTGAAGAAAAGATTTCTATTTCTAAGGAAGAATTTGATTTTTGCAAAACACTTTTTATTCCAAAAAAATTGCGGAAGAAGCAATACCTGTTGCAGGAAGGCGATGTGTGCAGATACACTGCTTTTGTCGAAAAAGGAATGCTGAGAACTTTTACAGTGGATGAAAAAGGAAATGAGCCGATACTGCAATTTTCGATGGAAGGGTGGTGGATAGCCGATCTTTACAGTTTCCTGACTGAAGAGCCTTCGATGTATAATATTGAGGCCTTGGAAGAATGTGAATTGTTATTAATCACAAAAGAAAATTGGGAAATTTTGCTGGCAAAAGTGCCTGCTTTTGAGCGATATTTTCGTCTGCTGATCCAGAATAATCTGATCGCTACACAAAGAAGATTGATGAGCTCATTAAGCGAAAGCGCCGAAGAAAAATATACTAAACTCATCAATAATTTTCCCGGTTGTATTCAACGTGTGCCACAACATATGATTGCTTCTTATCTTGGAATTACACCCGAAACACTCAGTAGAATCCGTGCACAAATGGCAGCGAGAAAATAAAGGGTGAATTGTGAATGGTCAAAGTAAAATGCTAAAAGCTGGAAAGCTTTTTGACAAACCACTATTAAATCTGATTTCAAATGAAAGTTTTTATAACACGGGAAATACCGGAAGTTGGTTTAAAAAAATTGAAGGACGCGGGAATAGAAATTGTGGAATGGAAAGAAAAAAGAGAATTAACACAGCCTGAATTAATTGAATACTGTAAACAATCTGATGCGCTTATTGCAGCAGGTTACAATAAAATGGACGCACATTTTTTGGATGAATGCCGCCATTTAAAGGTGATCGCTTTGCATTCTGTTGGCTATGATAATGTTGACATTGCTGAAGCAGATCGTTTGAGAATTCCGGTAGGAAATACCCCTGGAGTTTTAAGCGGCCCTACTGCGGATATTGCTTTCCTGCTCATGCTCGCTGTTTCACGAAAAGCATTTTATCTGCATCAAAAAATCTTAAATGGCGATTGGAAGTTTTTTGAACCAACCGCCAATCTCGGCATTCAGCTTTATGATAAAACGATTGGTATTTATGGTCTTGGAAATATAGGGTTTGAAATGGCGAAACGTTGCGCCGGTGCGTTTAATATGAAAGTGATCTATCACAATCGCCATAGAAATCTGCCAGCAGAAGAACAATTAAAAGCAGTTTATGTTTCCTTTCAAGAATTATTAGAAAGAAGCGACGTATTATCTGTTCATACCAATTTATCCAAAGAAACGCTGGGTAAATTTGACAAAGCTGTTTTTGAAAAAATGAAACGAACTTCTATTTTTATCAATACCGCACGAGGAGCCATTCATAATGAACAAGACCTGATTAACGCTTTGCAAAATGGAACGATCTGGGGTGCCGGACTTGATGTTACCAATCCCGAACCGATGAAGAAAGACAATCCATTATTGACCATGCCAAACGCTGCAGTTTTGCCACACATCGGCAGTGCAACAATCGAAACAAGAGATGAAATGGCAAACATTGCTACTGAAAATGTTATTGCGGCATTAAACGGAAAACGAATTCCTTTTCCGGTGAATCCGGAAGTTTATGATTAAATACTATGTTATTTGTTTTTTGCCAAAGAATTAATGACATCAAAATCTTCCTGGGTAAATTGAATCTTTTCTGAGTTCATATTTTCTTCAAGATGCTGAACCGATGATGTTCCAGGAATTAATAAAATATTTTCAGCATGATTAAATAACCATTTCAAAATAAGCTGTGATTCAGTAACACCGTACTTTTCTGCCATTTGTTTTATTTTTTCAACAGGATTTAACCGGCTTCCGATAATCGGGTTCCAGGGAATAAAAGCCATCTTATTTTCCCTGCAATAATTCAATACCGGCTCCCATTCCCTGAAGGTCAGGCTGTACTTATTTTGAACAGATACAATGTTCAATTGCTCTTGTGCTTTTTGAATATTTTCAACATTCACTTCCGAAAGTCCGATATATTTAATTTGACCTTTTTCCTGTGCTTGTTTCAAAAATCCCAGCGTTTCATCAAACGGAACTTTTGAATCAATACGATGCAACTGGTACAGATCAATTCTGTCAAGTTTCAACCTTTTCAAACTTCCTTCCAGTGCTTCTTTCAAATGTTCAGGGCGTGCATTCGTTACCCATTTATCAGGCCCTGTTCTTTCAAATCCACCTTTCGTTGCTATGACCAAATCTCTTGGATATGGATAAAGTGCTTTTGCAATCAGTTTTTCTGAAACATAAGGGCCGTAGCTATCAGCAGTATCTATAAAATTTACCCCAAACTCAGTAGCTTTTTTTAATACACGAATGGCCTCCGCCTCATTGGCCGGCTCTCCCCAAACTCCTTTTCCGGTTATACGCATTGCTCCATACCCATAGCGGTTTACTTTCAAATCTTTCCCAATCATCCAGGTTTTATTATCATACATTTTATTCATCGTGATTATTTTTTTTCGCTGAAAAGCTCACAAAATTCTATCCAAAATATCTTTTCTTATTCGTTTTAATAATATCACCCTTTTCCTTTCTGATTTCAGATTCTTGACATAGATCAATGCCATTTCTTATCATATCTCATTGGTTGCCGGCAGAGGCTGAGGGTACCTTGGTGTAACAAAAAAAAGAAAAAGATGGCAGTAAAAAAGACGATAGCAATTGTAGGAGCGACAGAAAAAGCCGGAGTTGAAATTGTAAACAGATTTTCTGGTATGCTTTACCGTTTGCTGCTTGTTTCCAATAATGCAGAGCAACTTTCGCAATTAGCAACTGACATTTCACAAAAAAATCCAGCTGCAGAAATTGATACCATGGGATGTGTGAAAGATGGCTGTTGGGAGGCTGATATTATTATTCTTGCCGTACCTCAGTGTGAAGAAAAACATGCGGCAGAAATGATGAAAGATGTTGCTACTCAGAAAACTGTAGTCACAGTTTCCAACTCAGAAGTAGAGCAAGTTTTGCCTTATTGCAAAGTGGTAAAGATATCTCTTGCTGTAAAAAATGAAATCATCTTATCAGGAAATAATCTTGCAGCAAACGAAGAAATAGCGAAGATTTTTAATGAGGCCGGTTACCAGGTAGTATCCCACGGCAAGACACGAAAATCAATTTCAGAAACAAATAGATAATCAATCATTAATACAAAAACAAATAAAAAAACATGAACAAGATCATTGCAACAAACTCTAACAATTGGACAGCTTTAATTGCCCGGCTCGCACTCGGACTAACGATCTTTCCGCACGGTGCTCAAAAGCTTTTAGGATGGTTTGGAGGATATGGATTTACAGGAACCATGGGATATTTTACCACACAGGCACATCTTCCATACATCATTGGTCTCCTGGTCATTCTCATTGAATTTTTCGGATCACTCTTTCTCATATTTGGCTTCCTTTCACGCTTTGCTGCAATTGGTTTTATCGGGCTCTATATTGGAGCAGTTGCGACAGTTCATGCTGCCAACGGTTTCTTTATGAACTGGAATATGGAAGCTGCTAAAGGTGAAGGTTGGGAATATTTTATCCTGCTCTTTGCACTGGCAATCATCGTGTTGATAGCAGGCGGAGGCAAAGCAAGTATAGACGCTGCCATTTCTAAAAAGCCGGTTGAAAAGATTAAATAAAATACAAACAAAAACGATTTTTAAATAAACAAAAAAACAAAAATATGTCACAAACAAAATGGACAATAGACGCTGCACACAGTGAAATTACTTTCAAAGTAAAACATTTAATGATCTCCACTGTAACAGGGCATTTCAATACATTTAACCTGGAAGTGGAAACAGATGATAATGATTTTAGTTCAGCCAGAAAAATTGAATTTACTGCAGATGTAGATTCAATTGATACGAATAATGAACAAAGAAATGCGCACATGAGATCTGCAGATTTTTTTAACGCACAAGCACATCCTCAAATCAAATTTTCAGGCACACATTATGAGGCAAATAGTGATCAGGCGAATCTTAGTGGTGATTTAACGATAGCAGGAATTACAAAGCCAATCACATTGAATGTTGATTTTGGCGGCCTGGCAAAAGATCCGTGGGGTGGCGAAAGAGCAGGCTTTACCGTAACCGGAAAGATCAGCCGTAAAGAATACGGATTAACTTACAATGCCGCTACTGAAGCCGGTGGTGTAGTAGTAGGGGATGAAATAAAAATAAATGCAGAAATACAATTGGTAAAGCAGGCAGGCGAGTTGGCTACTAAAGAAGAATTAGCAGAAGAGGAAGTAAGATAATTATGAACATAAGGGTGATGAACAAACGTTTTGTCCATCACCGTTATTTTAAAAAAATATAAATGGAAGAGAAAATATCAGGATTACATCATATTACTGCGATAGCAGGAAATGCAAAGCAAAATTTAGACTTTTATACAAAAGTACTGGGACAACGATTTGTAAAAAAGACCGTAAACTTTGACGATCCCGGAACCTACCATTTTTATTTCGGAAATGAAACCGGCACACCTGGAACGGTTCTTACTTTTTTCCCGTGGCAAAATGTAAGACAAGGATATAACGGAACAGGCATGGCCACAAACATTGGTTACTCAGTGTCGGAAGGAAGCCTTGAATTTTGGGCCGCCCGGTTTAAAGAATTCAATGTCAAGCACGAGGAATTGTTTGAAAAATTCGGCGAACAGCATTTAGCTTTCCAGGATCCGGACGGATTGAAAATTGATTTTGTTGTTCCCCTTAAAGAAGACAGCAGGAAACCGTGGGTAACCGATGAAATAAGCTCTGATGTTGCAACGAAAGGATTTCACAGCGTTACATTAACGCTTAAAAGACCGGAACCTACCGTTGCCGTTTTGACCGGTATTCTCGGTTATCATTTATTAAAACAGGAAGGAAATCATTATCGTTTCATTACAGACTCGATCGACAATGCAAACATTGTCGATCTGGTAATTGCGCCGGATGTGCCTGCCGGATTAAACGCAGCAGGAACCAACCATCATGTGGCTTTCAGAGTAAAAGACGATAATATTCTGATGGATTATCGCGAAAAAGTGTTGAGTAAAGGATACAATATTACTCCAAAAATAGACCGCGATTATTTCTACTCTCTATACTTCCGTGAACCAGGCGGCGTACTGTTTGAACTGGCAACGGATAATCCTGGATTTACAAAAGATGAATCTGCCGGCGAACTCGGAACACATTTAAAATTGCCTAAACAATATGAAAGCGCAAGAGCTCAAATTGAGGAAGTATTACCTGATTTGGGTTAAAGGGCAGGAATTATAGTAAATGGCTGATAGAAAGGCTTTTAAAATAAAAAAATAACAGATGAAAATAGCATTAATAGGAGCCACAGGATTTGTAGGATCGGCAATCTTAAAGGAAGCATTGGACAGAGGAATTGAGGTAACTGCGATTGTACGCCATCCTCAAAAAATAAAAGCACAAGACCATCTCACTATTGTGAAAGGGGATGTAATGGACACCGATCAACTTTCTGAAGCATTTAAAGGAAAGGATGTGGTAGTAAGCGCCTACAATGCAGGCTGGACCAATCCTGATTTGTATAATGAATTTTTAAAAGGTTCAAAATCAATCCAGCAAGGGGTAACGAAATCAGGCGTAAAACGCTATATCGTACTCGGAGGCGCAGGAAGCTTATTTGTAGCTCCAGGCAGACAGTTAATAGACTCACCGGAATTTCCAGATGCATGGAAACCAGGTGCCCGTTCAGCACGCGATTATCTGAACATTTTGAAAAATGAAAAGGAACTGGATTGGACGTTCATAAGCCCTGCCATCGAAATGAACGAAGGCAATCCGGGCGAAAGAAAAGGGACTTATAGAACCGGTTTGGAAAACCCCGTTTTTGATGCCAATCATAAAAGTTATATTTCGGTATATGACCTGGCAGTGGCGGTTGTAGATGAAGTTGAAAATCCGAAACATATTCGCCAGCGTTTCACAGTTGGCTATTGACTAAAGGGAAGCCGCCGATGTAACCAGGTAATTAATTTATAACGTTTAAAAAAATAAAAAAATGAAAGCATTAGTAGTAGGTTCTAACGGTACAATAGGAAAAGCAGTTGTTGAACTTTTAAAAGAAAAAGAAATCGAAGTGATTGGAACTTCCCGCTCAGGAAATCCACCATTAGATATCACCGACCCGTCAAGCATAGATAATTTTTTTGCTAAACTTGGAATGGTAGATGCAATCATTTCTGCCGCAGGTGACGCAGCATTTTCAATTCTCCATGAGGTGACAGACGAGGACATACAATTAAGTGTAAACAGTAAGCTTTTAGGTCAGGTAAATTTGGTTAGGAAAGGGATGAAAAATTTGCGTCCTGGTGGAGTGTTCGTTATTACCGGAGGCATCCTTGCTTACGCTCCTATTCCACAAACTTCGTTGATAGCGATGGTAAATGCCGGGCTGGAAGGCTTTGCAAGAGCCGTAGCTCTTGAGTTAACGGAAGGCCGGCGCATAGTAGTTGTTCACCCCGCATGGGTTGCAGAAACGGCTGTAAAAATAGGAATGGACCCTAATCCATGGCCTGATGCGAGGAAAACTGCAACCGCTTATCTGGAAGCAATAGAAGGAACTGAGAATGGTGAGCCTGTTTTTGTAGAAGGTTATACCCCTGAAAAGAGACAAGTAATTTGAAATAAAAAAATATACTTATTGTGAAGACATGAGTGTTTGGTAATTATTAATTAAGGACGATTAAAAAATAGAAATATGAAAATAAATATATGGTCAGATATCCGATGTCCTTTTTGCTACATCGGCAAAAGGAAATTTGAAATGGCACTGGAAAAATTTGAACACAGAAATGCTGTTGAAGTAGAATGGAAAAGTTTTGAACTGGATCCCGGTCTTAAAACGCAGAATGATGTAAATGCCACCGAGTATCTTGCAGCGATAAAAGGCATTTCAAAAGAACGTGCAAATGAAATGCAGCAATATGTGAAGGGAATCGCTAATGAAGTAGGACTTGATTTTAATGCTGACAAAGCTGTCGTAGCCAATTCATTTAATGGCCACAGATTGATACAGTTTGCAAAAACAAAGGGATTGGGAAATGAAGCTGAACAAGAATTATTCAAAGCACATTTTACCGAAGGAAAAAATATCGACAATACAGAAGTGTTGCTTCAAACCGCTATAAACAGTGGGCTTGATGAAAATGAAGCAAGAGAAATGCTTGCTTCTGGTGCTTTTGCAAAAGAAGTAAAACAGGATGAAATGCAGGCACAGCAATTTGGAATTAGTGGTGTTCCGTTTTTTGTGTTGAATGATAAATATGCTGTTTCCGGTGCACAATCGCCTGAAACTTTTTTACAGGCATTGGAACAAACATGGCAAGAAACTGAAGAAAAGAAACCGGTTATTATCAAACAGGGTGAAAGTTGTCCGGTGGATGGAAACTGTGATTAAAAAACAAAAAAATTAAACAAAAATAAAAACAAACAATTATGAAAAAGTTATTCTCGCTGCTTATCATTGCTTTTATAAGCACCTCTTTATTTGCACAAACGAAATGGAATTCAGATCCGATGCATTCCAAGTTGACCTTTAGTGTCACGCACATGGGAATCTCGGACGTGGACGGATTATTCAATAAGTTTCAGGCTTCTGCCACAGCGACTAAAGCAGATTTCAGTGATGCTGTTTTTGAACTTTCAGTAGAGGTTCCATCAATCAATACACAGGTGGAAATGCGCGATAATCACTTGAAAAGTGCCGACTTTTTTGATGTCGCCAATTTTCCCGCTATGACTTTTAAAAGTACCACGATTACCAAAGTGGCTAATAATAAATACAAATTAGCCGGCGATCTTACCATGCATGGAATTACCAAAAAAGTAACTATGGATCTTTGGTACAGGGGAACGAATGTGGATGAAAAAACAAAAAAATCTACTTCAGGGTTTCAATTGACCGGAGTTATCAAGCGCTCTGATTTTAACATTGGGCCTAAGTTTCCTGCCCCTGTATTGAGCGATGAAGTAAAAATAAAGGCCGATGGAGAATTTATTTCCGAAAGCTAAAAACAATTAAAAAAAGGAGTTAGTAAAAATGAACAATCTTGCAACATTCAACAAGTTTACCAGCGACTTAAAAGAACAGAACTATTTAATGCCCGTACTTTTTATAGGACATGGTTCACCTATGAATGGAATTGAAGACAATGAATTTAGTGAACGCTGGAAACAAATGGGCAGGCAAATCCCAAAACCTGCGGCTGTATTGGTAATTTCAGCACATTGGTTTAGCAAGGGCACGAGTATTACAGCAATGGATTTTCCGGAAACCATTCATGATTTTGGTGGATTTCCGCAGGCGTTGTTTGATGTGCAATATCCGGCTCCCGGCAGTCCCGCGCTGGCAAAAGAAACAGCTTCATTACTCCATTCCGCTCATGTTGAATTAGATCACGATTGGGGTTTGGATCATGGCACCTGGACTGTAGTGAGGCATATGTATCCGGACGCCAATATTCCTGTTTTGCAATTAAGCATTGATTACACAAAAGGCGCACAATTCCATTTTGATCTTGCAAAAGAGTTGTACGATTTAAGAAAAAAAGGCGTGTTGATCATTGGAAGTGGAAATATGGTTCATAACCTGAGAATGGTATCATGGGCAAAAATAAACGAAGCTGGTTACGGCTATGATTGGGCTTTGAGTATGAACGATAAATTTAAAAACCTGATTAGTGAAGGAAATTATCAGCCGCTGATCAACTATGAATCCCTTGGAGCAGAAAGCAGGCTGGCGATTCCAACGCCGGAACACTATTTGCCGCTTTTATATTCACTGGGGTTAAAAGGAAATAAAGACGAGGTTTCTTTTTTTAATGATAAAGCAGTTGCCGGTTCTCTTACGATGACATCGGTGTTTATAGGGTGAGTGGTGAAGTGAATAGTGAATGGTGAATCGTTGCTACTTTGCAAGAGCCGTGAAATGCGGCATTCGAATTGAGCTGATTTTTTCATCAATTAAAATATAAATTATGAAATCGTTAGAAAACAAAGTAGCTATTGTAACCGGCGCCGGCTCCGGCATTGGTAAAGCCATTTCTTTGCTGTATGCGAAAGAGGGTGCAAAAGTGGTTGTGTCTGATGTTTCGGAAAAACATGGTAACGAAACAGTCGCAGCAATAAAGGATGGAGGAGGCAGTAATGCCATTTTTGCAAAAGCCGATTCTTCGAAGCCAGATGATAATAAACATCTGGTAGAACAGGCAGTGAAGGAATTTGGTGGTTTGCATGTTGCGGTCAATAATGCCGGTATTGGAGGCCCGATAGGCCCGGTAGGCGAATACCCGATTGATGGCTGGGATAAAGTGATTGCGATCAATTTATCAGGGGTGTTTTACGGAATGCGTTATCAAATTCCGGCTATGTTGCAATCCGGCGGAGGCAGCATTGTAAATATGGCGTCTATTCTCGGAAAAGTAGGAACCAAAGGATCTGCTGCTTATGTAGCAGCAAAACATGGAGTGATTGGTTTAACAGAATCTGCTGCCCTGGAATATGCTGATCGAAAGATAAGGATCAATGCTGTTGGGCCCGGGTATATTAAAACGCCGCTGCTGGAATCCCTGGATGAAGCAACGATGAAAGCTTTAGTAGGCTTGCATCCCATGGGCAGATTGGGTGAAGCAAACGAAGTAGCAGAACTCGCTTTGTGGTTAAATTCTGATAAAGCATCTTTTGTTACCGGCTCGTATTATAACGTTGACGGTGGATATTTAGCCCAATAGCAGATATGGATCTTTTAACCATCATCACCATACTACTTTGCATCAGTGCGGTTTTTTCTTATCTGAATGAGCGGTTTATAAAACTTCCCGATACGATCGGAATTGTAACTATTTCCGTGGTAGTTTCGGTATTGATCTTAATAGCCGGTAAGACCGGAAACGGATTATCTAAAACAATTGTGACGTTCGCTTCCGGTATTAATTTCTCTAAAGTACTGCTGGATGTGATGCTTGGATTATTGCTTTTTGCAAGCGCTCTTCACCTGGATTATCAAAAGCTGAAAGAGCAGCGCTGGCCGGTGATATTGTTGAGCACGCTTGGTGTGGTCATTTCAACCTTTGTTTTTGGCGGATTGATTTATTTGATCTTAATGCTTTTGCCCTTTAATATTCCTTTTATCTATTGTTTGGTTTTCGGCGCACTTATTTCACCAACAGACCCGATTGCCGTTTCGGCAATTTTAAAAAAATCGAAAATATCACCAAGACTGAATACGATCATTTTAGGGGAATCATTGTTTAATGATGCTGTTAGCCTGGTTCTTTTTGTCACACTTTTGGCTATTGCAGAACGATCCGGTGCAACCTTAACTATTGGAGCGATAGAACGATTGTTTGCTCAGCAGGTATTGGGAGGGATTGGTATCGGACTGATAGCCGGCTTCCTGGGTTACAGAATGATAAGATCAGTCAAGAACTTTCAAACAATGTTATTAATATCAGTTGCGCTTGTAATGGCCATTTCTTTCATTGCTCATCAATTTCAGGCATCCATTCCTTTGTCAGCAGTTACAGCAGGATTGATCATTGGAAATAAAAGTTTGGATAAGAAGCATATAGTGAATAAGTTTCTAAGCAGAATCTGGCAATTGCTGGATGATGTACTGAATACAATTTTGTTTGTAATGATAGGACTTCAACTGGTACTTATGCCCTTCGTTGATAATTATTGGCTCATCGGACTTCTTTCTATCATTGTAATTTTAATAGCAAGACTTGTCAGCGTTTCTTTTCCGGCGGTATTTTTATTGCGCAAGGTTAGTATCCGCAGCCTTTCTATCCTTACCTGGGCTGGCGTGCGCGGAGGCATATCTGTTGCAATGGCATTATCACTTCCTGATTCGCCTTATCGGGAAATCATTCTTTCAAGCTGTTATTTTATCGTCATCTTTTCTATTATTATTCAAGGACTGACATTGAATAGATTGGTTACAAAACTTAGCAGGAATTAAACTTTTGAGAAAAAAATACATACAAGAATTGAAGTGCTTTTTGTTGAAAATGGAATACGGTATTTATAAACAATTAATCAAATAATCAATCTCAATAATTAATATCATGGAATTAGGATTAATCACATTTGCAGATATGGATCCGGAAACGCTTCCGGGAAGAGCAATCAACGCCCATCAGCGCATCAAAGATTTGATGGAAGAAATTCAATTGGCTGATCAACTTGGCCTCGATGTGTTTGGTGTTGGTGAACATCACCGGCCTGATTACGCGGTGTCATCACCAGCAATAATACTTGCAGGAGCAGCGATGGTTACTAAAAAGATTAAGCTTTCAAGTGCAGTAACAGTGCTCAGCTCAGATGATCCGGTGCGCGTATTTCAGCAGTTCTCGACGATAGATCATTTGTCTGATGGCCGCGCAGAAATTATGGCAGGCCGTGGATCTTTTATTGAATCATTTCCCTTATTCGGGTATGATCTTAAAGATTATGACGAACTGTTTACCGAAAAATTAGATCTTTTGTTAAAACTTAACAAAAGCGAAAAATTGTCCTGGAAAGGAAAACACCGTGCATCTATTGAGAACCGGGGAGTTTACCCACGGCCTTACCAGCAAAAGATCCCTGTGTGGCTTGCTGCGGGCGGCACTCCCACGTCGGCCGTTAGAGCCGCTACACTGGGTTTGCCTTTGATGTTGGCAATTATCGGAGGCATGCCACAGCAATTTGTTCCTTTTATTAATCTTTATAAAGAAACTGCCAAAAAAACTGGTAAAGACATTTCTGAACTCAAATTTGGTGTGAATAATCATGTGTATATAGGTGAGGATTCTCAAAAAGCAGGTGATGAATTTTATCCTTATTATGCTACAATGATGAATCGTGTAGGACGGGACAGAGGCTGGCCACCACTTTCAAGGCAGCAGTTTGATAACTCGCGTTTGCCACAAAATGCTTTGATGGTAGGCAGCGTGCAACAGGTAATAGATAAAATATTGTACGAGCACGAATTATTTGGAAACACGCGTTTTATGGCGCAGGCAAGCATCGGCAATCTGCCGCATAAATTAACGATGAAATCAATTGAATTGTTCGGAACCAAAGTGGCGCCGGTGATCAGAAGAGCAACCAATGCAAAATAAGCTATCACAATAGATTCTGACAGCAGGCAGACAAATAATGCTGAAATCTATTTTCCACGAAACTATATTTCTTCAAAAAGATTTAATTTTAGAAAAATAGAAATCATGATTGCCGAATCAAAGGAAGTGATAACTAAAGTAGAGAAATTAAATAGTGAAAAACAAAAGCAGATTGCAAGAATGCTTAATGAAGAAATTAAGTGGTAAAACTGAAAAAGACGATTGGTAAATGAGATCGTTTCACCAGTAAACGAATCAATAATGAAGATTCTTATTTTGAAAAATCCGGATTACCATTCAGAACGAAATAAATTATATGGAACAAGTTGAATTAACGTTAAACGAAAAAAAACATGGCCGTTTTTACATAAATGAAAATGACGAACAGATTGCGGAAATGCAGATCGGCATTTCCGGCAATGACTTAACAGTTTATCACACGGAAGTGTCATCAGATCATGAAGGCCGCGGTCTTGCTAAAAAACTATTATCTGCAATGGTAGATTACGCAAGGAAAAATCAATTGAAAGTTATCGCGCTGTGTCCTTATGTTTTCGCACAGTTTAAGCGGCATCCGCAAGAGTATGATGATATTTGGAAAAATAAAAATTAAACATTGTCAATAAATGTTGGGTAAAAGTGAAACGCTCATCGAATCAAAAGATATCATTATTGGAAATCCTCAAGCCGCGGTTACCATTATGGCATTCATAGATTATGAAAGCCGTAAATCTGCTGAAGCAAATGAACTGCTTAAAAAGATTATGGCAGATTTTGCCGGAAAAGTGAAACTGAATTTCCGGCATTTCCCTTTGATGCATATTCATCAGAAAGCACTGAAAGCTGCTGAAGCAGCGGTTGCTGCCGCACAGGAAGGAAAGTTTTTAGAAATGCATGAAATGCTTTTTGCCAACCAAAAACACCTCGGCATTATCAGCCTGAAATCATATGCAAAAGAGGTTGGAATCACCAATAAATCTTTTTTA
>JBQCFI010000416.1:0-5736 GCA_051959325.1 Ginsengibacter sp. | reverse complement strand
CAGGGACAACTTTCCTGGTACAAAGCGATGGAAGATCGTGGAGAATTAATTCAAATCAATAATGCTGACTCATTAAAAACCCATCTTGAAAAATGGTTGAATAAAGGAGAAGAAAAATTACCGATAGGATATGTTTTAAGTTTGGAAGGAGCCGATTCCCTTGTCAACATGAATAACCTTGAAAAGGCGTACCAGAATGGATTACGGGCAATTGGACCGGCGCATTATGGCCCGGGCGTTTATGCCTATGGAACGGATTCAGAAGGAGGAATTGGAAATAAAGGAAGAGAATTGTTGCAGGAAATGGAACGTTTGAATATTATTTTGGATGCTACACATTTATGTGATCAAAGTTTTTGGGAAGCGTTGGGAAATTTTAATGGACATGTTTGGGCCAGCCACAATAATTGCCGCGCATTAGTTCCACACAACCGGCAATTTTCTGATGACCAAATAAAGGCATTGATAGAACGCGGAGCGGTTATTGGTGGCGCTTTTGATGCGTGGATGCTAAAGCCAAACTGGATTCGGGGAAAATCAAAACCAAAAGAAGAAGGCGTTTTTATTTCCACAGTCATTGACCATATTGATCATGTTTGTCAAATTGCAGGAAATTCTCTGCATTCAGGAATAGGAACAGATTTGGATGGTGCATTTGGCACAGAACAATCTCCTGGGGATTTAAACACGATTGCAGATTTGCAAAAAATTCCTGAAATCCTTCAGCAACGGGGATATTCCGAAAATGATGTAGAGAACATTATGTGGAGAAACTGGGTTAGGTTTTTGGAAAATGCATGGAAATAAAAATAATAATTTTTCTTTGGTTACTGTTCAATGTGTTTAGTATCCATCTCATAATCCTGATGCATCAAGTTTTTCATCGGTTTATAGAGATTTTTAAAAACCGAATAATACTTTTTATAAATCTCATGTTTCACCAAATCCGGTTCAACAACGAAATCATTTTTCGGCTGAAGAGAATCGTAATTATCAATCATTTTTAATGCTTTCATATTTATCAAAGCCGCGCCGATTGCGGAGGAATCTTCACTTTCAACGACTGCAAGCTTTTTACCGGTAATATCAGCAAGAATCTGCATCCATGTTTTGGAGTGAATGAAACCACCGCCCACGTTGAGTTGTATAATTTTATTTGTAGATGATTCCACAATTTCCATCACCTGTTTCATTGAATAACAAATTCCTTCAATCGTCGCGCGAAGAAAAAATGAATTTGTATGAGATGAATTAATTGCGAAAAATATTCCGCTCGATTTTTCGTCCCAAACCGGCGCTCTTTCTCCAAAAATATACGGTAAAAAAATTAATCCTTCGCTTCCTGCAGGAACGGTTTCAATCATTTTAAAAAGATGTTCAAAATCGCTTTCAGAAGGCTTTGGATTGTTTAAAATAGCTTCAAATAACCAATCGACCACATTTCCTCCGTTGTTCACCGGGCCGCCACAAATGAAAGTTTTTTCATCCAATAAATAATTGAACGACATCGAAGCAAAATCAAAAATCGGCTCCGGAGAAGCGATACGAACGGCGCCGCTGGTTCCGATGGTTAAAGCAGCAGTTCCTTTTTCCACTGCATAACTTCCAACATTCGCAGTACAGCCATCGCTTGCGCCGATACAAAATGAAGTTTCATCCGAAATATTTAATAAAGACAACACGGAAGAGTCAACATTTTTTCTCAGAAAATTGGTAGGAAAAATTTCAGAAAGTTGCGAACTATTTATGCCGCAAAGATTCAAGGAAAAATGATTCCATTTTAATGTTTCAATGTTGAATAATCCTGTAGCAGAAGCAATAGAATGGTCGATTTCATAAACCTTAAATAATTTATGCCACATAAATTCTTTGATGGAAATAAATTTAAAAGCGGCAGTAAAAATTTCCGGCGCATTTTCTTTCAGCCAGATGATTTTACACAACGGCGTCATAGAGTGAATAGGCGTTCCGGTCGCTTGATAAAGATTTTCCGCTTCAGGCAATTTTCTTATTCGCTGAGCAATATCACCACTTCTTGTATCCGCCCAGGTGATTAAAGGCGAAATGGGTTTGTTGTTTTTATTCATTACCACGAGGCTGTGCATTGCGCTGCTGAGGCTTATTGAAAGCGGTGAATATTTTACGTGGAAGATTATCTTTCTTATGCAATCTGCAAATGCCTGCCATATCACTTCAGGATCCTGTTCTGAAAATCCGGGATGAACACTTTGGGTTGGATAAAAAGTTTGAGAATGGCCGATAATTGTTCCTTTGCTGTCCATCGCAACCGCTTTGGTGCTCCCCGTTCCGATGTCGATTCCGATAATATATTTTTCACGAGTCATTTGGAAAGAATATTATCAAAATTATTGCATTAAGAATAAAGAAAAGTTTTTTGGAAACAATAGGTAAAAAATCGCCGAAGAATCTACAACACGATAGGCGATCAATAATTGAAACATTCAATAATTAATAGCCTCTCACATTCTTCCCTTCCATATAATTTAAGAAAGCAGTGTTCACCACGCGATTTCCGCCGGGAGTAGGATAATTTCCGGTAAAATACCAATCGCCTAAATTGGTAGGACAGCTATCATGCAAATCCTCAATGGTTTGATAAATGACTTCTACAGGAAGATTAATTTCAGGAGGGGTAATTAATTGAGCAATCTTGTGATCAATTTCTTCAAGGCTAAATGCTTTGTAAACTTCTCTGACAAGATTTACCGTATGCAATTGGTTGTTGCGTTTCAGCTCTTTACATTTTTCTACCAACTCATTCAACATCGGTTCCATTCCTCTTTCTTTGATCAATTCCATCGCTGCCTTGAAGGCAACAAACTCGCCGAGTTTACTCATGTCAATTCCATAACAATCAGGATACCTGATTTGCGGAGCAGATGAAACGACAATGATTTTTTTCGGTTCCAGGCGCGCTAACATGCGGATAATACTTTCGCGCAAAGTGGTTCCTCTGACAATGGAATCATCAATTACAACCAACGTATCAATTCCTTTTCTTACCGTTCCATAAGTGATGTCGTAAACGTGTTGCACCATTTCATTGCGACTATTGTCTTCAGTAATAAAAGTGCGCAGTTTCACATCTTTTATCGCGATTTTTTCCATCCGCACTTTCCGGTTTACCATCTCTGCGAGTTTCTCCGGATCATAATCCTTTCCCCAACTTAAAATCCTTTCAATTTTTATTTTATTGAGGTAATCTTCAGCGCCTTTTATCATTCCATAAAAAGCTATTTCAGCGGTATTTGGAATAAAGGAAAAAATTGTGTTTTTCAAATCATAATCAACCGCTTTCAAAACTCTTTCACTCAAATGATGTCCCAATGCGATTCTTTCGCGGTAAATTTTCTCATCACTTCCTCTCGAAAAATAAATCCGCTCAAAGCTGCATGCTTTTCTTTCTTTCGGTTCCAGTATTTGTTGAATAGAATATTCTCCGTTTGGAGCGGTAATCAACGCATTTCCCGGCATCAATTCTTTTACGTGATTTTCAGGAACATTAAAAGCAGTGCGGATGGCAGCGCGCTCGCTGGCAGCTACGATTACTTCATCATCAGCATAATAATACGCTGGCCTGATTCCATGTGCATCTCTTACTACAAACCCGGTTCCGTTTCCGGTGAGGCCGCCAAATGTAAAGCCACCATCAAAATAAGGAACTGATTTTTTTAAAACCTCCGCAATATCACAGCCTTCAGGGCAACTTTCATCTGCTTTTATTAAAAAATGCTGAATCACATCCATCATTGCTCCAAGGTCGCTTTCACGATCTTGTTCACTGCGCGGACTGTTGATGATGGAAAATAATTCGTCTTTATTAATGAGATTAAAATTTCCTGCCAAAGCAAGATTCCGTGCGGGAATTGTATTTCTTTTGATAAAAGGATGGCAAAATTCCACATTGTTTTTTCCCTGGGTTCCGTAGCGTAAATGCCCGAGTAATAACTCGCCCAAAAAATCAATATGCCCTTTCATCAAACCAGCGTGTTGTTCAATGTCGGGGTGATATTTTTTTATTTCATTTACCTGGTTTCCAATCTGTGAAAAAAGGTCGGCAATTGCCTGGTTGGCAACGCTTCTGTTCCTGTGAAGAAACGGATAGCCCGGTTCTGTATTTAATTTGATGGATGCGATTCCCGCGCCGTCCTGGCCACGGTTATGCTGTTTTTCCATCAGCAGGTACAGCTTATTCAATCCATATAAAACAGTACCATATTTTTGCCGGTAATAAGAGAACGGTTTGCGCAGCCTGATAAAAGCAAGGCCACATTCATGTTTTATTTCGTCGCTCATAGAATTTGAGAAGAATGCAAAATTACGACTAATTACTATGTTTATAGTTTCATTTCGGTTTTCTTATGTTATAATCTTCCTATTTTTATTGTTTTTGCACACAAATTAAAAACCGATTAAACTTATTTTATCCCAACAAAAAAAATTGTAAATTTTTTTTTGAGGAAGATGATTTTTTTCATTTAATTTCATATTTTATATAAAAAACAAAACTTATGGCACGACCTGTTAGAAATAATGAAGTTGCAGGCAAACTACGAACCCTCAAAGACCAATTAGCAGAGTACAAAGAAGAATTAAAAACCGTACATCCTACTTTTAAAATATCAAAAAACGGTAAACGGCTGAGTAATATTAACGCAACTATTCAAAAGATTGAAAGGGAAATCGAAGAACTTAAAAAAAGAGGAGAAAAGTAAAATCCGCTTCTTGCGCTCGCATTGTAATTCCTTCGTAAATATTTATAAATAACAGAGATTCGTATTTTTTGGAAATATGAATCTCTGTTATTTATTCTTTTGCTGTTTATGTTTATGAAAAATAATTGACGTGAAACAGGACATTAGATATCTTTTATGATAAATGAATCCGCATCCTGCCAAAAAGGAAATTGATTTCTTATTTCGGTTATTTTTTCTTTTTGAAGTGTATAAGTGAAAACATCTTCTCCCTTATTTTTTTCATAAATAATTTCGCCTAACGGGTCTATAATTGTACTATTGCCATTGTAATAAATTCTATTCCCATCCTTGCCGGTTCGATTCACACCCACTACAAAACATTGGTTTTCTATCGCTCTTGCACGCAATAAAGTTTGCCAGGCAACGCTTCTTTTTGCAGGCCAATTCGCTACGTTTATCAGCAAGTCATATTTGTTTTCTGATTGAAAATCCTGTCTTGCCCAAACGGGGAAGCGCAAATCATAACAAATGTGCAGATTAATTTTCCATCCTTTTACTGACGCGATTAATTTTTTATTTCCTGAGGAATAATGCGCGTGTTCATTCGCATAGGCAAACAAATGCCTTTTATCATAAACGCCGTATTCGCCATTTGGAAGCATCCAAATCAACCGGTTAAAAAATTTTCCATTTTGTTCAATTATCACACTTCCGGTGAGGATTATTTTATTATCAGCAGCAACTCTTTCCATCCATTTCATAGTTTCTCCATCTATTGTTTCGGCAAGTAATTCCGCCCTCATACTAAATCCGGTTGTGAACATTTCAGGAAGAATAACGATTTCGGTTTTCTCTTTAATCGCTTCAATTTTTTCCTGAAGCATTTTGAGATTGGCTTTTTTATTTTCCCAAAAAAGATTGGTTTGGATGAGTGTGATGGTGAGTGATGACATATTTCAAAATAGAGAGCAAAGTTATTCGTTTATGACAGAGCCGCTAAGTAAAGATTTTAAACATT
>JBQCFI010000415.1:0-8001 GCA_051959325.1 Ginsengibacter sp. | reverse complement strand
GGTAAGAGCAGAAAATCTGCTTCTGAAAATATTCTCGGAAGCTGATTGTATGAAACCATATCCTTATGCTCTATGCAGGAATAATTATGACTCCAAATTGGTTTTTCAGATGTTTGTAATATGAATTTTATAGAAGTATGAAATTGTTCATTGACTAACTGAATTGCTTTTGCTGTTATTTCCAAAGAGGATTGAACTCCTAAGCCAATTCTGCCTGCATACAGTATGGATACCGGAGTACCTAATTCATAATTCGTCTTTTGATATTCTTTCCAGAAACTGAGATTCAACGGATTGTGAAATGTAATAAAATTTTTATCATACCTTCTTTTATATTCCGTTGCCATGGCATCGCTTATCCCCATTAATAAGGAGGCTTTATCTAATAAAATTCTAAGTTCGCGATCAATCTTTTTTTTCCAAAAATTTTTCAAAGGTCCTTTGTTGCTAATTGACGATGGCCAGTCGTCCATCATATGAAATATCAAGGGTTTTTTCAAATAATTTTCAAGTAATAAGGCAAATAAAATTCGTTGCCTGTCTTGTCCCTGTGCATAAATTATGTCTGGCTTAAAATTATGCAACCATTCGCAGAAATCATCGGATAGAGAGATTTTTGATAAGCCATGGTTTAATCCCGTATATTTTATTATTGGTAAAAATACTTTATCTACTAAAGTAGTTCTGATATTACGCCTCGTATTAGAAGCAGCAACTGGAGCATTTTCTCTGCTATAGTTTTGATTAAAGTTGATTTTACCAGATGAGAACTTTTTTTGGAGATAATTAAAAGGGAATTTCCATTTATGTTCTTTTTCGCCAAGTTGATAATAGTTATTACAGATTTCATTCTCTGAGTCGTTTAACAAATGCGGCGTGCATGCTACTGCAATTTTATCTTTGTCCCATCCGGAAAAAAGATTGGACTGAGTTATTCCACCTCCCGTTTTTTTGTTGAATGCTTGACCTAATATCAATACTTTGGGTAAAACCATATTAAATTTATTAACCGTTTAGGATACCTGCGCTAAAATCAATCTTTAACTTAAATTTTTATTGTCTTTTTCTAAAAATCCAATAATTTCCTCCTCCTGCAGGTTTCGCAAATTTTTATTATAACATAAACCTATTGACATCCAAACCAATATATAGTTCAGTGTAAATTTGGTTTCATCTCTTGGATACAAGGTGGAAATAAAAAGTAATATCCATACGCCACTTGCTTTGGCCAACGTATTTCTGGAAAAAAAAATTCCTTTAATAATAGCTGGAATTGATATCAATAAGAATAATAGTAAACTAACGATCCCTCCCTTCAATATTATCTGCAAATACCCTGTTTCAATGTCATCTCTGAAATTAGTTTGCTGACTTTCTGAAATATCCGGGCAATAGTAATCGCCAAGAATACCTTTACCAACTGTCCAATCTTTAGTCTGCATATCATTATAAAAATACCATTCGATACCAGTTCTGGTATCATCATCGCCTCTTTCAGCAAAAAATCCCAAAATTCTATTTTCTCGAATATGATATGTCATGTTGTTGAGATACAAGCTTTCCACACAGAAAAAAAGAAATAAAGCGTATACATGAATATATTTTTTTTTTGAATTATAGAAATATATTAAATAAGCAAAAAACAATATGCTCGAGCAATAAAGCGATAGGCCTCTGCGTGCACGGATAAGAGCCAATAAAAGTGTTAGGCCGACAATAGCAAGTGCAACCAAATTTCTAAACTTTGAATGATAAACATAAGTGCACAAAATAAAACCGCATGGCACACTGAGTACTGAGAGTGTTTCTAACATTTCCTGGCTTTCGGGGTTATCTCCAGCAACCAGTAACTGATTAGCCATTACAATATCAAAAAGCAGGAAAATTACTCCTAACGCGATAATTGCGTTAAAAGTTTTTCGGTAAAAAACCGCATTTTTCGGTAAGAAAATAGCTAAGGGAACAAAATAAAGTAAACCACCACTACCATACGGACTAAACAAAAACACTTTGATCATAGTAAAGTTAGTAAGCTGCGGAGAGTCGCGAAAAATAATTAATAAAAGCCAAACAAAATAAAATATGAAGGAAGCACGCAGATAGGAATTTTTAATCTTTAACACGGCAATGTTAAAAGCTCCTATTATTAAACTTATAATTCCCAAAATTTGAAAAGGCGCACAAATACTAAACGTTAATAAATAAATTGAGTTGGCTGTTTGAAAAACTGAATAGGTGATAAACCCACCCCAAAAAAGAATAAAGTACAGGGGCTTTACCTCATCTCTTTGAAACTCGTTATCAATATATGTCTGGTAATTCATCAACGAATAGAGATATTGATTTTCTTATGTGTTTTTGATCATTTTGTGAAGATTGCAATGTTTTTCTAAAATTGCCTCTTCATCAAACTCAGAAGGCAAGTAACCTTTTAAATTATTCTCGAGGCAAAATTTGATTCCTTCATAGATGTCATAAGCATCTTTATATTTAGCTAAATATCCATTCTCCTTATCTTTTATCATGTCAGGAATTCCACCTACATCAAACCCAACAACCGGGGTTCCACAGCTTAAACTTTCTAAAATTGTAGTAGGTAAGTTATCCGCCAATGAAGGGGCAATGAAAAGGTCTGCCGCATTATAAGAAAGCATTGTAGAGTATTCATCTCTCAAAAATCCCATAAACTTAATCTTAAAAGGAATAGATTCAGCAATATCTTGGCTATGACCATTCCCAAATATTAAAACAGTGACATTCGATGCAAAGTTTTTATCATTGTGCAAGAGATATAAAGACTCTTTTAAAAATTTCCATCCCTTATATGGGCTATTTATTGAAACGGAGCCAAATGCAATTACCTTTTCGGAAACATCAATATTTAAAATTTTTTTTGCTATATTTTTATCGAAAGGCTTAAAGAAAGAATGATCAATAATATTTGGAATATAATAAATTGGTTTTTGTCTTGTAAGTTCAGATTGACGAGCGCAATCATATAGCCATTTACTTGGAGCAACAAAGTACAAATTATTAAATCCGTTGTATAATTTCAATTTCTTTTCAAATTCTTTGAAGGACCGGTCTTTTTCTCTTTCTGGTACCAGCATCTGGCAATTATAACAATGCTCAGTATATTTTTGACACGTAAAACTATGATGACAACCACCAGTAATATTCCACATATCATGCATGAAGAAAATAACTGGCTTACCAAGTTTCGCAATTTGCCTCATACTCCTAAAGTTCAAAAAACCACCTAAAACCCAATGAATATAGATAATATCTGCGTCTTTAATTTCCGCTCTTCTACTTAAATCAGCACCTAATATTGGATATGAAAAAGCGCCAAATTCAATTCTGTTTTTCCTATTTAAATAAACTTGGATATGATGATCAAATAATGCGACTATTTTGGCTTTTGCACCTTGTTGCTTTATTTTTTTATCATCATTTATGGATGCTCTCAAAGTTACCATTAAAGAATCCATTCCGTTTTGTAAAAACGCTCTATGGAGTCTTAATGGCGCTCTGCCTGTAGATTCCGAGACAGTTTGTATATGCACTATTTTTTTCAATTGAGAACTGGAATCGTTATTTGAATATTTTTATCGAGTGCTTGAGCTTTAAATAAAGTGATTGCGCAGTATATCCTAATCTGTCGTAATTGCCATACACATTGATATCATTTGTTTGAGTCATTAGTCTGTTTAAATTCATTACAGCACTATTGAACATTATAGGCAATCTATTACTTTTTTCAATCGTACTGAAGGTAATATTAAATCCCTCTTCTTTACATTCTTCCAGAATTTCAAAATTAAAATTTCCGTTAGGAAATGCTATAAATTTTGGCTTATAGCCAGTTATATCACAAAGAATCTCATTTGATCTATGAAATTGATCTTTAATTTCTTCTCTATCGTAAACAGTCAGAATCGTATGGTTGTGTGTGTGGTTGCCGATAGTAACTAACGAATTTTGTGAAATTGTTCTAAGCTCCTCCACCGTTAAAGGACGATCAATGTCAGACCAAGGTTTTGTTGCACTGGACCCAAAATTTTCGCTGATATAATTATCTATGAAACTGTATTTAAAACCTTTAAGGAAAGATTGTTCTTCCCTGATTTTTTTTAACGGCACATGGTTTTTGATTCGGTATTTAAATATCACATCCCACCAAAATGATTCCTGCTTCACAATATTTTTAGTAGTTAAAAAAAATGTAGCGGGGATTTTATATTTATTCAAGATATCAATTGCCAGGGTGTTATTAAAATATCCATCGTCAAACGTTAAAAGAATATATTTCTTATCCTTTGGCAGCCCCTCGGATATTTGTTCTGGTTTTATAAATTGATAGTTATTAGAAAGGAAATAATCAATAAAAGCAATAAGCTGTGTCTTCGTTAGATTATTCTGTGGATCAACATGATTCAATTTTTTTTGTGCTTCATTCTCATAGATTCCGTGAAAGTAGTAAACTAATAAATTGCCATTTTCATTATTAAGCTTTAAAAGAATTGGATTAACAAATTGAGTGACTTTTTTAATGAAATTAAATACTGAATCGTCAATATATTCTTTAATATTTTTTTTCAAACTTATACCGTATTAGTCCTTGCTATATTTTTTGAGAAAAGAATGTTGATTTGTTTCTAAAATAGAATTAATAATTACTGGTTACTGGTTCCATATTCCGGTCGCCTTATTATTAATTATCTTATTAAATTGTATCACCGCCCATATCATGTTTAAACTGCAAAGAATTACAACAGACAAAATAACTCCTGCAGGACCTAATCTTTTTCCAAGATAGATAGCTAAAGGAATATGGAGAATCATGTCCAAAATTGATGTGTATAACTGTAACTTAATTTTACCTACTCCATTAAAAAAAAGTGCATATATCATATTCCAGGCGTTAACAAGAACATAGGATCCTATTATGATCGACAGGCTCAAAGGCACCACAATTTCTCCACCTACCCATAGTCTATAGACAACGTTTGAAACAGCGATCATTATGGCTGTTAGTAAAACTAAACCAAACCATAACTTTTGTTGTTTCTTGAACACATTTTTTATCCAGATCACATCTTTTTTTACCCATGCTTCTGTATATGCACTCCAAAATGGAGTTATAATAATGCCTAAGATCATGGTAATAACACTAAAGTACTTAAAAGCAATATTATAAGGCGTTACTTCATCAGGACCAAATAATTGCGCTATAATAATGTTACTGGTTTGATATAAAACAATACCCGCAATTTGCAAAAGAAAAAATTTAATTCCGAGACCCATTAAATCTTTTGTATAACTAAACTTCACATACTTGAGCGCTGGTGCAAATATTTTGTATTCTTTGCTATATCCGTAAAACCAAATTGTCGATAAGAATAGCACTACCACAGGTACTGAGCTGTAAGCTACTCCCAGATAAATTAGATTGCCGGAAGTTGTTTTCGTTAAAACGAATATTATTAACGCTGAGATAAGGTTTGCTAAAAATAAGTATAATGAAGCTTTTGCAGGCTCCTGGTTAGCAGTTAGTACAGTGGTTATTAACTGAAGTATAAACTGGAGGAAAAAAAAAACAAAAACTATTAAAGTTAATAAACTCAACTCTCTGTCCATGTCTAATGGAGCATTAAGTATTCTTGACCAGTTCAAAAAAGGATTAATAAAAAAAAACAAACATAAAACCGTTCCAATTATAATACTTATAATCGCATAAGTTGTACTTATATAAATTCTCGCTTGCTTATAATTCCCTGTTGCCACGCTTTCTGCAAATTTATTTCGTAAGCCATGCCCAAACCCAATATCAAAAAAACTGAACCATCCGATAATTGAACTCAGCGTAATCCAAATTCCATATTGAGTTGGATTTATGTAATGGATCGTAAGCGGCACTAAAAAAAGACTGATAACAATGCTTCCGCCTTTAATCAATAACCCTGCAAGAATATTTTTTTTTGCCTTTATACTACGAACATGTCCTCTCTTCGGCAATCTATTTAGAAGAGATGTTCTGCGTATCCGATTCTTTAAACTTAATAAAAGAGTGCTCAAACTTTATAATATGGAGTTAAGATTCATTAAAACTAGTTTCCTATTACATGAAGTACTTTCTCTCTAAGCTCATCTTGTAAGTTTCCAAATCACTAAGTACCATTTCTTTAATCATTTCAGCCAAGGTATATTTCGTCTGCCATCCCAGTTTTTCTTTTGCTTTGGAAGCATCGCCGATTAGTAAGTCAACTTCCGTTGGCCGGAAGTATTCGCGATCTATTGCAATTACTTCTTTTCCAATCACTAATTGATAATTTATATTCTTGCAGGCGATTACAATTCCTTTTTCATCTTTCCCTTCGCCTTCAAATTTGATTTCAATGCCGGCCTCGGCGAATGCCCGCTGGGCAAACTCTCTTACGGTTGTGGTTTTTCCTGTTGCAATCACAAAATCGTCCGGCTTTTCCTGTTGCAAAATCAGCCACATCGCTTCTACATAATCCCTGGCATGTCCCCAGTCACGCTGCGCATTTAAATTTCCTAGGAATAGACAATCCTGCAATCCTTGAGCTATCGCAGCTACTGCTCTGGTAATTTTTCGTGTTACAAATGTTTCCCCACGCAACGGGCTTTCGTGGTTAAAAAGAATTCCATTGCAGGCAAACATATTATATGCCTCGCGGTAATTTACCATTATCCAATATGCATATAATTTTGCAACCCCATAAGGGCTTCTTGGATAAAAAGGAGTTGTTTCCTTTTGAGGCACTTCCTGCACCAATCCATATAATTCAGAAGTAGATGCCTGGTAGATCTTTGTTTTTTCTTCTAATTTTAAGATTCTGATTGCCTCAAGTAACCGCAAAGTGCCAAGGCCATCGGCATTGGCCGTGTATTCAGGATTATCAAAGCTCACCTTTACATGGCTCATTGCAGCAAGATTATAAATCTCATCAGGTTGTGTTTCCTGTACAATACGAATCAGATTGGTACTGTCCGTCATATCACCATAATGTAATTTGAAATTTGCATGGTTTTCATGTGGATCTACATACAAATGGTCAATGCGATAGGTATTTATGAGCGACGACCTTCTTTTAACTCCATGTACAACATATCCTTTTGATAAAAGCAATTCGGCAAGATATGCGCCGTCCTGTCCGGTAATACCGGTGATTAGTGCTGACTTCATTGTTTACAACTACGATTTTTGGAATGATTAAATGAGTAATAATTTCGGAGACAGTAGCGGGTTAGGGTAAGCATTGTCATTCCTATGTGAGAGACGTTTCCTTGTCTTCTTGATCAAAAAACAGAAATTTTGGTTATTTATTGCTTTACTGCTTATTGTGGCAATAAATCTTTTTTGCCAAAAGATACTTCTGTTTGCAATGCACTGTCAGTTTCAATTCTTGCAATCAATGCATAGCCAATAGAGGGCAGGTTCACTTTCAACGTCGTATTCTTGACGGTTAAAATGTTCCCGTCCATTGAATACATGGGTCCTTCAATTACTTTGACAACGTCATTTACATTGACCCTGGTTTTTTCCAATGTAATATCCTGATAGTCGGAAGTGAATTTTCTGATTACTTCTATTTCTTCCTGGTGTACAATTGTTGGGCTTTGTTTCCAATAAACAAAGTTTAGCACACCATCAATCATTTTTATTTTCCTGATTTCATTCTCGTGTATATTCGCAAACAAGTACGACTCAAACAAGGGCTTCTGAACTATTTTTCTTTTCCTGCCCCGCATTACCTGTTTAGAATTCATGGGAATAAAATTTCCTATTCTCTTTCTTGTAAAAATCGCTGCTACTTTTTTTTCCCATTTAGCTTTTGTATAAATGATATACCAATTCTTCTGCATAATTTTTTTTTTGAAAATTAAATCTGCAGCAATTCAAAGGATTGATATTTTGAATACTATAAGAAGAACATGGCTTCGCCGCCCTCAGTTACATCTTAATGTATGAAGTCT
>JBQCFI010000414.1:0-15987 GCA_051959325.1 Ginsengibacter sp. | reverse complement strand
AACGCAAAAGGCCTTTGATAACTTCATCATATTTTGGATGGCTTTGTTCAAAAAGATTAAGGTCACTTTTATCAATGGTAAATTCTACGGTTGGTGGTGAAAAGAACTGTTCGCTATAAGAAATCAATTCTTCCTGTTCCAGGATTTTTAAAACACTGTTGATTGTAAAAGCATCAAGTTTGAAATTCCTGGCGAAAGTATTTAGGTCAAATTCAAAAGATTTTCCTTCTCCGCTATGCGATGGAAGCTGGAGAAAATTGCACAAGGCTCCATATATTTTTGTGATAATTTTTTTGGATGGGAATTTTATATCAACTTGTTTTTTTAATTGATTTATCTCGGCCTCGTTATACAATAAAACCGCATAAGATTTCTTGCCGTCGCGGCCTGCCCTTCCTGCTTCCTGGTAATAATTTTCCAAAGCATCAGGAACATCATAATGCACAACCGTTCTTACATCTGGTTTGTCAATTCCCATTCCGAAAGCGTTGGTACAAGCGATGATGCGTGTTTTATTATTGATCCAGTCTTCCTGCTTTTTATTACGTTCTTCGCTGCTAAGTCCTGCATGATAATAATCGGCACTGATACCATTAAGGCTTAACATTTCAGCAACTTCTTTTGTCCGTTTTCTTGTTTTGCAATATACAATTCCGCTGCCTCCAACTTTTTTTAATATCGTTAATAATTTATTTTGTTTGGATGAAAGTTCAAAGGCGCTGTAAGAAAGATTTGCGCGTTCAAACGATTGCTGAAAGCGTTGTTGATTTTTTTTGAAAAGTAATTTGTCACAAATATCGTTCTGTACTTCAAAAGTAGCAGAAGCAGTGAGCGCCAGAATGGGTATTGCAGGAAAATATTCACGGATGGCTGCGATGCGTAAATAGGACGGCCTGAAATCATAACCCCATTGTGAAATACAATGGGCTTCATCAACAGCGATAAGATTCATTTTTATAATTGGAATAAATTCTAAAAATAAATCCGTCTCTAACCTTTCCGGCGAAACATACAGAAATTTAAAATTGCCGTAAGCAGCGTTCTGCAATGTTTTTTTTACTTCTGTAAAACTCATTCCGGAATAAATGGAAAGCGCAGGAATTCCTTTATTTTTCAAATTCAAAACCTGGTCTTTCATCAAAGCGATTAATGGGCTGATCACAAGGCACAAGCCTTCCTTGCCCATTGATGGTACCTGGAAGCAAATTGATTTGCCACCACCCGTTGGCATGATGGCAAGCGTGTCATTTCCTGCTGAAACAGAATCAATTATTTCCTGCTGTAGCGGCCTGAAAGAATCATAGCCCCAATATTTTTTTAAAATTGCTACAGGGTTCATCATCAAAGGAAACTGAAATATTTACGGTCGAAAAATTAAGAATTTGTGTAAGAGATTTAAAGTGAAAGATTAAAAAAGAAAACCGGAAATTTTAATATTTGTTTGTTTGCTGAAGGGTGGATTTTTTCAACAAGATCTGAGAGCACGTTTTAGTCCACCTTAAAATTTTCAGCAGCAATTTTTTTTACGTGGCCTTTTTTATCTGATACGACCAGGTAGCCATCGCGCGCTTTTTCTTCTTTGATAACTTTTTGAATTGCTTCATCAAGGGCAACTTTAATTTTACTGCTTAAATCTTCACTTTTTTGAACAGAATTCATATTTCTGTGATTTTATTGAATACTTCAAAGTTAATTATTTCCCTTTCACCCTCAATACATTTTGCAATAGGGACATATTCCGGTGCCGAATTATCGTAAAGATACCAGTTGTCTGCCTGGTGGCAACTCTCGATGTCACACGGCTTTTCGCTAGTTCAAAGCTATGAAGCCAAACAAAAAATAAAGTAATTTCACATCCTGCGATTTTTGCAACGCGCATAAATTTTAAATAGATAAGGCCTGACAATGTCGTTTCAAATGCAAAGCTCTTTTTTTCTTTAATAAAATAATCTAATTTTTCCAACATGATTCTTGCCGCCTGAAAGGCAACGGAATCAACATTCAATGGAGATCAACCGCCTGCAATTTCGTCGGCATTTACAAATTCCGCTGTTTCGAAAACATTTGGTAAAAGGTATATGCCGCAGTTGTTTTTCCTGCTCCATTTGGTCTTGCTAAAATGTACAGAGTGGCCATTAATAACCAATTAATTTTTGAACCATTTCATCTAATCTTGATTTTGCTAAAAAGTTTTTTTCCAAAGTGGTATTGAATGGAACCGGCGTATCGAGCGATGCACATCGCATGACCGGCGCATCAAGAAATTCAAAACAATTTTGCGCGATCCATGCTGCTACTTCACCACCAACACCGCCGGTGAGCGTATCTTCATGCAGAATCAAAACCTTTCCTGTTTTATTTACGCAACTCCTGATGGCTTTGTAATCGAGTGGCAAGAGCGTTCTCAAGTCAAGGATATTTATTGAAATTTCGGGATGAGTATCGGCATATTCTGTTGCCCACACAACGCCCATTCCGTAAGTGATGATACTAACGTCTGCACCTTCCCGCACTTCCCTCGCTTTGCCAATTTCTGTTTCATAATATTCCTGCGAAAATTCAGCAGTAACGCTTCTGTATAAAGCTTTATGCTCGAAAAACAGCACCGGGTTGGGATCATTGATTGCTGCAATTAATAACCCTTTTGCATCTTCAGGAGTGGAAGGATATACTACTTTTAATCCCGGTGTATGGACAAACCACGCTTCATTGCTTTGGCTATGAAACGGCCCTGCCCCTACCCCGGCGCCCGTTGGCATCCTGATTACAACATCTGCATGTTGCCCCCAGCGATAATTTATTTTAGCGAGATTATTAATGATCTGATTAAAGCCTACCGAAACGAAATCAGCGAATTGCATTTCTAGCACGCTTTTAAATCCTTCAAGGCTCAATCCCAGCGAAGCGCCAACGATAGCGCTTTCACACAAAGGCGTATTGCGCACTCTTTCTTTTCCAAACTCATTCAAAAGACCTTCCGTTATTTTAAAAGCGCCGCCATATTCGGCGATATCCTGGCCCATCAAAATCAAATTGGCATGCACTTTCATCGATTGTTCAAGCGCTTCTTTAATGGCATCAATAAACCGTGTACCTCTTGCTGACATTGAGTTAGAAGGAATGGAAAATGTTTTGGCAACGGAAGTTTTTTTCGAATACACATCTTCCATCTGCTCTTTGCTGATGTCCGATTTGGGAATAGGAAAATCGTTTATTTCTTCTTCTGCTGCCGTGTAACTTTTGTCGATGTATTCCTTTACTTCATCTTTTATTTCCGCAAGCTGAAGATTGGATAACACCTCTTCTTCAACCAAAAAACGTTCATAATTTTTTATCGGATCTTTTTCAATCCATTGTTCAAACATTTCTTTCGGCACATATTTTACGCCGCTTGCTTCTTCATGCCCACGCATTCTGAAAGTCATGCATTCTATCAAATAGGGCTTTTGATGTTTGATAGAATATTCCCGAACACCTTTTACGGTTTCATAGACGGTGAGAATATTATTCCCGTCAATTTGCACACCTTCGATTCCATAACCCTTTGCACGCTCCACTAAATTTTGACAACGATATTGTTCATTAACCGGCGTACTCAAAGCATAACCATTATTTTCTATGATAAATATTACCGGTAAATCCCACACCGCCGCTACATTCAGCGCTTCATGAAATTCGCCTTCACTCGTACCGCCTTCGCCTGTAAACGCCAATGAAATTTTTTCTTCGTTTTTTAATTTATATGCAAGTGCCGCGCCATCAGCCACAGAAAGTTGCGGCCCAAGATGTGAGATCATTCCACAAATAAAGTGTTCTTTATTTCCAAAATGAAAGCTTCGCTCTCTTCCTTTGGAATAGCCACCCAGTGCGCCCTGCCATTGTTTGATCAAATCTTTTAAAGGCATTTTTCGGGTGGTAAAAACACCGAGGTTTCTGTGCAGCGGCATGATCCATTCATCGGGACGAAGCGCATAAGTAGCGCCAACGGCAATAGCTTCCTGCCCAATGCCGCTAAACCACTTGGAAACCTTTCCCTGCCTGAGCAATAAAAGCATTTTTTCTTCAATCATTCTCGGAAGGAGCAGCTCTTTGTAAAGTTCTGTAAGTGTGATGTCGGTTAAATCTTTTCTATCAAATTGCATCTTACAAATTTCATGTTTTCATTTGTAAATAAAAAAAGAATGGAATTGTATTGAAGTAAGAAATTTTTTTCAAGATTTTATTCAATTGACCATGGAAATGCAATTCATTATTTGTTAATCCTGGCTTGTATTAAGCACATGGACAAATCATCAAATCAGCACATTGGCTAACTGATTCGCCACTCTTTCTCCATCCATGGCAGCGCTCACAATTCCGCCCGCATATCCGGCGCCTTCACCACATGGAAATAAATTTTCTATTTGGGGATGATGCAGAAAATTTTCATCACGTGGAATTCTTACCGGTGATGAAGTACGGCTTTCGGTTGCTACCAAAACGGCTTCGTTTGTAAAATATCCATGATGCTTATTTTTAGCCGGCATTTTTTTGCTAAATGCCTGCAAGGCTGTTTTCAATTTGATGTTAATAAATGATGGCAAAACATCTTTCAATATTGCTGATTCTATTCCTGGCAAATAAGAACACCTTGGTAGTGAAGAAGAAAATTTTTCCTCAGTAAAATCAACCATTCTTTGCGCAGGCGCTACAAACTTCCCACCTCCGATAGCAAAAGCTTTCTGTTCAACTTCTTTTTGAAAATCCATCATCAATAAAGGCGATTGAAAATCAATCTCTGATTTATTTTTTCTGTCAGAATAATATTTAATTACATCTTCAATTTCTGTCTGAACAACCATGCCGCTGTTTGCAAAAGGATTGTTTCTTTTTGACGGACTCCAGCCATTTACCACTAATTCGTTTTCGTTGGTAGATGCCGGAGCAATGATGCCACCGGGGCACATACAAAAGGAAAAAACACCTCTGCCGTCAACCTGTTCTACGAGACTGTAAGAAGCCGGCGGAAGCAAATCAGTCAACGCATACTGCCTTGCGTATTGAATCGTATTAATCAATTCCTGTGGATGTTCAATGCGCACGCCAAGCGCAAAACCTTTTGCTTCTATTCGGATTTTTTTTTGATGTAAAAGCTGAAAAATATCTCTTGCAGAATGGCCGGAGGCGAGGATAAAAGAATCTGCATTTAAAACATCTGCATCGGCAGTTTTTACAGATTTTATTTTATCTTTTTCAAGAATAAAATCAATTACTTTTTTGTTGAAGTGAAATTGACCGCCATGTGCTAGAATTTGTGTACGCATGGCCGTTATAATTGCCGGCAGTTTGTTGGTTCCGATGTGGGGATGAGCATCGTACAAAATATTTTCATCAGCGCCAAAATGAACAAACAGGCTTAAGATTCGATTGATATCCCCGCGCTTGTTGCTCCGCGTATATAGCTTCCCATCACTGTATGTGCCTGCTCCGCCTTCTCCAAAACAGTAATTACTCTCCGGATTAATAATTCCTTCTTTATTCAAAACTGCCAGGTCTCTTCTGCGCGCTCTTACTTCTTTTCCTCTTTCAAGAATGACCGGTTTTATTCCACGTTCAATTAATTGCAAAGCTGCAAAAATTCCGGCCGGTCCACCACCAATAATGATGGCTTTTTTTGAAGAGTTATTTACGTCTTTAAAATCGAATTTGTGTAAGCTTCTTTGATGAAAAGGTTCGTTGATGAATGCATTTACAGTCAGGTTTATCCACACAGTTTTTCCGCGCGCATCAATCGATCTTTTTAACACATGAGACCCTGAAACTTCAGTAACTTTTGTAGCTGCAGCTTTCGCAATCTTTTCAATGATTGCCGACTCATCAGCCGCATCAGACGGCAGAATTTTGAGTGAAATTTTTTGTTGCATACTCAGTGCCAGGTGTTTATCCTGAAAACTTTAAAACGCTTATAAAGCGATCGGAAATTCTTTTTGATTTTGATTTACAAAGCGTTCAGAAATAAGTCTAAAATATTTTATTTAAAACGGAAGATCATCTGTTGCTTCATCAGACGAAGAAGAAAAAGTGTCCAATGGTTCCAGATAATCATTGTCGCGAGCCGCGTCGTTATTGGGTTGTAGCACTTGTTCAATACGCCATGCGTCGAGATTATTGAAATAAGATACCTTTCCGTCTTTTTCCCATTTACTTCCGCGAATGTTGAAATGCACTTTTATTTCATCGCCTACGTTTACACGATCTACAATTCCGGTGCGATCCTGCACACATTGAAATTTGATGAAGTTGGTAATTAATTTACCATTTATATCTTCGGATTTTTCTACCACAAACTCGCGTGTCTTAAATGTTTCTGTCCTTTGAGTGGTATCAAATTTTATTAATAATTTTCCGGTTAATTCGTAACTCATAATAATTCAATTTTTTTTATTTAAAGGTAACTCGAATGGTGGTAAAGATGAAGCATTCATTTAGATTCACAAAAAATCTTTTACACATTTATAACAAAGATTGAAAATATTTTTTACCAAAAAAATCAACAAAATATTTCTTTATAATCTTTTAAAAAAATGGTCTCTTTCCTTTGAATTCAATGCAGGTGTACCTTTTAAAATCCACGGAATTTTGAAAATATATTTGAATATATTTTTGGCGTTCAGAAATAAATTTTAACTGTAAAAAATCAGAGAATAAAAAATTTTTTTTTCAACAAATTCTATTGATATTCGCTTTGTTGTTGATGAAATTTTAGCAAAGAAACTTTGCTAAAATCTTTAATCATTCCCACAAGAAAAACACATTTTCTATAATAATAAACGGCTTAAGGAAAATAATGGATAATGCTTGCGAAACAGTTTGGAATAATTGTCTCAATATTATAAAAGATATAGTAGAGTGGCAACATTACAAAACATGGTTCGAGCCAATCAAACCTGTTCTACTCAAGGAGAATGTTTTAACGATACAAGTGCCCAGCCAGTTTTTTTATGAGTATATTGAGGAGCATTATGTAAACCTCCTTGCAAAAACATTAAAAAGAGAATTGGGTAAAAATGCGATGCTTGAGTACCGCATCATGGTGGACAGCGGAAACAGCAAGAATAAACCCGTGATGATGGACGTGCCGGGGCATGGTTATAAAACCTATTCAAATAATGAAATGGATTTCCCATTGGTCATAACGAATCCTGTTAAGAACCCGTTTGTAATTCCGGGACTTAAAAAGATGCAGATCGATCCGCAGCTAAATCCATCTTATACTTTTGATTCATACATTGAAGGGAATTGTAATCGTGTCGCTCGCAGGGCGGGTAAAACGGTAGCTGAAAAACCGGGTACCACTTCTTTCAATCCGCTGGTAATCTATGGTGGCGTAGGTTTGGGAAAAACTCATCTCGCACAGGCAATTGGCAATGAAGTAAAAAACCTACATAATAATAAAGTTGTCTTATATGTAAGTTCCGAGAAATTTATCAACCAATTTGTAGATCATGGAAGAAATAATGCCATCAATGATTTTATCCATTTTTATCAGTTGATTGATGTGTTGATTATTGATGACGTTCAGTTTTTCAATCGTGCAGAAAAATCACAAGATGCATTTTTTGCGATATTTAATCACCTGCATCAAAGTGGCAAACAATTGATATTAACTACAGATAAGCCACCAAAAGACCTCGAAGGTGTCCAGGAAAGATTGCTCAGCCGTTTTCGCTGGGGTCTCAGTGCGGATTTGCAGGTTCCGGATTATGAAACGAAGATTGAAATTCTGGAGAGAAAGATGAAGAATGATGGTTTGGAAATGCCAAAGGAAGTAGTAAAATATATTGCTTATAATATTCAAAATAATATCCGCGAGCTGGAAGGTGCGTTGATTTCTTTGCTGGCCCAATCTTCATTGAACAAAAGAGAAATTGATCTGGACCTTGCCAAAAAAGTTTTAAGAAACTTTATCAAATCTTCTTCAAAGGAAATTACGATAGATACCATTCAAAAAATGGTGTGCGATTATTTTGACGTGCCTTATGAAAAATTATTGCAAAAAACCCGCAAGCGCGAAATCGTCCAGGCAAGACAGATTACTATGTTTCTTGCAAAAGCATTTACCAAAAACTCTTTAAAAACAATCGGCGAGCATTTTGGAGGCCGCGACCATACTACTGTGATTCACAGTTGCCAAACTGTGAAAGACCTGATGGATACCGACATTTTATTTAAAGAAAGCGTTATTGAACTTCAGCAAAAAGTGCAGCTGGCTGCAATGTAAGTGCTCTGGCTAATTTTTCTTTTCCTGAAAATAGAATTCAGCTTATTTGTTTGTTTGCTATGCCGTTTCATAAATTATTTCTTCTTCCGGGAAATAATATTCAACTTTTGTTCGAATTATTTTCCTGAAAAATTTTTATAGAATGACCTGTATTATTATCGCCTTTCGATGCATCAGTAAGGCAACAAATAGTGCTGATTGCTGTTTTTAAAAAACGCTTCGCCACTATTACATCAACATCCTGGATCCCACGACTGCATGGATACTTCTATGGTGCTAAAGAAATCCTTATCTGCATTCCAGCCCTTGTATCTATCGTCGGCGCTGAGGATGAAATGTAAGGATTCACCCTTCTTTGATCAAAGTACAAAGTCAGTTTTATCCGGTTATTCAAATAATAATCTATCGTTGGATGGATTGAAATTTCTTTACTTCCGTTGGTTGCAAACGAGCTGTTTTGATCCAAAATGCTATTTGAAGCGACATTGTTGCGGATTGAAAAAGTGAGATTGAAACTCAGCTCATTATCCAGTTTTTTGGTATCTTTTTTTGTAAAAGGAACTTTAAACGGAAGTTTTAGTCCCCGCTTGCGAAAACCTCCGCCAAAAGTAATTTCCGTAGAACGAACTTCGCTTAACTGATAATCTATCAGGCTCATGCTTAGCTGACGTTGTTTCGTATAATCAAATTTCAAACTGAGTTGATTGGTAAAAGTCATATCAAATCCGATCAAAGGTGCAAATTGTTCCTGTATCGTGATATTTGGCACCAGGAAAAACGGAACGTAATTGTGACTGCCGCCGGTGGTATCAATGAACGATGGATAACCATATCGCGAAACGTCCTGGTAGTTTAATGCAGAAGTGAAACTGTTCATTCCAAGACTTGCATTATAGGCATGCGTTAAAGAAAAATTAGTAAATATTTTATCAAGTCCTGGAATGCGACTCAAACCGTTGTAAGCAATACGCCAATTTGGCCTTGGAATAATTCCGCTGAATGGATTTGATTTAATGTTTGAATTTTGTTGTTTGATCAATGAAACTTTTGTAGGATCCTGCCCCGTATAAGCGGCGATAAAAGCGGGCACTAAAACATCTACCGAATATCTGCCGTAGCCCAAAGCATAACCATCGGCGCCAGTTGGATTTCCTATCTGTTTGTTATAAGTATTTTGGGCGCCCAATCTTTTCGACAATATTTGACGATAATCCTCAAACTTTAAAAAAGTAGCGGATATTCTGTTCGGATCGTATTTTCCAAACAAAGTATTAAAGGCAATATAGGTTACATTAAATCCGCCGTTGATGAAAGGACTGAGATGTGAAAAATGATTGCCGGTGCCCGTAGTGTCTTTAAAGGTTTCAGAATAATTTTTGGTAAAAGTTTTACCAATATTCAAATCAATAGTGAAATCGCGCACGGGTTCCAGTTGCGCGGAAATCGCTATTTTCTGATTAAAACTTTGAACAAACAAATCGTTGAATAACGAATCTTTGGTTATCAATCCACGTTTGGCGGCGTTATTCAGCCAGTTACTATCGGGTTGTTTCCCCAAAATAAACCCGAATCCCGGTGCCATACTTTTAAAATCTTGTCCCAATATTTTTGTACTGTCCGTATAGCCCGGCAATCTCGTATTACTTATTTGTGAAACCGTTGCATTCACCGATTTGATGCTCGTCAATAATTTTCCAAACACCCTCGCCAATCCGGTTACTTCAGGCAGTGCATTTTTGCCTGCAGCAGAAGGAGAAATAGTCGGTTTTTTGTTTTTGGAAGAATCCGTTTCCTGCCTTGGTTGCCGTGGCTGATCAATGGCCCGCAGCCATTTTGATTTATTATACAAGCGCAAAAAATCCATCTGAAGTGTTGCATTTTCCTGCTGGCCATTTTCCAGGAAAT
The DNA here is from genome assembly GCA_051959325.1 of Ginsengibacter sp. Lineage (GTDB taxonomy): Bacteria > Bacteroidota > Bacteroidia > Chitinophagales > Chitinophagaceae > Ginsengibacter. The sequence continues at coordinate 5,822 of JBQCFI010000414.1, read as the reverse complement.
TCCCAAGGTTTACTGCCAGCCTGGAAGCGCCGATCCAATTATAAGTAGCGGTGTAATCTAAATGCAGGTTGATCCAGTCAGTAAGTGGAAGCTTATTTAAAGGAACATTGTAAGAAAGATTTACAGTTTGGTTGAAAACAGTATTTCTTCCACCGGAAAAAAAGTTATTGGTTACAGTATCTCTCTTCGCCGGCGTATTCAAACGGCCGTATGGCTCATCAATTACCGCGTTGTTCAAAGCAGAATAATCAAGTGTGAGCGAATGAGTCAGTTCCCAACGCATAATATAATTCCTGTTGAAAGTAAAATACTTATCGTAAGTCTCAGGAATTTGATATTCATCGCCGCCGATGCTTCTTGGTTTAATAACACCGAATTGCCTGAATACATCTGCCTTGAATGTAAGTTGCGACGGAACCGGATTAAAATTAAAATCTTTTATCAGGTCAAACCAGGGTGTTTTTGATTTTTTAAATAGCTTTTTAAATGGAGAAATAAATTTTGGCTGTGGCATAAAATTATAACCAACGCTTCCCTGTTGCTTTGTTACATCATTGTATTCGATCAATGGATTATGCGCTTGCGTTTTTGTATACGTATAACTTACGTCCCAGTTTTCAATATCCCATAATTGGGGTTTTTTATTGTCGCGTCTGTTTTTATGTACGTTGGTAAAACTGATCGTTTTTATCGACGAAAAATCGACGGCGTTATTGCGGATAGAGTCCCTTTCACTTTGTGAAGTTGCGGCATGTAATTTTTGCTTCAATGTCAGATCCATATCAAAAGGATCGTATTGCGGCGCGCTGATGCTGTTGGTAATGCTGGCAAAAAATGGAATCGACAACAACGCTTTCTTTGGCAGAAGTTTTCCCAGTTCTAAAGTAGCCGCTGCGTCAAATTGCACAAAATTATCTTTAAAGCGATCGTTAATTCCCTGTTCAAGCGTTCCAAAGCCATTACTGTGTGTATTCGCGGATACAGAAATAGTTCCGAGGTCGGCTAGGTTCGCATCTACCCGCCCAAGGGAAGCCCAACCACCTTTTTCATCCATAGATGATAACCGCAATTCATTGAACCACAGTTCACCGGTAGCAGAAACTGCATTGGTATTTTCGACACCCATCAAAATGCCGGTTACCTGCCCAAGGTTTGGATTTCCCATAATTGCGTACGTCTGACCATTGGACTGCAATTGAGAATACAAAACATTAAGCGCCGTATTAGACAGATTTCTTTTTGTTTTGAGACTGGTCAGATCGCCAAGATCAAGATCAAGATTGTTACTCTTTATCCATAATGTGTCGTTGTACGCATCGCTGTTTGGGTCAAGGCCTGTATTGAGCGGAGTTAATTTTAAAGGAATCCTTACTTCATAATAATTATTCACAAAATCACTTCCGATCCTGATTACTGCTGTGAGGTCATTATTGTTTAAAGTAGACGCTTCATTTCTTTCTGCATGAATATACAGTTGCAACTTTTTAAATTGTCTCAGATCTCTGTTTGCGTAAGTCTGAAAGACAGCTTTACCATCATTTTTTTGAAGATTAGCAAATTGCAATGTCAACGATTGTTCATTTTCCAAAAGATTTACTCCATTATTACTCAAAGTTTGCACCCGTACAATATCACGAGGAGTGCGATATGGTAAAGGCTGGCGTTTATCATTTTCTTCAATATTTACAGCGCCAACATTAAAATCATTATCAGACGTTTTCGTATAATTGCCGGTAGAATCGAGCTTGTATTCGAATTTTCTCCAGGTATTTCTTACAAGACTAAGTGCACCGAATCTTACAGTCACGCTGTCATCAAACCCGGTCAGAAACATCCGCATAAAACGAATGGATTTAAAATCCGGAATATTTCCCACCTTTTTATTATAAGAATCAATTGGAATTCTTAACTGGTACCAGGTTTCGTTCCTTGTACTTCCATCCACCAGTCTTACGCCCACTACTTTTTTATCAACAATGTAATTGCTTCCAATCGTCATTTCCGGATCAGTAGGTGGTTTCAGGTCCACGGTATATTGGAAATACTCTTCCGTTTCATTCAATGTATTGTCGTGATTCAAATCTTCCTGGTCAGGATACATCGTTGCTGCTGATGAAAATTGAGAATTGTTATCAGCGATCGGAGAATTGCCCTGCGGATTATTAAACTTTTTATATCTCGCAAGAATATCCGCGTTTTCCGCATCCAGGTTGGCTCCACGGTAATACTGATAATTATCCGAAGAAGGATCTTTCAACGCATCCTGGTAAACTTTTGAATTGGCGCCAAAATTGGCCGCCAGCACATTAAGATAATCTCTTCTCCGAAAAGCGGCTTCGGCGCTGTCTGTCAATCCATCAAAACCAACATCCTGGTAAGGCCTGTCGCGGGGATCGTTGCTGAACGCATTTGTAACCTGGATGGGATTACGCGGCACCACACCCCAGATGGAAGTATCAACCTGCGCAGGCAAATTTGGTGTGGGCAATCCATTCTCATAAAAACGCCTCGAATCTTTTAAAACATCTTCGGAAACATTTCCCAAGTTGATATAAAACTGGCCGCCACTGCTTGTTGGATTCAAAATAAAAGGATCCTGTACCCAACATTCAATATATTCGATATTGGCGGTTTCAAAATCTGTCTGATCGAGGCTTCGCATCAAGCCACCCCATTTATTTTTTGGAAATAAGAATTTGCCATTGGAATTGATATCAGCCCGGGATGCATCATAATTATAAGGACCCCGGTCTTTGGGATAAAATGAAAGATCAAAAGTGATCAATTGATTTTGACCGAAATCTGTAGTTCGTTGTGGAAAAATTTCCGTTTGAGAAACAGCGCGGGTGCGTGGATCCGAAAGGAATTTCGTATTCCCCTTTAATGGATTATTTACATTTTTCGGATCCTGCAAAGTAGGTTCAATCTGGTACCAGGCTATTTGCGACCGGTTTTTTCCATAAGTGAGGCTGTTACTGGAATCCGCTTCGGGAAAAAGGATCTTTCCATTTTTATCGGTAGCGCCATGTGGCGTTGAAGCCAGTGCCCAGCTGATTGGTGGAAAACGAAGATCAATATCACTTTTGCTTCCTTCAAAATTATCTATATAAATAACGCCATTATTTCCTTTTCCAATTTGCGGCGCGTGGCCCGGTTTCAGGAAAGCTGCTTCTCCATAAGCATTAATCGATGAAGGAGCAGTGGAATAAAAGAAAGGAAGTTTGTTTAAAATTTTAGTCAGCCGGGGCATATCTCTGCGGTAGCTTCCATCCAGGCCGTACATGGTATTTCTGATCGGATCTTCCCCGTAATCCACTTTTGTGAAGAATGGCCTTTCGCTTAGTCTGACCATTGTTGCACCTAATGAAACTTGTTCTTTAGCAGTATTTTTCAACATATAATCGAGCCGCAAACCCATATAGCTCTTTTGTTGCATTCCAAATGTGGCGTTGTTTTCATAATTCACCTGGACGGGAATGCCTGCATTAATAATGGCCTGGTTGATTACTTTTATTGTTCCCAGGTCATAATTGATCGTATAGTCCACATTTTCCAACAGTTGTCTTCCTCCTGCTGTAACTGTCACAGAGCCAGGCGGAATATTATAACCGATACTGATATCTGCAGATCCCGTCGTTTTTGCCGTTCCTTGCAAAACAAAGCGGTCAAGATTCGGAAATTGTTGTTGAGCAATTGCCTTGATCGAATCGTATAAAGGATAATATAAACTGTCTGCCGCTATCGCCGGATTCGTAAAAACTTTTGAAGCGATATCCCGCCCAAAAGGTTCTAACACCGGGAAAATGATCCGGCTATATTGGGATAAAACGGTATAGCCTTCAATATAATCAAAAACACCGTCAGGCTGTGGATCATTCTGATTGTTTAACCGGTCTAAGTTTACAAGCGTCAGGATCGGTGTTCCTTTGTTTAGATCTCCAAAAGGAAGATAGCGTTTAGCTCCGAGGCCCGGTTGCTGATACAAAACATTCAAATCAAAATCCTGCCGGTCCAAAGTGCCATAACCTACACTATAAACATTTTTCATCATCAGTTGCCAGATGGGAAGATTCGGGCGCTGTGAAGTAGCTTTTAATAATTTTAAAAACAAGATTTTCTGATTGCTTGAAGTGGAATCCGGCGGCACATCCTGCGAAAATTCTCCAACCTGGTATATTTTCCCATTATAAGAATATTGAAAAGCCACTGCCAAAACCTCATCCGCTTGTAACGGTTGACTGAGTGAAATAAATCCGGCTCTTTTATTATATATGTATTGGGAAGAATCTAATTTTCTGGCAAATGTTTTTTCAAAATCCTGCACGGGGCTTAATCCCATTCCCATTAATTGATTATTGATCAGTGTTGAATTTCTGCTCGATGGATTGCTGATAATGGAAGCATATTCATTGTTCGTGTTATTGTCGGGCAAACTACCGGTAACCGTAAAAGGATGAAAAGGTTTTGCTTCGCCCAAATCCATCAACCCAACTACTTCTCTTGCATTCGTCGTTGTTCCGTTCTTGTTGGTAACCCAAACTTCCAGTTTTAAAATCTGAACAGGAGTAGTAATGGCGGGAGCATTGCTCATTACTTTATTGTAATTATCTTTAAAATACTGCGATAATAAAAAGTGACGGTTCTCCTCGTAATCATCTCCTTTAATTTGGAAATGAGTTGCTGCATTGCCCCCTTGCAGGTTCACGGATTGCCTTTGAGAAGTTTGATTGGCCAAAATGCCGGTAATAAATAATTTACCAAACTGCAATTGTGCTTTTACGCCAAATAGAGATTGTGCTCCAGGTATTAATGTACTGGTCAAGGGAAAAGAAACATTTCCCGCTTCAAAACGTTTTAAGATTTCATCCTGCGTTCCGGTATAATCTAATTTTAATTGATTGGCAAAACCGAAATTAGAAAGTGTATTATAGCTAATCGGGAATTTCATTTTATCCCCGATATTGGCGTTCACATTCAATTGAGCCGCCATATTAAAATCAAAGCCACCGTTTTTTCTTGCTCTTTCCGGTAGTGTCGGATTTTTTACATTTTGTCCCTGGTAGCCAGCCGTGATATCCACATTCCCCTGTGGCTGAATATCAATTTTCCCATTTCCAAAAAGGCGATTGAATAAATTATCATAAAGGCTTAGCTTAGGCTTTACCTGGCCGCGGTTTAAAATACTGAGCGTGTTCGCTCTTTTTTTGAAATAATTAATTTCTGCCTTTTTTGCCTCCAATGCCCTGAATTCTTCTGCGGTATAAGTAGTTGGAGCTCTGTAAAATCGATCACCGATCTTTTCATAAACCGTATAAGTTTTTGTAACCGGATCATACGCTACGGATTCAGTAATATTTGGTGGATTTTGAAAATCATAAACATTTGGTGTTGCAGAAATAAAATCGCCTCTTGTATCATGAATTGGAAAAGGAAGGGTATCATTTTTTTTAAGAAAAGTAGAATCCTGTCCCACCGCATGCAAAGGCACTACAATAGAAAATCCTATTGAAACAACACAACTACATATCCACCCCATATAATTTGGCGCTAACTTCTTTGTAAACAACATCCGGCAAATTATTTTAGGTAGATTTCTATCAAATGGATTTTAGTGCTTTTTTGATTAACGTTTCTAAAGAATTTATTGATGGCTCCGAAAGTACAATTTTTTTTATCGCTTGTTCTGCTACCAGCCTTGCTATTCCGAGCGCTACCAATGCATTTAACGCGTCCTGCTCAAAAGTATTGCCGCCAAATGAATTTGCGGCAGGAGTGCCGGATAATTTTGACACTTTATCCTTGAGTTCAAGCACCAGCCTTTC
>JBQCFI010000413.1:0-2601 GCA_051959325.1 Ginsengibacter sp. | reverse complement strand
GCATTTTTATTTATTGTCGGATTATCGATTCCTTACAGTCAACAAAGCCGGCAAGCGCGTGGCGAATCAAAACAGCAAATTTTTCAGCATGTTATTCTTCGTTCAATGGCCTTGATTGTGATGGGTTTTTTCCAGATGAATATGGAAAATTACAGCAACCAATCTTTGTTGCCACGCGCCGTTTGGGTGATTTTAGTAACCGTTTCTTTTTTCCTGGTATGGATGGATTATCCAAAAGAAAAAAGCAAAAAATTCCGTTGGCTTCAAATGTCAGGAATAGCCATTCTTGCAATAATGGCCGCGGTTTATAAAGGCAATTCACCTCATGGCATTATCTATATGCAACCACATTGGTGGGGAATATTGGGATTGATTGGATGGGCTTATTTTGCCTGTGCCACCATCACGCTTCTTTTTGATGAAAAGCTGATTGTACTGATTGCGTTTTTTATATTTTTTGTCTTGTTTAATTCTGTTGTAATTCACAATCCTGCTTTGTTTTCCGATTTATGGAAAAATACTATTGGTTCCCTCGGACTTGGGAATGCATCCAATTCATCTATTACAATATTGGGTGTTGTGTGTGCGGTTTTTTATCGAAGGTATATTAATCAAACCCGAAAAATTGAAATGATTTTAATTTTTATTGCAATTATTCTTTTTGTTTTTGGATTCGCAACAAGGCCAATGTGGGGCATCTCGAAAATAAGAGCCACACCTTCGTGGACGACGATTTGCTCGGCAATCAGCATTCTTGTTTTTGCATTTTTAATTTTCCTGGTTGATAAAAAAGGAAAGGAAAATTTGTTCAAACTCATTAAACCGGCAGGTACCAGTACGCTCACATCTTACCTGCTGCCATATCTGCATGAAGCCATTTTTTTATCCCTCATAGGCATTCATCTTCCTTTAATTATGCGAACCGGATGGGCGGGTGTAATCAAATCACTTGTGTTTGCACTGGTTATCGTTTTGATAACAGGATGGCTGGAAAAGCGGCGATTGAGATTAAAGATTTAGAGGAAGGATAAATAAAAGGCAAGCTGGTTAAAGGTATTGGAAACGAAAGAAGATAAATTAACAGAGCGTCATTTGTAATTTTGCTTAGCGTTTCACCTGCAAAATATTTGTTTGGAGTTATTTCAGCGCTTCATCTTTTTCTTTTTCAAGAAAATGCGCATCAGCTCCAATCTCCTCTGCTTTCCATTCCATCAATGCATTATCAGGCACTGCTTTCAAAGGAATAGTGGCGGATTGCGAAGGCTCATTATAAGGAATGTTACTGCTCCTGTTATAAACCGAAATCAATGACCAGCGCGGTCTGTCCGAAAGATTCGCTTCTGAACGGTGTAATAAATTGCTATGGAAAAATAACGCATCGCCTGCTTCAATTTCTACATAAATTAGTTCCATTGTTTTTAAAGCAAGATCTACAAAATGCTGTGATGCGCCCACCTGCTCGCCCGTAAAACCGTGTTCGATGCGCCCCATTTTATGTGAGCCTTTTATTACCTGCAAACAACCGTTTTTTTTATTTGCTTCAGTAATTGCAATCATCACAGACATCATTTGATCAGGAAATAAAAATTCGTTCTTGTACCAATATCCGTAGTCCTGGTGCCATTCCCAGGCACCGCCGACCTTTGGTTCTTTCTGCATTAACTTGCTGTGAAAATGACAAACCGCGCTTTTACCTTTCATTAATTTGTCAACAGAATTTACCATGCGCTCACTTTTTGTAAGCAAGCCATAAGCATCATTTCCGGGAGTGTACCACAAAGTAAGTTTTGTTTTTTTCCCTGATAAGTCATTTAAATCAAAAGCATGTTTTCGTAACGCATTATTGCCTGTTGCGATCTGGTATAACTTATCTACTTCCTGTTTGTGCAAAAACCTTTTTACGATCAGATAGCCATCGTTTTGATAGGTTTCTATTTGCTGCTTTGATAATTGAAGGGCTGACATGGTATGGAAGATTGATTAATATGTCAAATATAACTACATCTACTTTTTGTTTACCTATTAAAGCTAAGGTTAACCACGTTCAGTACAGAAAACAATAATCCTAGTTTTTATTTTGGTATCCATCTATTGCACGGTCAGTTTTCACTTTTTCTTTGTTACTCAAACAAACCACTGCTCAGGTACCGGTCGCCGCGATCACAAACGATAAATACAATTACCCCTTCTTTCAACTCATTGCTCACTCTGAGAGCCGCTGCTGCCGCGCCACCGCTGCTCACGCCTGCAAAAATTCCTTCCTGTTTGGCAAGTTGCCTGCATGTTTCTTCCGCTTCCTGTTGCGAAATATCCATCACCTGGTCCACTTTTTTGGGATCAAATATTTTCGGAACATATTCAGCCGGCCATCTGCGGATGCCGGGAATGGAAGATCCTTCTGTCGGTTGGCATCCGACAATTTGTATAGCCGGGTTCCGTTCTTTGAAAAAATCAGAGCAACCCATAATTGTTCCGGTAGTGCCCATCGCGCTGACGAAATGCGTGATGCGTTGGTCGGTGTCTCTCCAGATTTCCGGTGCAGTAGTTTTATAATGTGCCCTTGAATTATCAGGATTGGCAAATTGATTGAGATGAAAATAA
>JBQCFI010000412.1:0-6648 GCA_051959325.1 Ginsengibacter sp. | reverse complement strand
CGCCCCACCAGCCGTTATTATGTACACCAATGGCCATATAAGTTCCTACATATTGACCGCGGCCTTTTACACCATCAAGCAAAGTATAAACTTGTTTGTAAGGAACCGGATTTACTCTTCTGAATTCGGCATGAAAATAAGCAGCATCAGAAGGAACGTTTGTCAAAACATAATCGACCTGGTAATATAAAACCATGTCTTTATCACCAATATTTTCCATGGTAATCCGGCATTTTTTGCGAAACGGCATTGGCCAGTAGCAATTAAATGCGCTGCCCGGATTCACACACACAGCCAAAGATTGCAAAGGCGCATATTGATTCCAGCCCATACAAAAGAAATCACCGACCGGCGCTTCAACAGAAGGAGAGGTTTCTCCATCCCAATAAAAACGAATAATGGAATTGCGCCACACACCCGTTGGGGTCATCCAGATATGCTGAATAGAACCAGGGCCATCAATTTCTGCTACTGTAAATGTGCTATGTGCTTTAATCACCACGCTGGGACTCACTTTCCATCCTTTGCCCAATTCTCTTGAGGGATTTTTACCGGTTCCTTCTGTAGCCATCCCTCCCTCCCCTTTTGCTCCTGTAAAATTTTCCGGACTGATAGAACGGGATTTTGCATCCGATAATTTGAAAATATTGCTCATGTTGGATTCAATGCCATCAAACTTTCCCTGCGCCAAAGTTGCGACAGAAATAAAGAAGCTAAAAAGCAGAAGCGTAAAGTTTTTATTTCTCATAACATTCTTTTTTTATTGAGTGAATTTAATTGAAAAAATTGTTTTCTAAAATAAACGGCGTTTGGGAAAACGCTCAATTAAGAACATTAGCATATTTTAATTAACTTCGAAAGACAATAAATCTATTGTTATGCTGTATGGGCAAATTAGTATTGATCCTGAGGTAATGAGTGGCACTCCTGTTTTTACCGGAACACGTGTACCAGTGAAGAATCTTTTCGATTATATGGAAGGAGGAGATGATCTTTCTGAATTCCTTGATGATTTCCCTTCTGTTTCAAAAGAAGCAGCAATTGCTGTTTTGGAAATGGCCAGACTTACTTTAACCTCAGAAAAAATGCTTCATGAAAATTTTGCTGGATGAGAGTGTGCCAAGAAAGTTGAAGTATGATTTTGATGCCAAACATGAAGTTTTCACGGTTCGTGATAAAGGTTGGTTAGGAAAAAAGAACGGAACATTGCTCAGATTAATGGCTGAGGATAACTTTGAAATATTTGTAACAGTGGACAGAAACCTCTCTTATCAACAGAATCTTGCAAAATTGCCGGTAATTATTTTTGTGCTTTGTGCATTTAATAATCGACGAGAAACTTAAGCAAAGCTTATTCCTAAAATTTTTGAAAGAATTGCAAATAGTAATTTGCACAACGTAAATGAAATTTGCTAAATGCCGAAACCATTGTTTCCTTCTTAATACAGTTACATTTCATCACCCCTTTATAAACAAACGCCTACGACTCTTCTCATTTAAACGGTTAATTTTCCGAAACAAGATTTATGCAGATTAAGATTTTATATTTTCTTAAAACAGATACTTTGAAATTACTTTCCAGATGCATAGCAGTTTTACTGCTTGTCGCGCCTTTTCGTTCTTTCTCCCAAACGGTAACTGACCAGATAAAATTAAACCAGGTTGGATTTTATCCAAATGGCCCAAAAGTGGCCGTAGTAACGGCAGAAGTGGCTTCTGACGATTTTTATATTGCTACCACGAATTTAAGAGATACGGTTTTCACGGGAAAATTAAGTGAACAAAAACAATCTGCTTATTCCTCCACGAAAACAAGAATCGCGGTTTTTTCTTCGTTTGCTGGTAAAGGAAGTTTTGTGGTTGCCATTCCCGGCGTGGGCACTTCCTATGTTTTTGAGATCAATGATTCTGTAAATAGAAATGTTGGCCGTGCTGTGCTAAAAGGATATTATTATCAAAGGGCGTCGATGCCTTTGGAAGAAAAATACGCAGGCAAATGGCATCGTTCCGCGGGTCATCCGGATACAGCCGTTCTCATTCATCCTTCGGCTGCAACAAAAGAGCAGCCTGCAGGAAGCATTATTTCCACTCCCGGCGGCTGGTACGATGCAGGCGATTATAATAAATACATCGTGAATTCTGGAATTACGATGGGCACTTTGTTATCTGCTTATGAAGATTTCCCGGCTTATTTTGAAAGTTTACAAACCAATATTCCCGAAGGCGATGATGATGTTCCGGATATTTTACATGAAATCATCTACAATCTTCGCTGGATGCTGACAATGCAGGACCCAAATGATGGCGGCGTTTACAACAAATGCACGAACGCGGCTTTTGATGGAATGGTGATGCCGGGCGTTACGCAATTACCAAGATATGTAGTGCAGAAGGGCACGGCTGCCACATTGGATTTTGCCGCAGTTACGGCGCAGGCAGCACGCATTTTGAGCAATTATAAAAAACAATTGCCGGGACTTTCTGATTCTTGCCTTGCAGCTTCAAAGAAAGCATGGGCGTGGAGTTTGAAAAATCCTGCTTTGGAATACAATCAGCAGGAAATGAACAAAAAGTTCAAACCGGAAATTACTACCGGCGGTTACGGAGATCGAAATTTTAATGACGAATGGTTGTGGGCATCGGCAGAACTTTTTATTACAACAAAAGAAAAAATCTATTTTGATGTTTTAAATAAATATATCAGCGAACCTGTGTCATTGCCGTCATGGAATCATGTAGGACTGCTCGCTTACTATTCGATGCTTCGTTTTCAGAAAGTACTTCCTTCTTTTGCAGAAAATGATTTGAAAATAATGAAAGCGAAAGTGGTTGACATGGCAAACGGCTATATTGAAAAAGTTTCTGCAAATGCTTTTGCAACGGTCATGGGACAATCCGTAAGAGATTTTAATTGGGGAGGAAATGCCAATGCGGCCAACCAGGGAATTTTATTGATAAAAGCATACTTAGTAACCGGGGATAAAAAATATGTCGGCTATGCATTGACAAATCTTGATTATCTGCTGGGGAGAAATGCAACCGGTTATTGTTTTGTAACCGGCATAGGCAGCAAATCTCCGATGCATCCGCATCACAGGCAATCCATTGCAGACGGCGTTACCGATCCGGTTCCGGGTTTATTAGTGGGCGGTCCGAACCCGGGAATGCAGGACCGTACCAAATATGAATTTACGGAGCCCGAAACCGCTTATTCAGATAATTCAGCAGCGTATGCATCCAATGAAATTGCTATTAATTGGAATGCGCCAATGGTTTATTTGGTAAATGCAATTGAAGCTTTACAGAAGCAGGCATGGTAACAGGAAAAATAGCTTTACCAGCAACACCTCTTTACATTCCCTTTTGCCGGCTACGTTTTTTCAAAATAAAAACTTCGGATTTTTCAGTTGAATCATGATAAGAATGGGATAATCCCCATCCATTGAAATAAAAGAAATTCAATAAAAAAGTGAGACTTGTCCTGGCGAAGGTCAAAGCAGCTCCTTTATCATCGGTAACGGTCATCTTTTTTCTGCCGCCCAATTGGCCATAATCAAAAGCAATCGTTTCCCATCGTGTTTCTATCTGGCCATATTGTGCATCGATGCTATCGAGCCTGATTCCATTCACATAGCCATAGGTTTTTGGAGTTATAACAGCCAAAGTAGTTTTTTGCTGGCTTTGTGAAAAAGCAAATAAGGATGGTAAAAGAAAACAGAAGGATAAAAATCTTCTCATAAAGTGATTTCACATTAAGAGTAAGAGCATACATCTTAAATGAAAAACGCAATAGCTGTCTATTGCGTTATTTCAAAAATAAGAATTCTTGTTATTTATCGATTTACTGATTAAACCGGAGTAACAGTGCAATAAATCACGACGTCGTTAAAATCATTGTCGCAGTCCGGACTGGTACGATCACGATCTTCAAACCCTACCAATACTTTATTATCTGCAGAATAATTGATTAAAACAGCATGCTTTTTCAATTTAGGATCTACTTCAGGATTCAGAGCATCATTTGAACAAAAGTGTACTGCATTATTATCGAGGGTTCTTTTGGTAGTATCCCAGGCGTTCTGCATCAAAACGAAACCAATAGAAGTACCTACATCAAATTTTCCGAGTAGTACTTTATCACCGGGTACCAACCCTGACAGGCGACCTGCATTTGGAAAAACATAAGTGATCAATGAAATATCTTTTGCTGAGGTTGGAGGCTGACTGGTTGGATACGTATAGTAAGCAATGGCATTTGAATTCGCACTTTGACCGGAAACAAAAGTGATATAAACGTTTGATGGTTTTGCTATTGTAATATCGCCGATAGCGGGATTGTTGAATAATTCAGGATGTGAGAGAGTCAGGTTTTTACCATTCGGTAAGGTCGTTGCAATAAAAGAAAGCATTGCCGGTGGAATGGTATCTTTCGTCATATTCTGAGGTGTTCCATAAGGATCAAACGTTCCTACATTGTCATATTGTGTAGTAGTAAATTTAACGGGCTTGGTAACCGGGTCTTTTTTGCAGGCATTGAACGCCACAACTGTGATTAATAGTAAGAGGTAATTTTTAGTTTTCATAAACTTTTTGATTTACGATGATAAAATTTTAAAATAATAGATAAAATATAAAAAGAGACAAGTCTCAGTTAAGCAAAACGTATTTTCCGGCTATTTTAGTTCATGACCACCGATTTATTTACAAGACAAAAACATTGCCATTTAGGTTGTACCAATAAAAGCAATAAAAGAAATTTGACCATAAACAAACATATATCAGCAATTTCACTTTTTGCAGAATCAATTATAGTAATTAAAGTAAGCATTTTTAATTACGAGATTTCCACTAATTCGATATCAAAAACCAGTTCTTTCCCAGCGAGTTCGTGGTTTGCATCCAATACCACCACATCATCTTTTACTTCAGTAACCACCACAGGAATTGGTTGTCCTGCCTGGTTTTGCAATTGTAATTTCATTCCAGGTTCCAGCTTCATATCCTCGGGGATGTTCGATTTAGGAAATTCAATTATCGCATCGGCATTTTTTTCCCCGTAGGCATTTTCCGGCGCAATATTGATCGTTTTCTTTTCGCCAACTTCCATTCCGGGAATAGCATCATCAAACCCTTTGATCATTTGGCCGGCACCAACTGTAAAAGCAAGCGGTTCTCTTCCTTCACTTGAATCAAATTGTTCGCCGCTGGTAAGTTTGCCTTTATAATGCACTTTTACATTATCGCCTTTTTTTGCTTTGCTCATAATTTTTTGTTTTATAATAAAAAAATATCAGTACCCTTCCGTTCAGATTGTATCAATTGAATTTGCAAGGTTGATCATTACATTAAATGTACCAAAAATATTTTTGCTGCAATAATGTGGTTTTCATTTGCATTTTCTGTTATTTTACAAGGATGCTTCTAAAAAGTCTATAAAATTAAATAAATGAATAGAAAAATCGCTTTTGTTTTTTTGCTGCTCACGGTGGGTTTTATTGGATTTACTCAAAAAAGAATCATTCCGGGAGCCGAACGAATGGATCAATATCTTCCTTTATTGAAAGGTAAAAATGTTGCTCTTTTTGCAAATCAAACCTCTACCGTTGGCAATTCGCTGCTTGTAGATACTTTATTAAAAAGAGGAATAAAGGTTGTCAGGATCTTTGGCCCGGAACATGGATTTCGTGGCACTGCAGATGCAGGCGAAAAAGTTGGGAATGCGATTGACAAAGAAACCGGAATTGAAGTAGTCAGCCTTTATGGGCAACACAATAAACCAACCGCGGAAGATTTGAAAGGTGTGGACGTGATGGTCTTTGATATCCAGGATGTAGGTGTAAGATTTTATACTTTTATTTCTTCGCTGCAACGATATGTAGAAGCAGCTTTGGAAAACTCAATCCCATTGATCATTCTTGACCGCCCAAATCCAAACGGCTTTTACGTCGATGGCCCTGTATTGGATTTAAAATACAAAAGCTTTGTCGGAATGCAGCCAATCCCGATTGTGTATGGGCTGACACTCGGGGAATATTCCATGATGATGGCTGGTGAAAAATGGCTAAGTGATTCTGCCAATAAAAAGTATGCATATTATCGGCATGCTAAAAAGACCATTGACAGCCCTTTTCATTTGCTGGTAATAAAAAACCTGAATTACGATCACAACAGCCATTATATTTTACCGGTGAAACCTTCGCCAAATCTGCCGAATATTCAATCAGTTTATCTCTATCCTTCCACTTGTTTTTTTGAAGGAACGACGCTAAGTGAAGGACGGGGAACTGACAAACCTTTCCAGGTTTTTGGAGCGCCTTCTTTGCCAAAAAATTTATATTCTTTTACGCCGCATCCAACGGAGGGAGCAAAAAGCAGCAAACATTACGGCCAGGTTTGTTATGGTTGGGATTTATCAGGAACACCACAACAGGTTTTGCAAAAAGTAAACAAAAAAGTTCAACTAAAGTGGCTGATGGATGCCTATCGTTTGTTTCCGGACAAAGACAGTTTTTTTATAGTTCCAAAATCAGGAGACATGGAACATTCTTTCTTTGACAAACTCGCCGGAAACAATGAGCTATGGCAACAAATCAAAAACGGGGTTTCAGAAAAAGAAATTCGTGCCAGCTGGGAACCGGCATTGAGCAA
>JBQCFI010000411.1:0-3113 GCA_051959325.1 Ginsengibacter sp. | reverse complement strand
AGCCGTATTGTCAAACGGCAAGGGAACTACTTATGGAGTAGAATTTTTTGTGCAGCAAAAATTGATCAAAAACACTTTCTATGCGGTAAGCACCACCCTTTACAAAAGTGAATTTTCGGGGGCCAATGGAAAGCTATTGCGCTCTTCGTGGGATTATGGTTATCTGATATCGGCTACGTTAGGACAAAAATTCAAAAGAAACTGGGAACTTGGTATCAAGTACCGCCTTGCCGGAGGCGCTCCCTATACGCCATTCGACCTTGTAGCTTCCAGGGCCAATTATATCACCACCGGTGTCGGCACGCTTGACTATAATGCCATTAATTCATTAAGATTAAAACCTTTTCAGCAGGTAGATTTGCGGGTAGATAAAACCTACAATTATAAACATACCAGCCTCAATCTCTATATTGATTTTCAAAATCTGCTGGTATTTAAAACCGAAGGCACGCCGCGATACACATTCAAACGCAATGCAGATAATTCCGGCTTTGAAACGACTGATGGTAATCCGCTGCAAACAGATGGCAGCAATGCGATACCCGTGATTTTACCAAACGATAACACTTCATTGTTACCCACCATCGGTTTTATATTCGAGTTTTAGGTGCGCCTCCAGGCGAGTTTATCGGATATTGTTGTCGGGCAGACATTTATTGTTAGAAAAGTTTCAATATTTCTTTATAAGTCCAGACGTTTCCTTTTTCAAAAAAACTATATGCTTTATCCCAATGGCTTCCTTGCCCCCAACCTACCATTGTAGAAATTATTTTGGTTTCATGCTCACCTACTTTTACAAATTGCAGGATTTCCTGCAGGTTTTTATCTTCTTTTTTAGCTTCGGCAGGAAAACTATTATTTAAATTCACTTTTAATGTCAGCATTTCATACTCTATGTAATTGATTATATCAAGTTTTATCGAAGAGCTATCATCAACGGTCTTATTGCTGTCATAGTTGGTTCTGATCGATCCGCCGATTTTCATGTCAATTTTTGCTACAGGCGCTATCCATTTTTTTAATCCTTCATCTGTTGTAAAAAGCTTCCATACTTCTTTAACGGTTGCAGGAACAATAATTGAAAGTTGTAACACCTTGTCTCCGTATTGGGTCACGTATGAGGTATTAGATACTTGTGCATTAAGACTACTATTAAAAGCCAGTTGTTCAAAAATGATTATGAATAATAATTTTTTCATGGTCGTTTTGAAATTTGGTTGTGAGATTACTTATGCCAATGTAAAAATAGCAATTCCGGTTATTCGTTCGATTATTGTGTTCATAGGTGCAGGACATATGGACAACAGCACTTTTTTGTTTGAACCTACTATTACAAAATGAGTGTCGCTCTTCCCAGGGTTTCTATGATAAAAACAAAACGATTTTAGGCTTTCTCGCGGAGGTGTGTGCACACCGGACGTTTTTGCTATCTGAAAGACACCGACCGGGGCAATAAATGAAACTGAAACCATCAGCGGATGTACCGCCATAAGTAGGATAAAATTTTCTGTGTTAGCATAGATTAATTCAAAACCATTTACTTCTTTTCATGTTCACTGCCGGCTCTTTTGAGAGGTAATCGAATCCATCGCTTCTGAAAAAGTAGTTACCCAATATTCATCCTGATGCGCTTTTAAATATTCCAGGAAAGCCCGATGTGTATCTTTTGAGATCGCGAAAAATTCTGCCCCTACGCCATGGATCTGGTAGATGCCCATTCCACCTGCTTGTTTTACCTTTTCTGCAAAGGCTACCAGTTCTTGTAAAGTAGTTCCTTCCTCAACCATCCAACTTGGCATTTTCATCGGATCAATATTTTTGAAATCTCTGGTAAAACTATTTCTGTCACCTCCTGCACGTCCATATTTTACCAATCCCATTTTTTTAATAAGCACGATATAATCGGTATCATGTATCAAAAAATTGTTACAGGGAAAAGCAAAGGCTCTTTCTTTTCTTTTCGGATCAAGTGAAGTAAGAATGGCATTTTCAGTTTGCACTTCATTTATGATCCTTTCAACTGTATAATTTTCAATCGCAAATTCTTTTTGAAATCCGAGGCTTTGGGGACATGGATGAAACAGCGTGTGGTTGGCCAGTTCATGACCATGGAGCGCAGCGTTTGTCCATGCAATGACTGCCGGTGATGGCTGGCTGACCACTTCTGAAGAACCCTGAATGGAGTTCAAAAAGAAAGTCGCTTTTAATCCCACAGAATCCAATTGTGGCAGTACAGTGTTCATGTGGGATAGAAGCCCGTCATCATACGTCAGGCAAATGATGGCTTTTCGGGAATGAATGTTTGTTTGGGCGCTCGCAGAAAATAAAAGTGATGTAGATAAAACAGCGACTAAGAAATAAAGGTATTTCATCGGCTGAAAATTTTTAGGGTTTAAAGTTAGACAAGATTTCATTGAGAAGGTTAGAAACCTTTTTCTTCCTGCTCGCTGAAGACACAGACGGGTTCTAATTTCATTCATTCTAATCTTCCAAAGTCTTCCGGCATAGCAACAAATACCAAAGATTCTTCTTTTCCTTCAGCCGGTTTCTTCAATTCATTTAATTTTACCGATTGTATCCTTATTGCACTTTCTATTTTTATAGATGAAACACATTAATATGTCTAATCGCAAAGCCGCTTCCATAGCCGCTTTTGCATTAGTTCCCTTGTCCGGCTTTGCTACTGATTTATACCTGCCTTCTTTTCCCGAAATGGTTCGGGAGTTCCATGCCACTCCCGCCCAGATCCAATTAACCTTATCCGTTTTCCTCATCACGTATGGAATAGGACAATTTTTTGCAGGCAGCCTGATGGACAGTTTTGGTCGCTACAAACCGGTTATCATCGCATTGATGTTATTCATTCTTTCGAACATCCTGATCGTACTGACCCGTAACTTATTCCTGTTAGATGCCTGTCGGGTGCTCCAGGGCCTGTGTGTTTCCTTTATTGCTGTGGGTAAAAGAACTTTTTTTGTAGATGTTTATTCAGGTAAGCAACAGCGAAGCTATACCGCATTATTGACCATTGTATGGGGCACAGCGCCAATCGTTGCACCGTATCTTGGCGGTTTCCTGCATGTGCATTTCGGATGGTCTTCCTGTTTTTATTT
>JBQCFI010000410.1:0-3282 GCA_051959325.1 Ginsengibacter sp. | reverse complement strand
AACCGGCTGTGCTTATACAAAAGAACGGAATCTAATCGGCTTTTATGTGGTTGTTATTCGCTTCTATGGAGCGAATAACAACCGAATTACAACCGAATAAGAAGCGAATAAGAAGCGATTTATACCGGGACGGGATCCCCCAAAAGCAGCAGCTGTCTTATACTGAAAAAACTTTACAGGTTGGGATGATAATACTGCATGAACGTTACAGTGTTTGCAATAATACTGAATAAGCTTTACAGCTTTGATTTTTTATTTCCATTTTTTGAACAAAGGTTGTTTTGTTAAATGAGCTTTTTCTGGTGTAAGATTACTGACACTCATGTGTGGCCTTAAACAGTTATATGCATCTATTGCTTTGCATACAGCTGTTACGGCTGCTGGATAATTTTTAAACACCTGGTTAAGTCCCACCTGCTGTTTTAAAATACCATTTAGCCTTTCAGCAATAGCATTATCATAAGGACTTCCGGTTTGTGTCATACTGATATGGATATTATTGCTTTGAAGAATTGATATATAAGATTCACAACAATACTGTATACCACGGTCAGAATGATGAATAAGTGTTCTTTTTTGCTTGTCTGTAGATAATTGAGAGATAGCTTTATCGAGTGCTATGATACAGCCCTTTGCTTTTAAATATTGGCTTACATGATAACCTATAATCTTTCTTGAGTAAGCATCAGTGATAAGCGAAAGGTAGACAAAACCATTTTCTGTACGCAGATAAGTAATATCACTTACCCAAAGCTGCTCTATGGCTGTTGTAATGACATTACCGGTAAGATCCGGCCATTTATAATAAGGGTGATTGGAATTGGTAGTGACAGCATAGCGTTTTCTGATTTTAATGAGCAGGTTGTGCTTTCTTAAAAGATCATAGAATCTATCTCTTCCAATAGGGATATTATGTAGCTGTAATTCTTCTTTAAGCATAGTATACAATTGTAATCCACCTATCCTTTGAATATGTTGTCTTATGGTTTTCACTTTATCAATAATGAATGCTTCATGTAACTGATCATCACTGTTGCGCCAGCTTTGATCATAATAGGCCTGGCGTGTTTTACCAAACAACCTGCATACCTTGGTCAAGCCAAGTTCAGGGTTATGCATCTTTATTTCTTTGGCTGTTTGGTACCAAACTTTTTTATGAGATCCACACCAAGCTCCTTACTTGCATTTTCTATTAGCATTTCTAAGGCGGTAACTTTTAAATTAGCTTCCTTTAAATCATGGTACTCTTTAGATACTTCACTGCTTTTGTCCTCAGCAGGCAGTTGAACTATCCCATCAGGATATTTATTTCTATACCACTTTAAAAAATACCTTGGCGTAGCTTCGCTGGGAAGATTATACTTCTTAGCCAGTTTTGTAAATCCGAGAGATGTAGTTAAATACTCTCTGGCAATTGCGATCTTAAAAGAAGGATTATAAACATCTAATCTCCCCTTCTGTTTTTTTGGAATATTCATAATTAATCAATTTTACACATTTTGTTCGAAATATGTAAAGTGATTTCAGGAACAGACAACTAGAATATTTGTAAAATCACTAAAGCAGTTTGAAGCGTCGGTAAAGGAAGAAATAACCGGATTTTATAATCTCAACTTGTTTTAAAAAAAGACCCATTAAACGATAATCAGAATAACGCGTTTGAGTCGCAAAAATCTAATTTCTGAATTCAGGTTTGGTGCGAAAGTATTCAAAGCAATCTTCTACCAACAATTTATTCAGTGGCGTGGCAATTGAAAACTCAAATCACTGATGCTTAAACTATTAACAAAAGAGGCTGTTTTTCAACAGCCTCTTTTTATTAAATTTTCAGAAATCATTTGCCTTCTTTTATCAGGCGAATTGTTATTCTATCATTGCCCTGCATGAATTCTGCAATATAAATTCCCGGATGGTATTGGCTGCCCAACTGAATGGTGCTGTTAGCCGAAACACCAGTTCTTTGTTCCACTACTCTTCCTGTAATATCGGTGACAGTTACTTTTATGTTTTCCTTACTCAGGCTCTTCAATATCAATGTAAAGTAATAAGAGGTGGGATTTGGCATCACTTGAATTGACAGTTTGCCGGTTCCCTGCGGTTCATTCGCATTATTAGGATTAATCATTGACACGTTTGAGTTTGTCTTGACAGTATCCATGGTTCTTTTTGTGTTGCCTGTACTATGGATCACAATGGAGCCACCGCCCAAACAAGTTGTCGGATCCGCATTATTAGGGCTATTGATGTTATTATCATATACAGGACCTGTGGCACCCCAGATCTTAATACGGAACTTATCAACCCCTCCGCCGCCGCTTACACTTCCATCAATGGCTGATATCATAAAGCTGTAACTACCGGTTCCGTTAATAGTGCCGGTTCCCTGGAAGATTGCTTTTGCGCCGGCAATAACTAACGATCCTGCTCCATAACTGGTGCTCTTGAAGTTGAGGTTACCAGCCTGGAACTGGAATTCTGTATTTCCATCAGGAGTCTGACTTCCTTTTTTGTATTGTGCATTGAATCCAAAGTTTGCTTTTCCAGTTAAGGTGCTATTACCAACATATGCACCAGCCGGTGAATTGATCCAGCCTCCGCCTGTTACAAATCCTGCATTTGGATCATAAACAGAGAAATAAGCCAGAAGCGATTCTGAACACCCAGGTGTAGTAGTTGCTTTTACAGCATATAGACCAGTCGGAAACATGCTTAATGGAAGTTGCAATGTTGCGGAAGCAATACCATCTGGCAAAGTGGATGGCGCTGAGGTCACTGTCTTAATTGTATTACCGTTTCCATCGAGAATTTGAAATATCACCGTAACGCCATCAATCCTAGTTGTGCCGTCAGTTACAACCGCATTCAATTGTACGCTTGAAGTACTTGTTGAGGTGCTGACCTGAACCACGGTTCCACTTCCACTTGCATCAAGTGAAACACCTTTAATTTCAAAAGTATTTGATCCGTCAAGTGTTAATGTGTAGTTGCTTCCTGCAGTTAAAGTATTGAGTGTGTATGCATATATTCCAACATTATTTGCTCCTGTCCTGCTTAATGCTCCGGAGAACGAGTTGCCAGATATAAGATCCTCACTTGATGAATATCTAAATGATGGATCTGCCTGACCGCAATATTTGAATTGTCCTGCATCAGGCGTGATGGTGATAGGACGTTGTTTTACATTGATGCTTACATCTTTTGATGCAGCATTATAGTTATCAGTTGATGCTACATCGACATGCAAGGTTTGTCCTGCACCTGCATTGAGCAAAGTACCTGAAG
>JBQCFI010000409.1:0-2077 GCA_051959325.1 Ginsengibacter sp. | reverse complement strand
CAAGGATGCACCAGTTGGAAATATCACCATAAAACAAATTGAAACCTTTAGTGAAACTTTTCTTATAAAGATCAATGCTATTTACAAAATGCCTGCTCGTATTTTCGCCTGTAGTGCCGCTGCTCTCGAAGGTAATTTCGGGCTCAAAAGAACCGCTGATTACTTCATGAGTTTTAAAAAATGAAATAGGCAGAAAAGGAATTTTTTCAATAGAATCAATGGTTTGAACATTAATGTGAAGCGCTTCAACGTATTTTTTATACACTGCATTATTCGTGTACTGAAAAAAAAATATTTCTAATGCCAACTGGTCAAAATTATAATAGCACGCATCAAATATTTTATTTTCCCATTCCTGTATTTGTAACTTATTATTCAGGTTTTAATAATTAAATTTGAAAAATTAAACGACAAAGATGCGATACACAATCTTATTTTCAATATTCTTATTTGCAATACTGACAGGTTGTAACAAAGATAAATTTGGTTCAAAACCGGTACTGAAGTTTAAATCTGTTAACACCACAGTTCTTACAAACGGGCAACAATTGGAATTTACCTTATCATTTACAGATGGTACCGGTAACCTTTCTGGTTCGATGTATGTAGAGGAAAATGTGCCTACTTGCGCAGCAAGCAGCTTTACAGAAATGGATTCCATACCAAAATTTCCAACATCAAAAAATCAGAAGGGCGATTTGGTGGTAACTTATCCTTATGAAAATATTGCTCCAAAATGCCAGCAAAACGATACTGCCGTTTTTCGTTTTGCCATCAGCAATAAAGAAAATCATACCAGCGATACCGTATCTTCCCCGCCAATTATTATTATTTTTCAATGATCGCGTGGATCAAAAAGTTTGTCGATTTTCTTTTATTCACGAGCATTTTTGTCGCCGGCTGTGCGATTGCATTTTGCCTGGAAACGAGCATTATGCTAAATGTTCCTTTTAATAATTTTAGTTTTTACGCTTTTGTTTTTGGAGCTACTATTGTTCAATACAATCTTCATTATATTGTAAAAAAAGTAGCGGTTAAAGATTCAGCGCGCCTCGCCTGGTCTCAACGAAATAAAAATATCCATCTTGTGCTGTTGATAGCCGGATGTATATTGATCATCTACAGTTTGTTTGGGTTTCACCTGGTGCATTTTATTATTCTTTTTATTCTCGGTTGCATTTCATTCTTGTATTCATTTCCCTTTATTCCTTTTGCTCAAAAAAAGCGGATCAAAGATTATGGCTTTCTGAAAATTATTACTCTTTCACTTTTGTGGACGCTTGTAACTGTGTGGTTTCCGGTAAGTGGTCACCAATATGACGCCGGACTTTTTGTTTTTATATTCATGAAAAGATTGGTTTTCATGTTTATTCTGTGTTTGCTGTTTGATATGCGTGATATAGAGGTGGATCGTTCAGAAAATATCAGGACGCTTGCCGTTGCTTTGGGCCGCAAAAGATCGTATATTCTGTCTTATATCGTGCTACTCGTGTTTGTGTTATTGGCTGTGGCACAGTATATTTATTTGCCGCAAATTCAGTTCCTGATTCCAATGCTGATCTCAGCTGTTGCTACATTAGCAACGATTGAAATGACTAAAAAGAACAATTCGGATTATCTGTACCTGGCAGGTATTGATGGCATGATGCTGTTGCAGCCGATTCTCATTTATCTATTCACTTTAATACTTTAAATTTGCGTTTTCTTACAATAAAAACTTTCAATTTTTTCATATGGCAAAAGCGAAAAAGATATCTTCAGGTATTTCGGAAACTTCAATGAACTTTTTAAGAATTTACATGAATACTGCATCACCAGTGGGAGCAGAATCCAACGGACAAAAAGTTTGGTTGAATTATATCAAAAGCTTTGTGGACACTACTTTCACTGATCCATATGGCACAGCCGTAGGTGTTATTAATCCTGATAAAAGCTTTAAAGTAGTGATTGAGGCACATGCAGATGAAATTAGTTGGTTTGTAAATTATATTAATAATGATGGATTTATTTATTTGAAAAGAAATGGCGGAGTAGATCAACAAATTGCGCCATCTCAAAGGGTGATTATTCACGGCAA
>JBQCFI010000408.1:0-2673 GCA_051959325.1 Ginsengibacter sp. | reverse complement strand
GAAATGATTTATATATTGAACATGCTGTGGCGCCAAAAGAAAGTTTTTACAGCATCGGTCGGATGTACAATGTGAATCCAAAAGAACTTGCTTCGTTCAATCATTTGAAATTAACCAGCGGCTTAAATATTGGCGAGAATTTAAAAGTTCCTTTGGATAAAAGTAATTTTTTACAGGAAGGAAAAGCAACAAACAGCCAGGCATTAATTCCAGTTTATCATACCGTCAATTCTGGTGAAACGCTCTACAGGCTGGGTGTTAATTACAACAAAGTGCCGCTCGCTTCTTTAAAAAAATGGAATCATCTTCAATCTGACGCGGTAAGTGTTGGCGTGCCAATGATTGTGGGTTATTTGAAAGTGGACAAAGCGCAATCACCACTTGCAAGCGGTAAATCAAATATTTCTAATGAAGTGGCAACTGCGCCTCAGCAGCAAGAAAAACCTGCAGAGAAGACACCTGAAGCAACTGTAACGACCGCAGCAATTCCGCGAGATCCGGACCCGGCAAAAAGTGAAAAAAATGAAACGCCTGTTGCAACATCTGAGGAAGCTACACCAAACCCATCCACAGCATCCACTAAAGGCAATATAAATTTTTCAGGTGGTTATTTTAAAAATTTATTCGTGCAGCAATCTGCCGGAAAAACCTCGACAGCTGATGCAGGAAGCGCGGGCATATTTAAATCTACCAGCGGTTGGCAGGATGGAAAATATTATTGTTTTCATAACCAGGCTGCGCCCGGAACTGTTTTAAAAGTAACTAATAACGCGACAGGAAAAACTGTTTATGCTAAAGTACTCGATGCCATACCGGATATCAAACAAAATGCGGGACTGGTGTTAATTATCAGCAATGCGGCTGCTGAAGAACTGGGAGTTACAGACAATAAATTCAATTGTCTGATCACTTATGCTCAATAAAATGGCCGGATAAACGTTTACTGTCCGAAGGAAACATTCTTATTTTTTCTCATAAAAAATAGTAAAAAAGCGATTCCTAATTATTTCTTATTTCACGTTCCGATATTTCATTTTTCATTAAAAGATCGATAATTTTACGAAAAATTTAAACCATGGATTTAACCAATCGAAATTCTAACATTACTAACATTTCTTATGTTCCTACGGGCGAGGCAAGCCGCAGCCGTTCTTTCATTGCCAATGTTTTTTTACTGATGTTCCTGGCGCTTGGCGTGTCAGCTTTGTTTGCATGGCAGTTTTCAGTAAACGACCAATTAATGGCATATCTTGTTTCTCCGACTGGATTAACCGGTTTGGGAAAAATAACTTTGTTTGCTCCGCTGGGCTTTGTGCTCATCATGTCTTTTGCATACCAACGCCTTTCTTCAACCGCCTTAATGCTGTTGTTTATGGCTTATGCAACGATCAATGGAATCAGTTTTAGTTTTATTTTAATGGCATTTACCCCGGGATCAGTTTTGGGTTGCTTCCTTTCTGCATCTGCTATGTTTGGCGTGATGGCAGTTATGGGATATACGACAAACCAGGATCTTACCAAATTTGGCCGAATCCTGATGATGGGTGTTATCGGGGTTTTAATTGCAATGGTGATCAATTACTTTTTGCACAGCAGCCAGTTGGATTATATCATCAGCATTATTGGCGTAATGGTATTTACCGCATTGACCGCTTATGATGTTCAAAAATTAAAAAGAATCGGGGAAGGTGTGGAATATCAAGGAGGAGTAGCCGCAAACGATGTAAAGAAAATGTCGATTCTCGGTGCTTTGACTTTGTACCTCGACGTTATTAATATTTTCCTTTTCTTACTTCGCATGTTTGGAAACAGAAGGGGATAACTTTTAAATTTAGTTTCAAATAAAAAGGCGGTTCTAAAAACCGCTTTTTTATTTTATTTGTAAAAAATTTCTGTATTACCAGCCAGGCAATAAATATCGCGATTTCCTGTTTACTTTTTATGATCTAATTCTTTCCAGTCCTTCTCATTCATGTGAATGCCGTAATGTTTTGCTGCTTTTTTGATGTTTTCAAAAGCGACTTTTCTTTCCTCATCTGAAACGTCTTTTACCTGATCAAATCGTGCCATTGCATCGCGCACGTGCGAAGCATCGGTCAAAGGTTCTTTTCTTTCTTTAGGAAACGCAAATACGCTGTCTGGCAGTTTTTTCTTTTCTTCGGCGTCTAATTTTCCGGTATGTTCGGTATGCGGTTCCCATGTTGCTTTTGTTCCCATTTTTCTTTTTTTTAAATGAATGAATATTTTTTCTGAAACAGAGTTCATGCCGGCAAAACCGTTGTTTGACGCTGATAAAAATAGAAATACCGGCTATTTCTTCTTTTATTGCTGCCCGAATCAAGGCTGCCCGCTTCCTCCTGCTGATCCGTAAACCTGTCCATTTGCAAAGCTTCCGCTGTTGTCGGCAAGCTGAACATAAATGGACGCGAGCTCTGCCGGTTGTCCCGGCCTGCCGAGGGGCGTGTGACCACCAAATTTTACTAATTTCTCCTGGGTAGCGCCTCCGCTTACCTGCAAAGGTGTCCAGATTGGGCCCGGGGCTACTCCATTTACACGAATTCCTTTTGGTCCCAATTGCTTTGCAAGTGATTTTACATAATTCATGGTAGCCGCTTTGGTCTGCGCATAATCGTACAAGTCAGCCGAAGGATCATAGGCCTGCTCAGAGGTAGT
>JBQCFI010000407.1:0-11040 GCA_051959325.1 Ginsengibacter sp. | reverse complement strand
CTGAAACATATTTGGATTCACAGCAAATTCCTGAAATGATTGCTGATATTGTGTAAAATAAAAATTGACCATAATTATTTGTTTACTGTAAAAAAAATTAAAAAAATGGCACACATAAACGTTCCGGAAGGTGTTCCGGGAATCCGTTCCCTGGTTATGTTTCGTCCCGAAACCGGAAAGCCTTTATACGATCTTGCTCAGGTGTTGTTGAGAGGAGAATCTCCTTTGTCAGAAGCAGACAGAGAGCTGATTGCAGCGTATGTTTCGCGGTTGAATGATTGTATGTTTTGCATGAAAAGTCATGCTGCTGCTGCAAAATGTTTGTATGGGGATGAGAAAAATGTAGTAGATGAAGTACTGGAAGACATGCAGCGCTCAAACGTGAGCGACAAATTGAAAGCATTGCTTCATATAGCCGGCAAAGTGCAGATTCTTGGCAGGGAAGTAACCCTATCAGATATTGCAGCTGCAAGAAATCTTGGCGCTGATGATCGCGAAATTCATGACACGGTTTTGATCGCAGCTTCGTTTTGCATGTTTAATCGCTATGTAGATGGACTCAATAGTTTTACGCCTGATGATCCGGAAGCTTATGCAGCAATGGGCGAACGGATGGCGAAAGGCTACACCCTTCCCGAAAAAAAGCGTAATTGAATAATTTTATTAAACAAACTACTCACTTTTAATCAAAATTTTTATGGCACACATTGATCTTGGAAATGACCTGCCCGGCATAAGAGGACCGATGGCCTACAGGCCGGAAACTGCAAAGCCTTTGAATGAATTGGCAGAAGTTTTATTGCATGACGAAAACAATACACTTTCACGTGGAGAACGTGAAATGATTGGCGCATATGTATCGTCATTAAATGATTGCTTTTTTTGTCAAAATGTTCATGGCTCAATGGCTCAGCATTTTTTCGGTTGCGACATGCAAACGATCGACGGAATAAAAAAAGATTATTCCAATGCTTCGATTTCGGAAAAATTAAAAGCTTTGCTCGCAATTGCAGGCAGCGTCCAAAAAGGCGGAAAATATGTTACGCCTGAACAAATTGAAAATGCACGCCAGCAGGGAGCAACAGACAAAGAAATTCATGATACCGTACTCATTGCGGCTGCGTTTTGCATGTTCAATCGATATGTCGATGGATTGAATACCTGGGCGCCGCAGGACAGACAATTGTATGTTGAACGTGCAAAAATGATGGCAGAGCAAGGTTATGCAAACGAGAATATTTACAAGTAGAACAACTTTTTTTATTTATCAGGAATGGATTCCAGCAAGGACTCTTGTGAGTAAACAATTCTAACAAGATATGCAATGGTTATCAGAAAGAATTGAAGGCTTACCACTGTTCATTAATGAACTTTTTCTACATTTGAAATTGGATCATTTAACGGCACCGATTAATTAAAAAGAACCCGTTGCCAAAAAATCAAAATTGAAATGAAATCCCTTAAAGAGTTAGGTTCGAATGGAAAAATTATCTTCAGAAGCAAAGGCGCTTTTTGGATAGGATTTTTTGCGGTAGTCGCTGGAGTTGCACTGCAGCTTCCGATGTATATTGATGCAAAAAACATGGATTATAAATTGGTGGGGATGCCGATGAGCACTTCGATGGATATAGGAATGGTGCTTGTGGTTATGGGACTTGTCATTACTCTTTATAGCCTGATTCCTCCGTCAGGAGCGAATGAAAAAAAGGATTATGATCTGAAAGTAAAAGCTTTGGACGATGCGCCGATCAACCGCACTCATATCGGCCTTTTGCTTGTGATGGCGGTTGCCATTACGATAGATGTGATGAAGCCGACGATATTGTCGTTTGTGGTACCTGGCATGGCGCGCGAATATGTTCTGAAATCGCCATTGTTTCCTAATGCTACCATTCCGGTAGCGCTGCTACCCTTATGCGGAATCACAGGAACGGTAATCGGTTCTTTTATCTGGGGATGGCTCGGAGATACGATTGGAAGAAAATCTTCGATTTTGATGGCTGGAGTTACTTTTATTGCCACCAGCGCCTGTGGCTCTATGCCCGGATTCTGGCTGAACTGCATCATGTGTTTTGTAATGGGCTGGGGAGTTGGCGGAATGCTGCCGATCATGTTTACGTTGATGGCAGAAAGCATACCTGCCCGGCACCGCGGATGGATGATGGTTTTGATCGGCGGCGATATTGCAGGCGCTTATATCATTACGAGCGCGCTCGCTTCCTGGCTCGTTCCCCATTATTCATGGAGAATTTTGTGGCTGATCGGATTTCCAACGGGATTTTTGCTGATATTATTAAACCGCTGGATTCCTGAATCGCCGCGGTTTTTGATCAATAACGGACGGTTTAAAGAAGCGCAAAATGTGATGAAACGATTTGGAGCGGTAGCGATAAAAGAAAAAGTGAATTTGCCTCAGGTGGAAGAAAAAATCAAGAACCAATTCACGCAATTATTCCGGCCCCCGTTTTTAGGAATCACTGCAACCGTAGGCATCCTGGCGCTTGGCGGCGGTTTTGTTGAATTTGGGTTTGAATTGTGGATACCTTCCAACCTGCAGCATCTTGGATATAGCCAGGGCGATTCATTTGGCATTTTAAGAAATGCCGCATTGATAGGTTTCCCACTGAATTTTGTTATTGCCTGGATGTATGGCTTCTGGAGTAGCAAACGCACGATTGTGTTATTAACCTTGATTACGGCGGCATCAATGCTGGGATTCATTTTCACCGGAAAATCAATTGTTGAACACCCGGTACTGCTTTATATTTTACTAATCGTACCGATATGGGGCATCAGCTCTTTGATCTCTGTTTTGTCGGCTTATGCAGCAGAGATTTATCCTACCAGCATCCGCTCACGCGGAAGTGGTGTCATTGCAGGCTTTAGTAAATTCGGCGGCGTTTTTGTCATAGCGCTTGTAGTTCTTGCGATTGCGCCGCCTTCAATTGCTGCTACGGCATTAATTGGCGCAGTTCCACTGATCGTTGCTGCGATAGCCATTACTTTCTTTGGTGTAGAAACGAGGAAACGCCAACTGGAAGAAATTACTGCTGAGCAATTGGAAAATCTCGTTGTGAATCCAATTAAATATGAATGAGGAAGAAGGTTTAAATTAAGATTGTAAGGAAAAAGTCGGTTTACTATGCGGCTTGGTTGTTCCTGCTTTTTTCGCATTTCTCTTCAGGTCGATATATTTTGCAACAGGACCAACAAGGAAAAGTGCATAAAAAGGTGCGTAAATAAAGCTGTTGAGCCGCAACACAAATTCTACCAACGCGACGAGAATTACCACGATGATCCTGCCTTTTCTCGTTGACACAGAAGTTCCGGGATCTGTGATCATAAAAAATATAAACAGCTGGTACATGGGCCCGGTTATGGGTGAAACTTCTGCAAGAAAAGTATCGCCGGTAATAACACTGCGCAGGTAAGCTAAAATAATAAAACTGATCACATAAGCAACAGTAACATGAAGCCTTTTTGCCCGGTAAACAATTGCCAATCCTAATATCCAGATCACCGCAAGCGCGAGAAAATTGCTTCCCCATTGAATGCTCAGTCCTGCCACATCGAGCGGCGCCATAAAAAGCATCCACGAAACGCCAAAATTGGATGGATTCCATAAATGCCTTCCTCTATATTTTAAAACATATTTTGACATGATGGAAAGCACAGAAGTGGCGATGTAGGGCCAGACAAAAGTAGAACGGATCAAAATACCCACACTGATTCCCGTGATGTATGCACTGGAAAGATTTTTCCACTTTCCCAGCAAGATCCACGCAAGCAGGATTTCTGTCAGAATGGATGCAACTATTGATATTGCCACATTTCCAAAACTATCGAGCATACCAAAACTCAGCTGCCCGACCAAAAGCAACAATGTGATAAAAACAGGGGGTATGTATTGAAAATTATTTTTCAACCACAACGATACGCCGCTGGCATGGGTGTTTGAAGAATTTAAAATAGTAGTTTCCTGCATTCAAATCTTACTTTTCTTTTTCTTTAATAACATGAAGCTGGTCAACCTGGGGATCGGTAATAGTAGTCACTTCGCCGGAAGGCCAGTAAATAGTCACCTTCTCTACTTTCTTGCTTGTATTCAAACCGAAATGAAGCCGGTGTTCGTTTTGTGAAGCGAATCCGAGGCCGGCAGTAACCACCTGCACCTGCTTTTGTCCATTCCAGTCCAATACCACCTTTGCTCCTATCGCGTCCGCGTTGCTAACCGTTCCTTTCAATTCAAGCTCTATCCAATGATTAGAATTTTGCTGGTCATTTTTATAGATCAGCGGTATGTTGTTTTGATTGGCAACGATCACGTCCAAAGCGCCTGTGTTCCAAAGATCAGCCAGTGCAACACCCCGGCTGTCATAAGTAACCAAAGGGCAAACATCGTTAGACACATCTTCAAATTCCCTGTTGCCACGGTTCAGCCAGATCTTGTTTTGCTCATAGCCCGACTGGCTTTTACCGCGCATATCCGGCCAGTTTTTCGCGTCTTCTATTATCGAACTATTTCCGCCGGTAACTTTTGAATAATCGTACCAATAAGAAGTATTTTTTGCAGCAGAAATAAATCCGTTGGCGACATACAAATCCATCAGGCCGTCATTATTGAAATCGCCAAACTGTGAGCCATAACTCCATCCTGCATTATTAATTCCTGCGAGCTGCGCCAGGTTTACAAATTTCGGATAGGTATTTTTGTCCGGTTGTTCCTGCGGTTGCCAGTAATTATTATCCTGTAGCAAAATGCCATTTTCAGTAATGGTGGTATTGTAAACACCCAGCAAGCCACTATTGTCGATATCTCCAAACGACACGCTCATGCCGCTTTTGGGAATGTTTCCAATGCCAGACTGGCTTCCAACTTCCGTAAATTTTTCACCCTTTTTATTGATGTACAATTCATTTACGTTATAGTCATTCGCTACAAAAAGATCAGGGTAACCGTCGCCATTAAAATCAGCAGCAGCGGCGGCAAGTGTCCATTTCGTGGAAGTCATTCCGTATTGTTCAGTTACATCTTTAAATTTTCCGTTTCCCAAATTTTCGAGTAGGTAATTTCTTCCTCCATTGTTGGCATATCGGAAACTTTCAGGCATTATTTTCGTAGTCGTCAAATTTTGTAAATCCAACTTTTCACTGTAATATCCCCCGATAAAAATGTCAGGCAAGCCGTCATTATTAAAGTCGAACCAGATAGCGCAGTTGGAGTTTACCCATTGTGGCAATCCACTTCCAGCGGTTACATTGATAAATTTTTTCCCATCAATATTGTGAAACAGTTCAGGCCGGCCCCATTTATATAAAAGCAAATCTTTGAAACCATCATTATCATAATCTGCCCAAACCGCTCCCATGGAACTGCCGGTTCCTTTTTCGTTTAAATCGGCCAAACCCATTGCTGCAGCCACATTTTCAAATTTACCATTATGAAGATTGTGAAAAAGGGCGTTCAGACTGCCCGTTTTGCTGTTGGTAAAATAAATATCATTCCATCCATCGTTGTCAAAATCAACAATTGACACGGAGGCGCCCATCGAAGCGATCTGTGGCGCAATGTTTTTTACTTTAGGATCCAGATCAGGCGAGAGATGTTTGAAATCAATTCCGGCTTCGCTGTTATCCGGCTGCAGGTAAAATCCGTACTTTTTTAAAGACAGCTCTTTTTGCCGTGTTTCATTTCTGTTGACAAATAATTTTTCCCTTGAAGGTAATGCGGTTGCTATCAGCAAGCCAACAAATACGATGACGACGATTAATTGGGCCAATTTTTTTTGCCAGCTCATGAATGGATTAAATAATAGCAATTAAGGTAATTGACAGCACAAGATAAAAAATAAGCCACACTTTTTCCGATTTACAAAAAAGATAATTGTTATTTTTATCTTTTCAATTGATTTTAACCCACTTGCACACTTCCTGATGTATTTATTTTCTCCATTAAAAAAAAGCGATTTAAAAATTGTATTTATTAGTTTGTTTACTGCCGCATTGATGACAGCTTGCCATCAAAAATCAAAATCCGGGGAAGCAGCCAAAAATGTAAATGCCCGGCTATTTGCCTTGCAATATCTTTCTGAAAACAAGCTTGACGATGCGGTAGCCGCTTTTCAACAGGCGATAAAAATAAACCCTGACGACACGCTTAGCTATATCGGCCTTTCGCGTTTATATTTGCTGCAAAAAAATTACGAGGCTGCCGAAAGACTCTGTAAGCAGGCGCTGAAAGTGCAGCCCGGAAATATCAATTTAAAACTATTGCTCGCCGAAACATATGCTAAGAAAAACGAGAGAGAAAATGCCATCAAAGAATTAAATGAGATCATTCAGAAGGATCCAAAAAGTGTGGGCGCTTATTATCAATTAGCAGAATTGGATACTGCGGTTTTTTCAAGAAAAAATTATTTACTAAAGGTCCAAAATCTTTCTCCGGCCAATATTGTTCCGCGATTGCAATTAGCAGAATTGTTCGCCACAGAAGGCAAAACGGATTCGTGCCTTTCCTGTCTTCAAAGCGTAAAGAAAATGGCACCGCAATTTTCTGTTCAGGCAGAAAGCGCTTATGAAACTGCTGTTTCATTTTTATATGCTAATAAAGCTGGGCAGGCATTTCCATTCATTCAGCAGTTTATTGACTTAATGAAAACAACGGCAGAATATGCCTCCGGCCTTGACGAAATTACTATTCCTGACATGATAGCCGGCTATTTTAATTTTGATACGAACATCACCATTTCAGGAACCGGTGCGGTGCAGCAAACGCGGGCGAATTCCTTTAATTCACGGTTGGTATTTACCGATTTCGGGGAAGTGCCGGGATCTGTGAATAATGCGAATGTTGGCAACAGTGTA
Organism: Ginsengibacter sp.; assembly: GCA_051959325.1. Lineage (GTDB taxonomy): Bacteria > Bacteroidota > Bacteroidia > Chitinophagales > Chitinophagaceae > Ginsengibacter. The sequence goes on along the minus strand of JBQCFI010000407.1, from coordinate 4,176 downwards.
ATTGCGGTTACCGATTATGATGCAGTAGGAAATATGTATTTGTATTCGAGTTATGTTTCTGCCGGCAGTACTGATTCAAAATCATTTTTATCCTATGCACAAATAGGCGTTTTCAAAGATTGCAAAGTGAACGGAGGAATCGATCATAAAGGGCAAGATCTTTTTGCGGCTTTCGCTGATTATGACAACAATGGATACCAGGACCTTTTTGTGGCTACCACCATCGGAATGCTCGTTTATAAAAATAATGGCGATGGAACTTTTTCAAAAGTGACGGATAATATTGGGTTGAATGGTATCTCCGGTGTGCATAAAGTTTTGTTTGCAGATTTTGACCAGGATGGTGACCTTGATATGTATGTGGCCGAAAAAAACGGGAACAAATTATATCGCAATAATGGCGATGGAACATTTTCTGAAAACACCTCCGGCACCGGCCTCGCTGGCGATCCGCAGGGCACCCTTGATATGGATTTTGGCGATTGGGACCAGGATGGCGACAACGATATTGTTGCAGTAACCAATGCCGGAAAATTAGAATTATTGAATAACAACCGTCATTCCAACTTTACGGATATCACTGCTGCTGCAGGACTTCAGCAATATTCAGGTACTGCCGTTTCTTTTGGAGATTATAACAATGATGGAAGACTCGACCTGCTTATTGCCGGAGGAGCGGATGGTAAATGCTTTTTACTGAAAAACGAAGGAAACCATTTTGTTCCTGATCAGAAAGCTTCAGATCAGTTATCCAACTCGCTTAAAGGAATCAAAGCACGCCAGGCCGCTTTTATCGATTATGATAATGATGGACAAAAGGATATTGTCATCGCCGGTGTGAATGATGACCCGTCTAAAAAAGGAGTAAGATTATTTCACAATGAGGGAACAAAAGGATTTTCTGACGTAACTTCTTTGCTGCCCGCAAATCTGGCTCAGGCGTATCAACTGGCAATTATTGATTTTAATTTTGATGGCGACAGGGACTTGTTTTTTGCGGGCCCGAAGGGCGCACAAATTGCCAGGAATGATGGCGGAAATTCCAACAATTATGTGCAGGTGCAACTTACGGGTCTTTCATTTGGCAGCAGTAAAAATAACCGCCTGGGGATCGGAGGACAAATTGAAATTAAAGCCGGCGATTTATACCAGATGAAAACAGTAAAGGGTGGGTTGATGGAATTTGGCGTGGGCCAGAGAACGAAAATTGATGCGCTGCGGATTATCTGGCCCAATGGTGTGCCACAAACGATTGTGGATCCAATGCGAAAACAAAGAGCTTTGGAAGAGGCGCAATTAAAAGGCTCCTGTCCGTTCCTGTTTACATGGAATGGAAAAGAGTTTGTGTTTCTTAAAGATATGCTCTGGAGAAGTGCGCTTGGAATGCCTGTGGCGATTCATGGAAAAGATACCACTTTTGCTTACCATCAGCCATCCAAAGAATATTTGCTGATACCTGGAGATAAGCTGCAACCAAGGAATGGCCTTTATACTATAAAGATCAGTGAAGAACTGTGGGAAGCGGTTTATTTTGACAAAGCGTCTCTGATTGCTGTTGATCATCCTGATTCTGTAGATGCGTATGTTGATGAACGATTTGTTGCGCCTCCTTATCCCGGCAAAAAGATCTACCTGGCCGGTGAAAAATATTTGCCGGTCGCCGCGACCGACGGCGAAGGAAATGATGTCCTTCCTAAATTAAGGAAATACGATTTTCAATACGTGTCGAATTTTTCTTTGGGTAAATTCCAGGGAGTGGCAAAAGAACATGACCTGATTTTAGACCTTGGTAAAAATGCGGAAAGCGATAGTCTGCTCTTATACATGCGCGGTTGGATTTTTCCACCTGATGCAAGCATCAACACAGAGCTGACACAAACCAATCAATACAAACTGCAGCCGCCTTCGCTGCAGGTGATCAATAAGCAAGGGAAATGGCAAACCGTCATCAAAGATATCGGCTACCCGATGGGAAGAGATAAAATGGATATTGTGAACCTGACTCATAAATTTCTTACAGCTCATGACAGACGCATCCGGATCCGCACCACGATGCAAATTTATTGGGATCACATTTTCTTCACTACAGGAAATGCAAAGGCGCCTTTAAGATCGTATGATTTGAAAATGGTGACTGCAAATTTGGATTTCCGTGGCTATTCTGCTTCCTACAATAAAGGTGGTCCTTTTGGCCCGCAATGGTTCGATTATTACAAAGTAACGAAGGGACAAAAGTGGAGAGATCTTACCGGAAATTATACACGCTATGGCGACGTTTTACCATTGTTGCAGAAAGCGGATGATCAATATATTATCTGCAATGGCGGAGATGAAGTAACGATTGATTTTGATGCCAAAAATTTGCCACCTCTGCCGAAGGGATGGAAACGTGATTTTCTTATCTACAGTGAAGGTTGGGTAAAGGATGGCGACATGAATACCGCGCACGGACAAACAGTTGCTCCACTTCCATTTCACAATATGCCAGCTTATCCCTATGGCAAAAATGTTGCTTATCCTAATGATAAAGCGCATCGTGAGTACCTGGAAAAATATAACACGAGGAAGGTTTCTACGCAATCATTTAGAAATGCAATCCGCCTGGGAGCTTTTGAAGAGGCTTCAAAATAGTTATTATGGATAATAAATAAAAATTCTCCTTATTTCCTCGTATGCTGTTGATTTTTTTAGCGGGGTGATAGAAGGAAGTTGAAATTTTAATAAGCGCAATTGCAGTTCAGTCTGAAAACAATCTTGTTTAAACACAGGTTTTATAGCTTTTAACCGGTAATTTTTTTCTGTTGAAACAAACAAATAACAGGCATTGTGAAATACCCGACTGTGACCAAAAGGTGCCCTTTTTCCGCTGGTCGAATAAAAGAAGAAACAAAATGAATATATTTTGAAACACGACGTAAAACAAAGATTGCCACTGATATTTTTTTCAGCTTTTTTTGAGTCTAAGTGATAATTATTAATATCTTTCCTTCTTTAAATACCGCAAATGATTGCAAATAGTACAATGCGTTCCCTGACCCTCATGTTTTTGTTTTTCATGGTAGTAAGCGTGAGTTGTGTACACCATAATGCCCCGTTGTTCAGGTTACTGTCAGGTTCTGAAACGGGTATTGATTTTAAAAATCAAATTTTTGAAAATGACACTTTAAACATTTTAAACCAGGCGAATATTTATAACGGAGGTGGTGTAGGTATTGGTGATTTTAACCGTGATGGATTAATGGACGTCTATTTTGCAGGAAATATGGTTTCTAATAAATTGTATTTAAATAAAGGCAAATTAAAATTCCAGGATATTACCGCTGCTGCCAAAGTTGGCGGCGAAGGAAGATGGTGTACCGGTGTTTCAGTGGTCGATATTAACGGCGATGGCTGGCCTGATATTTATGTTTGTGCTTCTTTCAGAAGTGATCCTAAATTGCGCACCAACCTTTTGTATATCAACCAGGGATTGAATAAAGATGGCATTCCTACCTTTAAAGAATCTGCTGAAGCGTATGGCCTTGCTGATACCGGGTTCAGTACGCAAGCTTATTTTTTTGATTATGATAATGATGGTGACCTTGATATGTACCTGGTAACAAATGAAATTTATGATCCAAAAACACCGATCACTTTCCGGCCGAAAGTAACTGACGGAAGCGCCAGGAACACAGACCGGCTTTACCGCAATAATGGCAATGGCACATTTACAAACGTATCTAAAGAAGCGGGGATTACTATAGAAGGCTGGGGACACGCCGCTTGTATTACCGATATCAATAAAGATGGGTGGCCGGATATTTATGTGGCAAACGATTTTGTATCTAATGATCTTTGTTACATCAATAATAAAAACGGCACTTTTACCAATAGGATTGATGATTATTTCAAGCATACCTCATGGAATGCTATGGGTACCGATGCTGTTGATATTAACAATGACGGCTTGGTAGATTTCATTTCGCTCGAAATGCTGCCTGAGGATAATATGCGTAAAAAAAGAATGCTGAATGGTAATGAATATTACAATTACACTGAGAGCGCATTGTATGGTTACCAGCACCAGTATGTGCGGAATACGCTTCAGCTAAACGATGGCATCACTCCTGAAGGACATCCTGTATTTAGCGATATCGCGTTTATGGCAGGCGTGTATCAAACTGACTGGAGCTGGTG
>JBQCFI010000406.1:0-2114 GCA_051959325.1 Ginsengibacter sp. | reverse complement strand
CTGGCTGTAATAGTCGGGCTCTGCCATGTCCAGTGAGACAGTGGTGGTTTTATAAACGAGCATCAACATCAGCGTTGCACAAACGATGAAGGTAAGGGTGATACCGGTTCCCCAGTTCCAGAAACCATATTTTTTATCAGTTGGCCGGTTGTTTTTCATTGCTAAATTTCATTTATGAGATTCAAATACCATCAGTCTTCATCACCATGCACCGGGCCTAAAAAAGTGGAACCGATCGTGTTCACTTTTCGCCCGTTGGAATAAAGGCCGATCTTCAGTTTTTCTTTGCGTTCGTGGATGCTCTTTTTATCGCGCACGATAAATAAAGTGGCATTCACCTGTTGTTCGCCATCTACTTTTATGTGATTATTTCCTACCAGTTCTACCCGGCCCTGGAAATTATCGGGTTTTAATTCGAGACTGTATGGTCGGATGGATTTATTGATCAGTTTTAAATTATACAGGTTGGTGATGCTGTCTGTGCCCCGTTCCTGGTAAAGCATTCCCGAAGTGCGCATGAGTGTTCCATCCACATTTTTCCGCGTGATGAGCAAGGCCACAATGGCAGCGATCAGTACGGTGAGCACGGCAGTGTATCCTTTCAATTTTGCATTGAACCGGAATTTCTTTCCTTCGGCAATATTGTTTTCAGAATCAAAACGGATCAGCCCTTTTGGCCGCCCGGTTTTTTCCATCATAAAGTTGCACGCGTCGATGCACGCAGTACAGTTCACGCATTCGAGCTGGGTACCATTGCGGATGTCGATGCCTGTCGGACAAACATTTACACAGGCGTTGCAGTCTATGCAATCGCCGTCAGATTCATTTTGATTTTTGCGGTATTTGGCTCTTGGCTCACCGCGTTTGTAATCGTAGGCTACAACAACACTGTTCTTATCGAGCAATACGCTTTGCAGCCGTCCATAAGGGCAGATGTTGGTACATACCTGCTCGCGCAAAAATGCATACACACTAAAAAAGACAATGGTAAAAATAAGTATGGCGAAGAACCCGCCAAGATGCTCAAATACCGGCTCAGTCATGATTTCGAACAATTGATCCACCCCTATAATATAACTGAGAAAGGTATTGGCAATAATAAAACTGAGTATAAAATAGAGCACATACCGAAGCGAGTACTTCCTGATCTTACGTGAATTCCATGGAGCTTTGGCCAGCAATCTTTGATTTTGTGCGCTTCCCAGTACCAGGTAGTCAACCCGGCGAAAAAGCATTTCCATGAAAATGGTTTGCGGGCATATCCACCCGCAAAAGATGCGGCCGAAGGCATTGGTAAATAAAGCGATAAATACAATGGCGGCAAGCATCAGCAAACCGAAAATAAAAAAGTCTTTCGGCCAGAAAGCATAACTGAACAATATGAATTTGCCTTCCGGAAAATTGAACTGGAGAAAAGGACGGCCATGAACTTTTATAAAAGGTGTGATAAAAAATATCGCATAAAAAAACACGGCAACAGCGGCGCGGTAATTAAACCATTTACCGCCCGGCTTCACGGGGTAGATCCATTTCCTCTTACCGTCTTTGGTTACCGTGCTCAGGTTGTTTCTGAACGAGTCGGTTTCTACCAAATCACGGATGTCTATGTGTGCGTTTTCATTCATGTCAAAAAATTCAAGGTTCGGGTTGAAGAAATCTTCAATGCTTAACGTTCGATATTCAAGGAGGAACTTATTACTTACTAATACTTAATACTTACTTACTATTCACTACCCACTACCCACTACTCACTCCGCCAAATCACCCTGGGGCTCCTTCGGATTTGCCGGTTTGGTTCCTTTCAATGTGGTTATAAAACTGGCTATCTGCGCTATCTGCTTTGGCGTAAAATCATCCTTCCAGCTTTTCATTCCTTTTTCGGGAACACCATTTTTGATCGTCCTGAAAATATCATGGATCGTTCCTCCGTGAAGCCAGTAATTATCCGTCAGGTTTGGTCCTACTACCCCTCCTCCATCAGCACCATGACAAGGAGAACAGGTCGTAGTGAAGATTTTTTTACCCGCCTCCACATCGGCGCCTTCTAAAACGGTAACGGTGTTTTCATCAATCTTATTTGCGGAACTGGCCATGTAGGCTTTGATCTGTTCTTC
>JBQCFI010000405.1:0-3942 GCA_051959325.1 Ginsengibacter sp. | reverse complement strand
ACATACGGTTCATTATAAGCAAGTTCACTTCTCCACACCAATGTATCGGGAAGCGCCATTCTCATAATCGTAGTATCGTTATCGAACGTATTGGAGAGCCAGTAAAGATATTCGCGGTAATGAACATTAGCTACTTCAGTTTCGTCGATATAAAATGAATTCACACTTACACGGCGCGGAACATTATTCCAGTCGCCCATTACATCTTCTTCTTTAGCACCCATTACAAACGTACCACCCTGTATGAAAACAAGTCCCGGGCCGGTCTTTTGCTGCTGAGCCTTTAATACATGGAAATTACCATAGTTTTTATCATCATAATTCCAACCGGTAACAGACGATTGTTGTTTCTTCTTACCGAATATACTTCCGTTTTTACAAGAGGGAAGCGCTATTAAAGCGGTCAGAACTATTACGCTGAATTTAGCGACGGATACTGATTTAAACATGTACGTTCGTTTTGCAGATTAAATAACGAAAGGTTGTCTTTCTTATTGTGAAAGGGATTGTTTTCTTATGCGAATATAAAAACTTTATTTGGTTTAGATTTATTATTCGAAAACATAAAAATACCGATTCCTGATAATTTTGCATTGCATTCACAAATCAAATTCTTTTTTATGGAAGGTTAATCACAGAAGGGGAAATGCAGAAGCAAATAACAATAAACGGGAAGAGAGAGCGTTCAGGTGAAAGTAAAATAAATACAAAAGAAAAATATACAAGTAATACAACTTATCCTGCTTTCGAATTGATCGGTTATTTAAAAATTAATTGGTGGTTAAGGAAAAAAAATTATTTTTACAATCTTCAAATTCCATGTTATAAAGAGAACTCTACCTCATAAGAACATAAAAAAATACATGAAAAAAGTCATTTTAAAACTGACGGCATTTTTGATGCTGACAGGTGCCGCAACCTTTGTGAATGCCCAAACTAATCCTATTAATGTGGTAACCACCGCTGTTCCTTTTTTGAGGATCTCTCCTGATGCCCGTTCCGGTGGAATGGGTGATGTAGGCGTAGCGACCATTCCTGATGCAAATTCTATTTACTGGAACCTTGCCAAAATTCCTTTTGCAAAGAGCAATTCAGCTATTGCGCTTACTTACACCCCGTGGTTGAGTGCGCTCGGATTGAATGATGTTTATCTCGTTTCTGCAGCTGGTTATGGACAACTAGATGATATACAAGCCATTTCCGGTTCTGTACGGTATTTTAGTTTGGGAAATATTCAATTCACCGATGCAAGCGGACAACCTCTGCAAACCTATCGTCCGCGTGAATTTTCGGTAGATGCCGGATATTCACGTAAACTTTCTGAAAGCCTGGGATTGGGAATCGCTTTAAGATACATTAATTCTAATCTTGCCAGCGGTCAATCGTCCAGCGGCTCTACTTATAAAACCGGAACTGCTGTGGCAGGTGATCTGTCTTTATTTAATGATGGCTCGGAAGGCGGAACCGTTTCCGGATTGAACTGGGGTGTAGCTATATCAAACTTAGGAAGTAAGATCTCTTACACAAACGATGCTTCTGAAAAAGATTTTATCCCGGCAAACCTGGGGTTAGGAGTGGCTTATGTAAATGTTGTTGATGAAACCAATAAAATAACTTTTGGATTGGATGTAAATAAATTATTGGTTCCCACTCCGCCCGCATTAGGCGATTCTGCCGGCCTCGTTAGTTATCACAATAAAGGTGTTGTAGAAAGCTGGTTCAGTTCTTTCGGCGATGCCCCGGGTGGTTTTAGTGAAGAATTGAAAGAATTCCAGATCTCTGCCGGAGCCGAATATACTTACAACGACCAGTTTTCTCTGCGTGCAGGATACTTTTATGAAAATCCAACCAAAGGCGACCGTCAATATTTTACTGTTGGTGCCGGTTTGAACTATAACATGTTCGGATTAAATTTCTCTTATCTCATTCCTTCGGGAAACGGCGTAAACCGCAATCCGTTGTCAAACACTTTGCGGTTCAGCATTTTGTTTAACCTGGATAAATCGGCGGCTGTGGGTGGAAACCAGTAAAACTCAGAAAAAACTCTTTTCAATTTATTGTATATTTGAACGCTCCATGAGGAGCGTTTTTTTTACACAGCAAACAAAGAAATAACCAGGAAAGTATTTTTAACACGCTTCTGAGCAATAAACAGCAAACGAGGAAATAAGGTGAAATCTATTTTACATAAGAAAGAACGGACCATATAAATCAACCAAAAACATGCAACCATCAAACAAAATTCCTTTCAGAACAGGCTTTGGTATTGACTTTCATCAGTTAGTTGCCGGAAGAGACTTGTGGATTGGCGGAATAAAACTCGAACATCATAAAGGTGCGCTTGGCCATTCTGATGCCGATGTTTTGCTTCACGCCATTTGCGATGCGATGCTTGGTGCGCTTTCCCTGGGCGATATTGGTCTTCATTTTCCTGATAATGATGAAAGCTATAAAGACATTGACAGTAAAATCCTTTTGCAAAAAACGATTCAACTCGTTACTGAAGCAGAATACGTTGTCGGAAATATTGACTCAACTGTTTGTCTTGAAACACCTAAATTAAAAGCCTTCATTCCTGAAATGCGAAAAGTAATTGCCAATATTCTATCGATAAATGAATACCAGGTTTCTATCAAAGCAACCACCGCAGAGAAAATGGGATTCGTTGGCCGTGAAGAAGGAATTGCCGCTTATGCTACGGTTTTGCTGCTGACTGCTCAGTAGTATTTTTCAATCTTTTTTAATTATATTACAACTCTGTCAGTAAAATGCTTTTTACTTCAAATTCACCCGGTGGATATTTGGAGGTATTCATATAGGGGTTTGATAGTATGCAAGTCCGGGGCAAGTCCGGGACATGCCGGACTTGCCCCGGACTTGATACGGCTAGGACAGGAGGTATTCAGCCTTTAAACGGGCATTATCTATAATTGAAATGAGCAGCAGAAATGCTTTATTTATAAATTAAACGACAAACTAACATGCCATCACAAATTAATTTACAGATAACCGGCCGGATCGACAACCTGATTTGTTATAAAGTGGGTGATAAGTATTACATGCGCACTGCTCCGGTTAACGTAAAACAAACAAAAGCTACCAAAAAAAGAGCCGGCGAATTTGGCAAGGCATCCGGCATTGGCAAATGCCTGAGACAGCAATTGCTTCCGGCGATTCCCTTTCCTGCAGACAATAAAATGCAGACAAGACTTGTGTCGGCATTGTTTCAATGGCTGCGTTCCGGGTATGATGTTAACCAGCCGTGTGATGACGTGCCGTTTGTAAATAACTTTCAATTTACTGATGGCTATACGATAAAAGAAAGATGGAAGGTTTCTTTGCAGGTAACGAATGGTGAGCCTGGTTTACTGGAATTAAAGATTCCTGCTTTTGTACCGGCAAAATCGCTCTCAGCACCTACCGGTACCGTCTCTGTAAAATGCCATATTTCCGTTGCCGCCTGCCATGTAGAAACGCGGGTTGCAACAGGAGGCATTTCCACCTCCATTCTTTATGATTATGATGAAGCGGAAGTGGCTGAGCGAACCGTATCGCTGCCGGTGCCTACAACCGCCGGCAGCCTCGTAGTAACTGCTGTTTCACTGGAGTATAATTTTATAAAAAACGGGCACCTGGAAAAAACTACGAATAAAGCATTTATGCCTTCGGGGGTGGTGAGTGCGATGTATTTTTAGCTGGGAGATTTGAAGATGATGGATACAAACGGTAAACCAAATTTCGAAGTGTTGATATTGCAGAAGCGGAAGATAATCTCTTACATTTTTGTTGCTATTGGTTGCCATCCGTTTGCCGCATCCAGCGTCAGTTTTATTTCTACAGGTTGCGATGAAGCTATCGATTCTTTCTTTGGTTCCGGCTTTACAATTGGTTGAAATTTTACTTCCAGGTAATCGTTCATTGCCGGGTTGCTCAAATAATATT
>JBQCFI010000404.1:0-5722 GCA_051959325.1 Ginsengibacter sp. | reverse complement strand
CGTACCTACTTTGAATGAACGTGCTTCGGATATCCCTTTGTTGATTGATCGTTTTCTGGAAGACGTAGCTGCTGAATATGGGCAACCCAAAAAAGCGATTGATAAAAAAGCTGTTGATCTTTTGCAAAAATATAAATGGACAGGAAATGTACGGGAACTTAGAAACGTAGTAGAAAGATTGATCATTCTGTCGGGAAAAACAATTACTCCCGAAGATGTGGAGAATTATGTTTTGCCGAAGAAGTAGGACGGGTTTTTGTTAATTAATTTCGTTGAATGAAACACATTTATATCATAAGTGGTTTCGGCGCAGATGAGCGTGTTTTTTCAAAACTGGATTTTGGAGATAATGACGTTCACTTCATTCAATGGCAAGTTCCTGAAAAAGATGAAACTCTTGCGTCTTATGCAGAGAGATTGGCAAAAGAAATTGTTTATCCAAATCCAACACTTATCGGCTTATCTTTTGGTGGAATGATGGCCATTGAAATTGCAAAACTGATTCCCGTGGAAAAGGTTATTTTAATTTCCAGTATCCGCGACCGCTATGAACTTCCGTTATTTATGAAACTCACTGCTGCACTACATTTGACCAAAATAATTCCCTTACGTCCGTTCAAAATCCTGGAACCAATAGAAAATTATAATCTCGGAGTTGAAACCAAGGAACAAAAACAATTATTAAGAGAGTATCGCAAAAATATTAACCAGCAATACACTGATTTTGCCCTTGATGAAATTGTAAACTGGAAGAATGAATGGAGCCCGGAAAATGTAGTTCATATTCATGGAACTAAAGACCATATTTTTCCTTTGAAATATATTAAAAACCCCGAGTACATTATTCGAGGCGCCGGCCATTTGCTGACTTTGAATAATTCTGATGACGTAAATGAAATTTTAAAGAAAGAACTTTAATTAACGTTCAACGGTCAGTTCTTCAACCTGACATATTTTCCAATATTCAGCCTGTTCACACCGGCACTTTCCACTTTTTCAATTCCTTTTTGAGTGAGTGTATCATTATGAATATTGATGGTAAAATTAAAATCGTTTCCTTCCCATTGCCTGTCGCTGCAATATTCCAGGTGTTCGGTATAACTACTATCCTTCAAAGAATAAGCGCCGCCGCCGGAAACGTACACAGCTTTTGCAGAATCTTTTCCTTTATCGAGATCGTGTTGCAAAAAAGCAAAATGATTATCATTGATGACTTTAATAAATGACATGTTTTTGCTGTAATCTGTAACAGTCGTGTCTCCTTTTTCTATCAATGTTCCGGTGATAAGTTTCCATGTACCGGCAATAGGAATTTGTTTTGGCTTTTCTTCTTTTTGTTGTGCCATGCAGGATAGAAGCGTACTGGCGAGTAAAAACAAACTGTGTTTTATTTTCATCGTTATTGGTTTTGATACCATGAAAATAATGATAAGCTTTTATTTAATGATTATTTTTTACAATTGAAACCTGGAAAATGTAAATTTCCATTATTTGTCGTTTTACTGAAAGAAGCCTCAAGTCATTTCCAAAAAAAATGAAGAACCAGCCGGTTCTTCATTTTTAAAAAAAAGCCAAAAATTATTTCTATTGCTTTGATTCTTTGGTAATAAAATCACCGGTTTTTTGAATGTAACTACTGTATTTATTTTTTACCGATTCAGGCTGTATTTGTCCGTCGATATACAGTTCTCCTTTTGCAACAGCGACAGAAAAAGTATTTGCTTTAACCAGGTTATCTTCTTCCAACACATCAATGAATTTTATGATCTCTCTTTCGCTTGAGGCATTGTCTGTTCCGGGAGGTGTTGTTAATGTCCATACATTTTTATTATGAACAGGCTCTGCAGACAACGTGTTCATGTTGTTCAATGTTCTGATTTTTTGCTGACGCTCAGTATTTATTTTATTTTGAAAATTATGAGCCAGGGTAGGGGCAATTACCAATGAAACAATACTCATTAATTTGATCAAAATATTCATGCTCGGCCCGGAGGTATCTTTAAACGGATCACCGACAGTATCGCCTGTTACAGACGCTTTATGTGGCTCTGAACCTTTGTAATGAGTTTCATTATTGATTAAAGCGCCTTTCTCAAAAGATTTTTTGGCATTATCCCAGGCACCACCCGCGTTGTTTTGGAAAATTCCCATCAACACGCCACTTACTGTTGCACCGGCAAGAAATCCACCAAGAACCTGCGGCCCAAAAATAAACCCAATGATTACCGGCGAAAGCAACGCAATTGCTCCGGGCAAAAGCATTTTTTTAATGGATGCATTCGTTGAAATCGCGACGCATTTCTGGTATTCCGGTTTTCCTTTTCCTTCCATAATTCCGGGAATGGTACGGAATTGCCTGCGCACTTCTTCTACCATCGCCATCGCGGCTTCGCCCACTGCACGAATTGCCAGAGAAGAAAATATAAATGGAATCATGGCGCCTACAAATAACCCGGCCAATACATCGGCGCGGTAAATATCAATGCCATCGATTTTTGCAATACCTACAAATGCGGCAAATAAAGCAAGAGAAGTTAGTGCAGCAGATGCAATTGCAAAACCTTTTCCGGTAGCTGCTGTTGTATTTCCGACTGCATCCAGGATGTCAGTTCTTTCACGCACTTCTTTTGGCAATTCGCACATTTCTGCGATTCCGCCCGCGTTATCTGCAATGGGACCAAAAGCATCAATGGCTAATTGCATGGCTGTTGTTGCCATCATTCCGGCAGATGCGATAGCCACTCCATACAAACCTGCACAGTAGTAGGATAAATAAATGCCGGAAGCCAACACTAAAATTGGAAATAAAGTACTTTCCATTCCAACAGCAAGACCTCCAATAATATTCGTAGCGTGCCCGGTAGAGGATTGGCGCACAATAGTGAGCACAGGCCTTTTGCCCATTGCTGTGTAAAATTCTGTGATAAAACTGATCAAGGTTCCCACTACCAAACCCACTATGATCGCTCCGAAAACGCCGTATTTAGTAAACTCATAATTTCTTAAAGTCATCGTATCAGGAAGCAGCCACATTACTAAAAAATAAGCCGCAATCGCTGTAATAACTATGGTTCCCCAGTTTCCTAAGTTCAGCGCCTTTTGTACAACTGATGTATGCAATCCTGCGCTGTCCGATATTTTTACAAAAAAAGTTCCTATAATGGAAAATATAATTCCCATAGAAGCGATCAGCATCGGTAATAATATCGGAGCCATTCCACCAAACGCGTCAGCAGAAATAGTTTCTCTTCCCAAAACCATCGTTGCCAAAATAGTAGCCACATAAGAACCGAAAAGGTCGGCGCCCATTCCTGCCACATCACCAACATTATCGCCTACGTTATCTGCAATGGTTGCAGGATTGCGCGGATCATCTTCAGGAATTCCCGCTTCTACTTTTCCTACGAGGTCAGCGCCAACGTCAGCGGCTTTTGTATAAATACCACCACCCACGCGGGCAAACAAAGCGATACTTTCTGCACCCAAACTGAAACCTGTTAAGATCTCAATTGTTTTTTCCATTTCAAAACTATTGGCGAGTGCTTCCGGTGCAAAAACGGCTTTAAGGATAATAAATAAACCACCTAAACCTAAAACCGCCAAACCGGTAACACCAAGTCCCATCACACTTCCACCGGTAAATGAAACATTCAATGCTTTTGATAGGCTCGTTCTTGCAGCCTGTGTTGTACGTACGTTTGCTTTGGTCGCCACTTTCATCCCGATATAACCGGCGAGTGCGCTAAAAAAACCTCCACAGATAAATGATATTGCAATAACCCAACTGCTGTTGGCGCTGCTAAAACCCATAATGCCAAGCAATATTGCTGCAATAATTACAAAATACGAAAGGATTTTCCATTCTGATTTTAGGAACGCCATGGCGCCTTCAGCAATATAAGTGCTGATCTCTTTCATTCGTTCATTGCCCGCATCTTGTTTTCCCACCCATGCAAACTTAAAGAAGGTGTAAAGCAGTCCAACGATACCCATTGCAGGTATTACGTACATCAATTTATCCATATAGTTTTTACTTAATTTTTTGGGCTGCAAAAATAGGGTAAAAAGGCAATATTAAAAATGTTTGATTGCCTGAATAAAACAAAAATTAATCACGTTTGCAAAAGCAGAAAATTCAATGGTAAATTAACTGCGTGACCAGAGTCGAAGTTAGCATATTTCCGGCATGGAATTTCTATTTCCAAATGGACAAGTGTCTCCCCAAACTTGTACGAAAAAATTAGAAACAAATCCTATTTCTTCCTTCATGTGCCAGGACTGCCAACCGGGGAAGGTTACATGATCCCTATGCCCCCCAATGTCCCTCCTTCTACCTACCAATAAAAAGCTGCCTTACCCATGCGCTATTAGCGCACGGGTATAGCACCGGATCAGGTACAGGTATTACGCGTTCAGTCAATAGGACTAGATGTAACATAAGCTAAATAAATCACCAGATCATGGCAACCGTAACAGATGTTTTTTAAATAGCAGCTTCGCTAACGTTGTGTTTTACCTCCGCAAAACAGTTCTGTCAGAATTGCATCGCGAAACAACAGAACGTTACTGTGAACTTATAGTTTTGGATAATTACATAAGCAGTAAGCTATAGTAATATCATATTGTCGCCCTTAAAGAGTATAGAAATAATGTAAAAGCAGCAAATCAACAAATAATGGAAATCTTTGTTTTTGATTTCGAAATGAAAGGCGTGTTTAGAAAGAAAATATCTTAACGATAAGTGATCCTTCTGAGAATTCCGGAATGTCTTCGGCGTCAACAAGCGGAAAGAATTACAGGACATTAATTAATTACATATTTTGCACAGAAATACTTTAGGGCGATTAATGAAAGATCGGAAATCCTTATACCTGTTGATTTGTGCATTGATAGTTGTTACTATTGCTTTTACGCTCATTTCGGTTTGGGGCTACCGTTTTTATTTTTCAAAAAAAAGTTCAACTTCTTTGGTTGCGGCTTCGACAAAAAATATTGCAGGCGATAAAAATGCAGGGGTTAACCAGTTACCGTTAGATTCAGCAGTTCGACAATTGAATGATGTGGCTGATACCATTGCATTCGATTCAGCTGATCATCAACTTGCTGTCAAAATAATCCAGTTCAACAGGTTAAAAAATGAGATTGCTTTAATTTTGCAAGAAAGATATTTTGCGAAAGATTCCACAGCGGAAACAAAAATTGAAGCATTAGAAAAGGAAATTGAACGTTTGCAAAAAGAGAATTTTGCTGTTACGAAGGAGAATGCGCGATTGTCTGAATTAGTGAAACAACTGAATGAGGGTAAGCAAAAAGAGAATGCGGAAAAGTTAGCATCTGCATTTGATAAAAATAAACCACAAACGGCATTATTTTTGCCTTTGTTGGTATCACATTTAAGATTTGCGGCTTACAATAATCAAGGGAAGACGGTACTGGCATCAGAAACAACGAAATTGAAAGGGTCTTTCGAGATTAGTGTAAGGTCGCAAAATGCTGCAAAAGAGATATACGTGGTGATTGTGCAGCCAAATGGGCTGGTATTGTTGAGCGGCTCCGGCACAAGAAATTCATTCGAAACTAATTCCGGGCGAAAAGCTTATACTGCTGTTGTGGGCTTCGATTATGAGAAAGACAATCACAAACGGTTAGAATTCACGTGCTATTCCGGTACTTTCCTAAAAGGAAAATATACCATGCAAATATATCATAATGGGATTATGAT
>JBQCFI010000403.1:0-2582 GCA_051959325.1 Ginsengibacter sp. | reverse complement strand
TCCCGAAATGGTTCGGGAGTTCCATGCCACTCCCGCCCAGATCCAATTAACCTTATCCGTTTTCCTCATCACGTATGGAATAGGACAATTTTTTGCAGGCAGCCTGATGGACAGTTTTGGTCGCTACAAGCCGGTTATCATCGCATTGATGTTATTCATTCTTTCAAACATCTTGATCGTACTGACCCGGAATTTATTTCTTTTAGATGCCTGTCGCGTTCTCCAGGGCCTGTGTGTTTCCTTTATTGCTGTGGGTAAAAGAACTTTTTTTGTAGATGTTTATTCAGGTAAGCAACAGCGAAGTTATACCGCATTATTGACCATTGTATGGGGCACAGCGCCAATCGTTGCACCGTATCTCGGTGGTTTCCTGCAGGTCCATTTCGGATGGACCTCCTGTTTTTATTTTCTCGCTGTTTATGCCACCATCCTCCTGATCGCAGAACTGAAATACAGCGGCGAATCGCTGAAATATCGTGCGCATTTTCATTGGAAGCCCGTTACCAACGTTTATTTAAAACTGATGAAAACAAGGGACTTCAGTGTGGGCGTCGTGATCCTTGGATTGAGTTTTTGCCTCGTCATGTCGTTTAACATAGCCGTTCCATTTATTGTTGATAAAGTGTTTCATCTCTCTGCTGTTGCCACCGGGTATTGTGCATTGTTTTCCGGGATGGCGCTTTTTTCAGGAGGAATTATCGGAAGATGGATGGGCATTCGTAATTTATTTAAAAAGGCGATGATCTTCTCTTTCATCCAGGCCGTCATCATCCTTTTGATGCTCCTCTTTTTGGATTCTCTGACTACGATATTTCTCTTAATGATCTTTGTGGTGGTTATTCATTTGATAGAAGGTGTTCTTTACAATTTTTTCTTTACTCACTGCCTGATCAGGTTTCCCAAAAACGCGGCTACTGCCGGCGGCATCACCAGCGGCGGATCATATATTGTACTTTCTGTTGCCCTATCAGCTTTATTGACTTTTCTTCCCAACCCGGGACAACGAACGCTCGCTTATAGTTATTTGATCCTTTGCGTTTCGATCGTTATCCTGTTGTTGATTTTTAGAAAATCAATCGTCAAAGGAAATCACCTTGAATTGAGTGAAAAAAGGACTGAGAAAATTGTATGAATAATCATTGTAATTATTTCGTGCGCTGTTTTTGATTATCCACTATAAAAGTCGTACATGTGCCTGCTGACATCTTTATGAATTGATTCCTTAGTGTTTCTATCGCGTAAGTTTTCATTGCGAGTGCTAATGCACAATAGAATTTCACTTGCGAATGAAACAGTAAATGAAGAAATAATGCAAGATTTGTAATTTCTACAAATAGCAGCTGGCCAGCGCGATCGTCTATTCTTTACCCCCGGAAGAATTTTGTAAAATCAAAATAGCTTGCAACAAAAATGATAGAAAAGTAAATCAAACTGTTTTTCTGAAATGCGGTAAGAACATGATGAAAGTCGGGAGCATAGTTACACATCAAAACCGGCAACCCATAGGGAACATATATGAGGCTATGCCAATGAGAAATGTACATCCCTATAGTTAATACAACACCGCCTAAACCAATACCAATCGTTGAGAACAGATTCTTCATACGAAAACTCAGCCAAAAGTGAATGGCGAGAATCGCTAGTACTGTAATAAACGACTTGCTGAGGTAAGCAGCAATATTTGTGTGGATATTTCCATATTGATAAGACGGACGATAATTCAAAAAACCAAATTCCGGTTTCCATATCCCTAACAAAAAGCCTCCCAATAAATAAAACGTAAACAGCAGGCAATAGAGTAACAACACAAGAGTTATCAACGCCAGGTATTTGCCAATAAAGATTTTTGTTTTAGCGACCGGCAATACAAAAATATGTTTCCAGGTATTTGATTTGTGTTCAATATTAAAAACCAGTGCTATTATCAAAACGATCAATAAAGGCAGGAACGTAAAATGTACGCCATTAAACAGTTTTCTTGAATACTCATTCCATGGATTCGGATTGTCGACAACAAGATAATGAAGATAGTCACGCCAATGATACGCGATAGTTGCAACAAAAAATGCCGGGATAAACAATGCTCCGAGAATAACGAGCCAGGAAGCAAAAGAGTTTTTTGTTTTGATTAATTCTGTGCGATAGACAGCAAGAAGTTCTTTCATTGCCCAAAGTATTTTGATTTATTAATAAAGGGATTTTTTTAACCGCAAGCTTAGCTAACAGTATAGCTTTGCGTCATACTTAAAAAGATTTGTTCAAGGTTTTTACTGTCGGTGGCTGCTTCATATACTTTTACGTTATTGGTGATTAATAAGTGTATGATGTCATTAACTTCTTTCGTTGATTGAATCATGATGTCAAGAGTGCCTTCGTGATCCACTATGCTATAAGATGCTGTAAGAATAGCAACGGCGAGCTGGGGGTTATCGGTCTTTATACGAACTTTCAACTCATTTTTTTGAAGATTGTATAAATCATTTATTGTTCCCTGGAAAAGCATTTCGCCCATATTGATGATACCGATGTGTGTAACAATTTTTTCTACTTCAGAAATTAAATGGCTCGACAGGAAGATCGTC
>JBQCFI010000402.1:0-3355 GCA_051959325.1 Ginsengibacter sp. | reverse complement strand
TAAAGGTTTTTCAACAAACACTTGCTTTTTATTTTCCAAACATTCCATGACCATTTTTGCATGAAGATTATGCCTCGTTGTAATCATCACTAATGAAATTTCCGGGTCTGTAATTACCTGCTTGTAATCGGTCGTGCTTTTTGAAATTGAATATTTTTGAGCGAGTGAAGTTCCTGATACCCCTTTTGCACTCGCAATTGATACCAATAGAGCGTTAGCCTTTTTCAAGGCAGGCAACATGGTCATTGCAGTGAAATTACCGGCCCCGATAATGCCGATACCACCTTTTGCACTTGCAAAAGTCGCAGAGGATATACGAATAATTGTACTATTATCGGATTTTTCAGGATATACCAATAAAGAAGCGATTGAACCTTTATTACTGATGTTCTCATAAATATTTTTGTAATCATCCAATCGTACGCGTTCAGTGATTAATGACTTCACTTCCAATTTGCCTGTAGAAATTGCCTGCAGAATAGCCTGGAAGTTTCTCTTTTCAGTCCAGCGCACAAATGGCAGCGGATAATCCTGCCCTTTCTGTTCGTAATTTTCATCATACCTTCCCGGTCCATACGAACAGGAAACCTGGAAGCTTAATTCTTTTTCATAAAACTCAGCACGACTTATATTTAAACCAATCACGCCTACTAAAATAATCCTTCCCCTTTTTCGGCTCATTTGTGCCGCCTGGGAAACAATTTCATCCCCTTTTGCAGAAGCAGTAATAATAACGCCATCAGCACCGGTTCCGTTTGTAAGATCGTTTACAAACTTAACCGGATCTGTTCCTTCGCGAGGGTTTATTCCAATAATTCCTTTCGCTTTTGCTATTTCTATTTTTTGGGGATCAATATCAATACCGATAACCCTGCATCCATTTGCAATTAAAAGTTCTGCTGTTAAAAGGCCTATTAAGCCCAAACCAATAACCACAATAGTTTCCCCGAGCGTGGGATTGCACAATCTGATTCCTTGTAATCCAATAGAACCTATAACCGTAAATACCGCTTCCTCATCACTCACATTTTCAGGAATATGCACGACAAGATTTTGAGGCACATCTACGTATTCTGCATGTTGGCCATTTGACGCAACGCGATCGCCTATTTTGAATTCCGATACACCTTCACCCACTCCTACTACTTTTCCAACATTACAATAACCTAAAGGCAAAGGTTGTCCTAACTTATTGAAAACTGCTTCTAAGGTAGGCATTAGCCCATCGGTTTTTATTTTACTTAATACCTGCTTTACTTTATCAGGTTGCTGCCTTGCTTTTTGGATCAAATTGCTTTTGCCAAATTCTACAAGCATTCGTTCTGTGCCAAGAGACACAAGGCTCACGGTAGTCTGTATAAGTACGCTCCCACGGCTTACCTGGGGAGCGGGAATATCTTCTAAAATCGTTTCTCCGGTTTTAAAGGATTGTATAATTTGCTTCATGAAACTTGCTGATATAATGTTGCTTTTTCCTGCTTGTTTGGATAACTGATTAATACAGCTTTGTACTTGCCTTTAAAAACAAACAAACTGCCACAGGAAACGCCAATTACTTTATATTTTGATATTACAGATTTTATATCGTTGAATGAGCCGGCACCACCAACTACGGTCATCGGCCCGTCAAAAGCTTCTCTTACCATATCGATGAGCGAAAAATCAAAGCCTTCCATTTTACCATCATGGTCAATTGAATTGATAACAATTTCCCCTACCCCCACTTTATTCAACTGTTGAACAAAATCTTTAACTTTAATTCCTGTTGGCTTTTTGCCATTGTGAACGAAAATTTCGTAGCCGCCCAAAAAGCCTTTCTTTTTTGCATCTATTACCACTACAACACTTTGAATGCCAACCGCATCCCCTATTTTTTTCACCAAATTAAAATCGTTAATTGCGGCAGAACTAATCGCCACTTTTTCCGCACCGAGGTTTATTATTTTCTTTGCCTGCTCCACGGTAGTTACTCCGCCTCCGTAGCAAAAAGGCATTCTACATTCCACCGCCAGATTTTTTATTAAGGTAAAATCCGGCCCTCTTCCTTCGACAGACGCATCAATATCGAGCACCATTAACTCATCAACTTCCTTTTCATTAAATATTTTAACTGCATTAATCGGGTCACCAACATATTTCGGATCTTTAAACTGAACAGTCTTTACCAACCCTTTTTTATGCACCAACAAGCATGGAGTAATTCTAGATCTAAGCATCAGAGTTTTGCAAAATTTTTCAAAAGGGAAATGCCATTTTGGTGGCTTTTTTCCGGGTGAAACTGCACGCCGTAAATATTTTTATGATTGACCGATGATGCAAAATCTTTACCGTAAGATGTTTTGGATAAAATATCTTTCTCATCGAAACATTCAAAATAAAAACTGTGCAGGAAATAAAATCCATCGTTCGGATTTATATTTTGAAATACCTTATTCTCCTTCATAACTTGAATTGAATTCCAGCCCAAGTGCGGAACCTTAGGCTTTTCAGTAAGCAAACTTTTATCTATCTTTTTTACTTCCCCATTGATCCATCCGAGCCCGGGCAATTTTCCTTCTTCGCTTTTCTTAGCCAATATTTGCATCCCAACACAAATGCCTAAAACCGGCACACCATCTTCTAACACCCGTTTATCAAGAATCGATCTGAAACCTGATTCATCCAACATAGAAATTGTTTCATCGAATGCTCCTACGCCGGGCAAAATTATTTTTTCAGCACTGTTCACTTCTGATGGAGTATGAGCTACAGCGAACGGGATATTTAAGCGATCATAAATATTGCCGATCGCACTGATGTTTCCAGATCCGTAATTAATAATAGTAATCATCTTTTTATTGAACGCTCCACACCCAGCATTTTAAGCGCTTTTGCACCGGCCTTAAACATGGTCTGCTGATTTTTATAATCCTGGTAAAACTTTTTCGGCGCATTAAAATAACCTCTAAGTTCTTCACTAGTAATACCAAGTTTTGTGGCGATATAATTAAATTCATCATCAATCGTGTCAGGATTATAAGCAGGTTTCTTAAGTTTTTCAAGCGCTTGTTCTCTTGTCATTTGCTTTGTAAGAATTAAACTGGAATATTGTACACGCCTGGTATCAAACCCAAACCGCTCAGGCAACCAATACCCTTCATAAAATTTTGTGAACCGCGATTCAAAGTGTTTCTGAGGATAGGGCTTCCAGCCATACCTTTCCGCCAGCAGTCTCAATGCATCTGACTTTATATAAGGCATATAATTGAGTGGCTTCACCACCTGAACACCTTTTAAATAGCGTAAATAAAATTTATGTCTGAATATCGGGCTAAAAGGGTAGGTTTCCATTTTAACCGTCCCGAATTGCTTAATA
>JBQCFI010000401.1:0-2338 GCA_051959325.1 Ginsengibacter sp. | reverse complement strand
TGGTGTGCTGAATAAAACGGTAGATTTGGCAACAAAGAGCGTTTAGTTTCTTAAATTAGCTTTTCAACTTATTTCTTTTTTTACTGACGCAGGTATCTTTTTTTACTGACGCAGGTAATATGTTTTTTTGTTTTTGGTTTTTAAAATCGGGGTTCAATGAACCGGGTTTTAAGATGAACCACAATAAACCCAATTTTATCCCTACGCTCTTGTGGTATTGTTTTTGCCTTTTATCGGATTAAACGGTCTCTTATGAAAGTTTTATCGGTAACTGTTTCCTTATTACTGGTCATTTTTGGTGCTTCTGCCCAGGATTTACATTTTAATCTTTTTGCCGGCATGTCCAATTACCAGGGTGATTTGCAAAGTAAATTTATTACATTCAATGAGGCGCATTTAGCAGCTGGAGCAGGACTTTCATATGATCTTACGGATCACTTTTCTATCCGCGGCGCTGTCACTTTTGGAAAAGTTTCAGGAGCGGATAAATATACTGATAATAAAGCCAGGAATCTTAGTTTTGCCTCTGCCATCTCTGAAGGCCAACTGGGCTTGGAATATTACATTAAGCCGATTGGTACTCATTCGGTTACTCCTTATTTATTTGCAGGTGTTGCCATTTTTCATTTCAATCCTTATACGTTTGATACCAGCGGCAAAAAGTATTATTTAAAAGAAATGAGTACAGAGGGTGAGGGATTTATAGTCGGCAGGAATGAATATAAACTTACTCAGTTTGCTATACCCTTTGGTGGAGGCTTTAAGTTATCATTAAGCGATAATGTGGATGTAGGTATCGAAATGGGTTTTCGAAAAACATTTACCGATTATTTGGATGATGTAAGCACAACGTATGTAGATAAAAACCTATTGCTATCAAACAGGGGGGCGAAAGCGGTAGAACTGGCATACAGGGGAGGCGAATTAAAAAATGGAGATCCACAGTATCCTGCTGCAGGAACACAACGTGGTGCACCGGCCCAAAAAGACTGGTATTATTTCACAGGTCTAACGCTTTCCTTTAGATTAGGCAGCGATGGAAGTGGCGGTGGTAATGGAAAATATTCCGAATATAGATGCCCAGGCAATGTAAGATAGGAGACAATATTTCAAGAAGAAAACAAAGAATGGCTTTCTTCAAATTTCAAGAGCTTCATTATCTCCACCCCCTGAGAAAATCTTCAATCTTCATTTTCTTTTTTCCTTCTAATTGAATTTCTTTTAAACTGATGAATCCATCCCTTGCTGCAAATTTTAAAAACGTTTTATGATCTGTCAAAAATTGTCCCGCTCCATTTGATTCGCTGGAATTTTCTTTTTCTGCAGAAAAAATTTTTAATTTTTTACCATTTAAAAAAGTAAATGCGGAAGGGTATGGTGATAGTCCCCGAATAAGATTATAAATTTCCTCCACATTCTTATTCCAGTTTATTTCACCTGTTTCTGTAAAGATCTTTGGAGCAGCCCGCAAGGGTGCATGTCCGACATTTGATGTTGAAGGTTGAGGAATTTCCTTCAGTGTTCCATTCTCTAATCCCTGTATGGTTTTTAGTAGCAACTCAGCGCCAACATTCATCATTTTATCATGTAGTGTACCTGCGGTTTCATTTTCAGAAACAGGTATTTTTTCTTGCAATAAAATATTTCCCGTGTCTATTTGTTGTTGCAATTTGAAAGTAGTTACGCCGGTTTCTTTTTCTCCATTGATAATTGCCCAATTTATGGGGGCCGCCCCCCGATATTGAGGCAGTAAAGATCCGTGGAGATTCACTGTTCCCATTGGCGGCATGTTCCAGACTATTTCCGGCAACATGCGAAAAGCAACAACTACTTGCAGATCGGCTTTTAATGATTTTAATTCTTCAATAAACTCCCGAGATTTTAATTTTTCCGGTTGCAGGATTTTTAGGTTTTTTGCCAAAGCAAATTTTTTCACAGCGCTTTGTGTAATCTGCATTCCCCTACCGGCCGGCTTGTCAGGCGCTGTTATCACAGCGGCTATTTCATAACCGGCTTCATAAATTTTATTTAATGAAGGAACAGCAAATTCAGGCGTCCCCATAAAAATGATTCTTAAACTCATCCTTGTTTAAAATGTTCAAAGTTGAAGGTTGAATGTTCAGCAACAGAGAGGTATAAAGGAAACAACTATTCGAAATCTTTATACAACAAATACTTTTTCCTGATTTTTTTATAGTTGCTCAATGCCGGTTCCCAGCTGGCACGAATTTCTTTTTCTGAAACCCCGTTTTTGATTTGTTGCCATAGCTCATTGTTTCCGGCGAGTTTGTCAAAGAAAGAATGTTCCATGTCTCCTGATTTTGGAACTATAAAAAAA
>JBQCFI010000400.1:0-4200 GCA_051959325.1 Ginsengibacter sp. | reverse complement strand
TTATTGTAAGCATTCTTCTTTGTAATGCTATAATCTCTTTTACTGATACTGTTTTCTTCTTTTTCGGCACGATTGCAGGCAAACAAAATTATGCCTGCCAAAAGGGTAACGGAAACAAATCTTTTCATACTCAATTCACCTTTGCAAATGGTATGCCGTTTGGGTATGGGGTGAAAATGAATTAACCAGCTTTTGGATTTGCAAAATAAGTTTGAAGCGTTATAAAAGAAAAACCTTCCGGCTTTTGAATACCGGAAGGTTTTTTTCAACAAAACAATAAATAGTTAAGATTCTTATTTATCTGATTCCAAATCCCAAATCATAAAATGCTACTCATTTGAAGTTTTCACCCTGCTTTGTTCTTCTGAAGCTCCACCGGTTCTTCTGTGTTGTTGATTTTTGATCGGTTTGCCAAAGCGATAAGAAAATGTAAGCGATACAGTTCGGTTCATCCGGGTATTGTTGATATTTAAATCAATATCCTGGTACTTCACAGCTCCCGAAAAATGCTGGGAATTAAATATATCGCGCACACCCAATTTCACACTTCCTTTGTTTTTGAAAACCATTTTTTGTACTCCTGCATCGAGGCGCCACATGGCGTTCATTACGATTTGCCCTTCTATTGCTTTTGACCGGTAAAATCCGCTGAGTTCAGCGCTCCATCCCTTATCAAATTTTATCTGGTTACTCATGTTTCCGAAGAAAGTCATTGCCTGGGTACTTAACATGCCTCCATTCAGTTCGCCTTTAAAGGCAGTATTGGAAACATTTGTATAAATATTGGTGGACCAGAATTTGGTTACCGGGAAATTGGCGCTCACTGCCAGTCCATAATTTGTTTTTGTTGCAATATTATCTTTTGTCTGAAATGTTTTTCTTTCAGACGTAATTTGTCTCAATACATCGGTAAAGGCATCATGCGTAACGCTGTAATTCAAAGTGGTGCTCAAAAAACCATTATAAGTATGTGATAATTCTACATTATCGGTAAACTGTGGCTGCAACAGCGTATTTCCAACCTGGTAGGTATATTCATCGAGGAAATAATAGAAGGGATTCAGATCCTGGTAATCAGGCCGGTCAATTCTTCTTCCATAATTCACCGAAAAAGTATTTTTTGTATTGGCCTGGTAACTTAAATAGGCTGTTGGAAATAAGTTGGTATAATGCTTTGTGAACGACGAATCCTTATTTACTAAATTACCCAATTGATCGCCTTTTGAATTCGTGTTTTCCGCACGTAAACCCGCCTGCATTCCCCATTTTTTTATTTGCTTGCTGTAATTGAAATAAACTGCGTTTATGTTTTCTTTATAAATAAAATGATTCGTTTTGCCATAATCTGTCACATACCCGTTGTCGGTTTTATTTTGATAAAGTGCATCATTATCTGTAGTTACATAGCTGCTTTTTACTCCGGCTTCAATTTTACCAGCCTTTTTCAACGGAAAGGTAAAATCAGTTTTAGCAGAATAAATATTTACGTTGGAAGGAAGCGTTCCTTTTAACTCGTCTGCTGGTCTTCTTACAGAAAGATCAGGAAATAAATAATTACTGATCAACCGTTGATTGGCATTTTGATCATAAGTGAGATAATCCACATCAACCGTAAATTCTTTTCCTGCTGAATCAAATACATGGCGCAGGTTCAGATTCGACGAAAAATTATTGGATTTCTGTTTATTCACATTATCTGAGATCGCAACTGAATCAGTTTGGTTATTTCCATTGTTCAGATTTGTGCGGTTTGTACTGGAATTGTTGTTAGGATTCAAGTAGCCTGATAAAACAAATCCAACCGTTGTTTTTTTGCTGGCATAGAAATCCATACCCACTTTCAGGTTATTGTAATTAGAAGTATATTTTCCATCATTTACCTGATCAAAGATCGTTTGTATTTGTTTTGAACTGGAATCTCTGAACCTCCTGGTAATATGATTATTTTGTTGGCTTTGCCAAAGAGAATAACTGTAATTTCCAAATAGATTTACTTTATTGGTGCGGTAATTTATATTAAAACTGTTGTTGGTTCTTGTATAATAAGATTGCTGCAACGAAGCGCTGACACTGCCATTGACGCCATGCATTTTATTTTTCTTCGTTCTAATATTAATGATCCCTGAGTTTCCGGAAGCATCATATTTTGCCGACGGGTTGGTCATGATTTCTATCTGGTCAATGGCTGATGAAGGCATGTTTTTTAAAAGATTAGCGAGTTCCTGTCCGCTTAGGTAAGAAGGTTTTCCATCAAGCATAATGGTTACGCCTGCTTTTCCTTTCAGGCTTACATTTCCATCTTTATCTACGGAAACTCCAGGAGATTTTTCCAGTACTTCTAATGCAGAAGTGCCGGCATTGGTGATCGATGCATCCACATTAATAATAGTTCGATCAATTTTTCGCTCGATAAATGGTTTTTTTGCTGTTACTATAACTCCCTTGAGCGTTTTAATCTCGTTATTTAATTTTAAGACGCCAATGTTCAGATGCTGGTTTTGAGCCACGTTTAACACCGGACTGTAGGTTGATAAGTGGCCGATTGAAGTTGCCAGTAAATAGTATTTTCCCGGCAAAACATTTTGAAATTCAAAATTTCCGTCCTTATCTGTAAGATTCATTTTCACTAAGGATGAATCTGCTTTATAAAGCGAAATGGAAGCGGCATCAATGATTTTTTGATCACCGCCGTCCGTGATTCTGCCATTGATCGTTGCACCCGGACTCTGCGCAAAGATGCCTCCAGAAAAGATTGCTAAAAAGAGATTTAAAAGGAATATTTTTTTCATTTTTTGAGAATTACTTGGTTTGAAATATTACACGACAAAACTAGGTAGTATGTTTTACACAGTACATAGCTATACATGAATGGTAAATATTTCTTTTTGATTGGTAAAGTTTTGATGTAAACGGATGAACAAGGAAAAAGTTACAGTTTTAGCGACCCCCAATAAATGGGTATTGAGAACGAAGTAAGAAATTGGTTTATTTTTTAGTTTACCGAAAGAAGAATGCCGCCAAAATATCCTTTTTTTCTCATTGATACTTAATCTTTTATTTTAAATTGTGGTTTAATAATTTTATCTTCTTAACCTTAAAGTCAATACCATGGCCGTGTGGATCATTCTTGCAATTATCGTTCTCCTCATTATCTGGATTATCGCCATGTATAATGGATTGATCAAATTGAAAATAAAAGTGGATAACAGTTGGAGCGATATTCGCGTTTTTCTCAAAAAGCGATACGATTTAATTCCAAACCTTGTGAATACGGTAAAAGGATACGCGGCCCATGAAAGCCAGACCTTTGAAAAAGTGACACAAGCACGAAACGCAGCAGTGTCAGTGCCAGCAGGCGATGTGCACGCATTAGCGCAGGCAAACCAAGTATTGGGTGGTGCGCTACGCGGACTGCTGGCAATTGCGGAAAACTACCCGGAATTAAAAGCGAATCAAAATTTTTTAGAACTTCAGTCTGCGTTACAATCCATTGAAGGAGATTTGGGAAATGCCCGGCGTTATTATAATGCAACTGTCAGAGATTATAATACGGCTATTCAGCAATTTCCCGGAGTAATTGTTGCGAATATGTCGGGCTTTAAGCCGCGTGAATTTTACGAACTGGATAACCCGCAGGAAGCGCAAAACGTAGAAGTAAAATTTTAATTCTTTTTGATGAAAAAGGTTTTTTTATTTGTCTTTCTTGCCAGTGTTTTTCAATTTTCAAAAGCACAGGAAGCATTTCTCATCCGGCATTACAGTATTGATGTGAAGATTAATAAAAACGCCTCGCTCGATTTTACTGAAACCCTGGATGTTCATTTTGCCGAGCCGCGTCATGGTATTATCCGTTCGATTCAATATCAATATCCGTTACAATCATTGCCTGCGGGAGTAGAAAAAGCGGAACGGCAAATGGAAGCTAACGGCTATGCACACATAATTATTGAAAATATAAAAGTTCCTCATTGGAAGTTTTCGATAAATAAAAGCGGTGATTATGAAAATATTCGTATCGGCTCTTCGGAGAAATATGTTGAAGGCGATCAGCAATATGTGATTAAATACCAGGTACTGAACGCAATCAATTTTTTTCAAAATCATTCTGAATTTTATTACAACCTTATTGGGAATCAATGGGCTACAACCATTGATTCTGCTGAATTTAAAGTAGAATTGCCGCAGGCGCTCAGAGATACA
>JBQCFI010000399.1:0-3257 GCA_051959325.1 Ginsengibacter sp. | reverse complement strand
TGTATGCCACATTTATGTAGAAAAGGAAGCTGACGTGGATAAAGCGCGTGACATTGTAGTTAACGCGAAAGTTTCACGGCCTTCTGTTTGCAATGCAGTGGATACGGTATTGGTGGACCAATCGATAGCGCCGGTTTTTTTGAAGGAAATGCAACCCTTGCTCGAGCAGTATCAGGTAGATGTTTTTTCGGATGCCACGGCACATAAATTGTTCAAAGGAAAACCCTAATTAAAAAAATCAACGGCAGCAGATTTTGGTCGTGAATTCCTGAGCCTGAAATGTGCCATAAAAGTGGTTAAGGACATAGATGAAGCATTACAGCATATAGAGAAATATTCTACCAAACATTCAGAAGCGATCGTTTCAGAAAATAAAAAACAATGCAGCCGTTTTATACAGGAAGTGGACGCTGCGGCTGTTTATAGCAATGCATCTACCCGCTTTACTGATGGTGAAGAATTTGGGTTGGGCGCAGAAATAGGTATTTCAACCCAAAAGCTTCATGCGCGTGGACCATTCGCATTAGAGAAGCTCGTTACCGAAAAATGGATCATAAAAGGAAATGGACAGGTACGGTGATTTGTTCCCGTTTTCATCTTATCTATCTTTAACACGTCACTTGGTCAAAATAAGATTCCAAAGTATTTATTGCTTTACTGTGTTTTTAATACCCTGACGTTTTACCAGGCAAACCAGCGCAGTTTGAAAAAGAATAGCTGTGGGACACAAGCAGGAGTATTATATTTTACGGATAAATCTTTTTTGGATTTTTAAAAAAATACGATAACTTTCAATCCGTATTTATTCTTTCCCTATCTAATCTGCTTTCCAGTTTTTCCTATTGATCTGCTTCGATAATCTTCTTATCTAAACTTTTATTTATGAAAACATGTCTCACATCTTTTTGCTTATTATTTGTTTGTGCTACTTTATTTGCACAAACCGTAAAAAAGAATTATCCTGAAATAGATATTGCTTACAAAAAATTTATTTTGGACAACGGGCTTACGCTTGTGGTACACGAAGATCATAAAGCGCCTATAGCCGCTTTCAATGTATGGTATCATGTTGGTTCTAAAAATGAACCGGTTGGGAAGAATGGTTTTGCCCATTTATTTGAACACCTGATGTTCACGGGCAGCGAGAATAACCGTGATAAATACTTTGTTTTGACAGAATCTATCGGTGCTACAGATATTAACGGAACGACCAATAATGATCGCACCAATTATTTTGAAGACGTACCAACATCCGGGCTGGATAAAATATTATGGGCTGAGAGCGACAGGATGGGTTATTTGCTGGGTTCTGTTGATTCATCAAGGCTTGAAGAGCAGAGAGGTGTTGTGGAAAATGAAAAGCGGCAGGGTGAAAATCAGCCCTATTCCATTTCCGAGGAACTTACCGCCAAAAATACTTTTCCTAAAGGTCACCCATATTCATGGACGGTGATCGGTGAAAACAAGGATTTGGATTCTGCATCGCTGGATGATGTGAAGCAATGGTTTAAATCCTTTTATGGCCCCAACAATGTAACGGTGGTAATTGCAGGCGATGTAAATGCAGATACCATTTATCAAAAAGTAAAAAAATATTTTGGAGCAATTGCTGCATGTCCGCCTATTGCCAGGCAAAGTGCCTGGGTGGCAAAAATGAGTGGCATACATTACCAGGAAGCGCAGGACCATGTGCCGCAAGCCCGCTTGCAAAAAACATGGAATACGCCGCAATGGGGAACTGCGGACGATGCCTATTTGAATTTATTAAGTGATATTCTTACCAATGGAAAAACATCCCGGCTGTATAAAAGACTGGTGTATGATGATCAGTTGTCCAACAATGTGTACTCTTATGTTGATGACAGGGAAATTGCCAGCCAGTTTAATATTTTCTGTTATGTAAAACCGGGATATACAGCTGGTAAAATAGATACCGTAATTAATGAAGAACTTCACAAAATGCTTACCCAGGGGCCGACAGCGGCCGAGGTAGAAAGGGCCAAAACAAATTACTTTGCAAATTTTGTAAAAGGCATGGAACGGATTGGCGGTTTTGGCGGAACATCGGATATTCTTGCTCAAAGCCAAACCTTTGGTGGCAGTCCCGATTATTATAAAAAGATACAGAAATGGATTAAAAATGCAACCCCTGCCGATATTAAGAAAGCTGCGGTTGAATGGTTGAGTGATGGTGAATATGTTTTGGATATTGAGCCTTATGGAAATTTTAAAGTTGGGGATTCTATTGCTAACAGAAAGCAACAGCCAACGTTAGGACCGCCTGCGGTTGTTAAATTTCCTGAAGTAAAATACTTCACCTTAGCCAATGGATTAAAAGTGGCATTGGTGGAAAGAAATTCTGTTCCTGTTGTAGATATGTCTTTAATGGTTAATGCTGGTTATGCCGCCGATCAGTTCGGCAAACCAGGACTTTCCAAATTGGCTATGAAAATGATGCAGGAAGGAACAAAAACAAGGTCTGCTTTACAGTTGAGCGATGATTTGGCGAATGCCGGCGCAAGCCTTTCTACTTATTCCGATCTGGATAATTCCTATTTATATCTTACTGCATTAAAACCAAATTTGGACGAATCGCTGAAGTTGTTTACAGATGTTTTGTACAATCCTTCCTTTCCTGAAAAGAATTTTGAGCGTGTGCAAAAAGAACAGTTGCTGGCTATAAAACAGGAACAGTCGCAGCCTGTCGCAATGGGATTGCGCATTTTGCCAGGCTTATTATACGGCAAAGGCCATGCTTACAGTAATTCTTTTACAGGTTCCGGTAGCGAGTCATCTGTCAAAGAAATCACTCGTGCAGATTTAGTCAAATTTCATGATACCTGGTTCGCTCCCAACAATGCGGTATTGGTAGTAGTTGGCGATGTAAATGCCGACGAACTAAAAACTAAATTGGAAAAGAACTTTGCATCATGGAAAAAAGAATCGGTTCCGGAAAAAAACATCAAAGATGTTGCCCTTGCAAGCAGTCCTGCCGTTTACATTATTGATAAACCCGGCGCATTGCAATCCATCATTTTCGCTGCGGAGATAAGCCCTTCGGCAAAAGATCCGGATTACGAGAAGATCCAAATGATGAACCGCATTTTAGGCGGCGAATTTACGTCGCGTATCAACATGAATTTGCGGGAGGATAAACATTGGGCTTATGGAGCATTTTCGATTGATATACCAGCAGAAGGCCCTGGTTTTTTTACCGGTTATGCGCCCGTTCAAACAGACAAAACGAAGGAGTCAAT
>JBQCFI010000398.1:0-2405 GCA_051959325.1 Ginsengibacter sp. | reverse complement strand
TCATTTTCCAAAACTTTAAAAACCCTTTCACTTGCTACCATTCCCATTTGAAGCACATTAAATTTATCAGCGATTTGCCTGAGTGGTCTGAACAACAAATTCAGATACATAATGAATGCAATGATCACACCCGCATTCGCTGAATAATTTCCACCCCACCAAACCAACAAACCAATAGAAAACGCAAGTACGATTTCAACGACCGGAAAAAAAACGGAATAGGCAAAAATCGCTTTGATATTTGCATTGCGATGTTGCTTATTGATTTCGTTAAACTTATTAAATTCTTTTTCTTCTACTGCAAAAGCCTGTACCACGCTCATTCCTGTAATATGTTCCTGCACAAAAGCGTTCAATGCAGCCAACGCATTTCTTACTTTTATAAAAGATTTGTTTACGCTCTCTTTAAAAAAATATGTGGCGATGATGAGAATTGGAAAAGGCGCAAGACTTATCAGCGACAGCCGCCAATCCTGGAAAAACATAAATAATAAAATAGAAATGATTGACAACAGATCCGAGATAATTGGAATTAATCCATTGGCAAAAATATCATTGATGGATTCGATGTCATTTATCGTCCTGGTTGTCAATGTTCCGATTGGCGTTTTATCAAATTGCCGCAGGTTCAAACTCAGGATTTTTTTATAAACGGTTACCCGCAAATCTTTTACAACCGTTTGCCCCAGCCAGGATGTGATAAACCCGAAATAAAAGCGCAACGCCGTTTCCAGCAGCAACATCCCTATCTGTATAATAGTGATAAGAATGAGCCATTGCATGTTTTTATCCTTAATGAAAACATTTACGGTGTACTGAATCAAATAAGGACGGAGCGGAGAAAGAACAGCAAGAATTATAGAAAGAAATATGGAGGCATAAATTTTGTTTTTATAAGGCAGCGCATACGCAAATACGTTTTTCAGAACACTGAGATCCATTAATTTTTTGCGCTGTTTCTTTTCCTCCATCGCACAAATTTAAAACGAAAAACGTAGATGGGATTTTTTTGAGAACCATGCCGCTTTTTAATTATATTTCTATTGAAAATGATAAAAACTTTCCTCTTAAAACTAAGTAAAAATCTCTTTTATTTATCCTTTTACTGATTCAATATTTCACTATATTTTATTTAACCTGAAAACAACTCCCGCATAATAATTTCTTCCAGGAGCCACGTTATAATACCGGCCAGCTGCGGCATTAATATCATTGCCAAGGCTGTACTTTGTATCAAAGAGATTATCGGCTCCCGCAAAAATTTCTACGCCGATCTTTTTCTTAATTTCTTTTTTGAAACCTATTCTGGACCCTAAAAGATTGTAAGAAGAAGCATCAACAGAATTAGCATCGTTTAAGGCGATTTTGTCTGTGTAATTATAAGTTACATTTAAATAACAGCCGCTTTTTGATGTAATATCAAGTCCAGCCACCACTGCATTTGGCGCTGCGCCGGGTAACTGATTCTTCGAAAAATCATCGTTTACCTGTTTAAAACTTCCATAATGAAAATCATGCAAGGCATAACTGCTCCATACTTTTGCTGAATTGATGAAATGATCCGGCTCGTCAACGAAGCGGTAAGAAACATAACTTTCCACACCTTTTTGTTTAGCGGAACCTGCATTGACATAATAATAAACCCCGTCCACATCTATTCGTTGTACGATTGTATTTTTCAGATCGAAGAAAAAGCTACTGATATCAAAAAAGATTTTATTTTGTAAAAGCGTGCCTTTAATTCCTAACTCGTAATCAATTCCTTCTTCCGGTTGCAGATTCGTACCGAATAATCCATCGGAACGAAGCACTTCTGAAACGGTTGGTGGAGAAAATCCGCGGGAAATGCTGGCATAAACGGAAACATTTTTACCGATTTCTTTGAGAATTGCAATATGGGGTGGAAGTTGATTTTTAAAAATTCTTTCTTGCGTGGTAGATGGTCTTGCCGAAAGATGAACCAATTCAATGGATGATTTATTCAGGCTCACGCCGCCCGTCACCGTCCAGCCATGTGCAAATTTTAAATCTGCCTGCGCAAAGAACATATATTGCCAGTTGTTTAAATTATCATCCGATTGCAAAGAATCGGCAGCGCCGGATTTATTGCCATAATCCCTTGTGTTAAAAAAACCCTTTTGTGCTTCAGTACCAAAGTCAAGCTGGCAGCTGGTTTTACCGATTTGCTTTTTATATTCAAAAACGCTTCTGCCACCAAAATGCGGTTCTTTCCGGATTTCATATACTCTGATTCCCGGATTGATGAAATCAGTATAAGAGCCATACAAAGAAGTGGTGTTGTGCCAATGATCATTAAATTCATATTCGTTGCTAAAGCCAAGCAAAAAATTCTTTTGATAAATCGCGGCTTTGTTTTGCACAGCTCCCGGTTGAGATCCTGAAGC
>JBQCFI010000397.1:0-3435 GCA_051959325.1 Ginsengibacter sp. | reverse complement strand
TTACCGCATCAATACGGTTGAAATAACTGTTCCGCCTCTTAGAAAAAGAGGTTCGGACATTATTTTATTGGCCAGTCATTTTGTAAATATTTATTCAAAAAAATATTTAAAACCCCAATTGGAATTTGACGCCAAAGCAATTGAAAAATTGAGACAATATCCTTTCCCAGGCAATGTGCGTGAGTTGCAATATACTATGGAAAGAGCGGTGATCATGTCGGAAGGAGAAACGCTTTCCGCAGCTGATTTAATTTTTTCCCCGATAGAATCAGTAGCAGTAAAAGAAGAAGAACCAAAGGATTTAAATCTTAGCCTGGTAGAAAAAAATACCATTTTACGTGTGATAGAAAAGCATGGAGGAAACATCAGCAAAGCTGCAAAGGAACTCGGTTTGACAAGAACCGCATTGTATAGAAGGTTGAGCAAATATGACATATAACACAATGCTCAAGAAAGAACGTGAACGCTGAATGAGAAATAAAATATACTAACATGCTCAAACGAATTGAATTTAAAATTTTTATCAGGATATTGCTGTTATTTATCACGCTCATGGCAGCGTCTTATTTGTTGATAAACAAAACTTTGATTTATCTTTTGTTACTCACGCCAATTATCATTTATCAGTTGGGTGAACTTTATCGCTTTCAATACAAAGCGCAAAAAGAATTAAAGCAGTTTATAGAGTCGATCCATTACAGGGATTTTTCCAGATTTTTCGATGTAAAGCACGCGCCGCTAGAGTTACAGCCCTTGCGTGAAGGATTTAATCAAATCACTTCGACGTTTAAGGATATCAGTAAAGAGAAAGAAACGTCACATCAATATTTACAAAAAATACTCGAGCTGGTTGATACCGGAATTGTATCGTATGATTCTGAAAACGGAGAAGTGATCTGGATGAATGAATCTCTGAAAAGAATGTTGCAATTGCCTTATTTGAAAACGATTTATTCTTTAAACAGACGTGACGAAGAGTTGCACAATGAAATCATCTCTTTAAAACCCGGTCAAAGTAAAATTGCAATGGTTCATTTGGAAAACCGCTCATTCAAAATTCTGTTATCTGCAACTGCGTTTCAAACAGGAGGAAAAAAATTCACTCTGATTGCGTTTCAAAATATTAATGAGGCTCTTGATGAAACAGAATCAAAGGCCTGGCAAAAATTATTAAGTGTGATGACTCATGAGATCATGAATTCTGTTGCTCCCATTTCTTCATTGGCGGATACTTTGAAGAACCGTCTTGAAAAATCTGTTGTTCATCTCGACAATCATGATGGTGCTGTTCATGATCTTGAAATTGGAATAGAAACCATAAAACGGCGAAGTGAAAGTTTACTAAAATTCGCCGAGACTTATCGCAATCTGAATAAAATAACAAAGCCAAATCTGAAGACCGTTTATGTACGTGATCTTTTTGAAAATTTGTATC
The DNA here is from genome assembly GCA_051959325.1 of Ginsengibacter sp. Taxonomy (GTDB): domain Bacteria; phylum Bacteroidota; class Bacteroidia; order Chitinophagales; family Chitinophagaceae; genus Ginsengibacter. Next base: position 2,000 of record JBQCFI010000397.1, on the reverse strand, counting down.
AGTTAATGGAACCCACTTTGGATCAAAAAAATATTGAGATGGATATTGTTTTAAAAGATCCGGGATTGGAAGTGGAAATCGATCCAAGCCTGATAGAACAGGTTCTGATAAATCTGATTGTAAATGCGAAAGAAGCATTGAAAGATCAACCGGAAGCAAAGATTACTTTGACAGGAATGGTCAGCACCAAAGGAAGGGTATTGATAAAAGTTGCCGACAATGGCACGGGCATACCAGAAGATATTCTAGAAAACATTTTCATTCCCTTCTTCAGTACCAAAAAAACCGGAAGTGGTATTGGTTTAAGTTTGTGTAAACAAATCATGATGCTTCACAGAGGCAATATCACCGTGCATTCCGTGCCCGGACAGGGAAGTATTTTTACTTTACTGTTCTGATTTTTTCAAATCACGAATTACAGTAAAAGGAGAAATAACCGTGATTTCTGTTTTGATATAAATAATGGATTTTTTTTTAAAAAATCCTTGTTAATTAAACATTGTAGATCATATTAGCAAGGAAGCTCGCTTATAAATTCTTACTTTTGCGCCTCAAAAATCAGGACGCATGATTAGTGTAAATAATGTAACGCTCGCTTATGGTAAAAGGGTGTTGTTTGATGAGGTAAATCTCAATTTTGTAAAAGGAAACTGCTACGGAATTATCGGCGCGAATGGAGCGGGAAAATCCACCATTTTAAAAATTATTAGTGGAGAAATTGAACCGAATAAAGGTTCCGTTTCTATTACTCCAGGCGAACGAATGGCTGTGCTGAAGCAGGATCACTTTCAGTTTGATGAGATTACGGTTCTTAACACCGTGTTGATGGGCCACAAAAAAATGTGGGATACCATGATCGAGAAAGATGCCATTTACATGAAAGAAGATTTTTCTGAAGAAGACGGAATGAGAGCTGGCCATTTGGAAGCTGAGTTTGGTGAAATGGGAGGTTATACTGCTGAAAGTGACGCTGCTACTTTGTTAAATGAATTAGGAGTACCTGAACAATTGCACCAAACGTTAATGCGCGACGTCGCTGCAAATATGAAAGTGCGGATTTTATTAGCACAGGCACTTTTTGGTAATCCGGATATTTTGTTGTTGGATGAACCGACCAACAACCTGGATGTCGATACAATTTCATGGCTGGAAAATTTTTTAGCAGATTATCAAAATATCGTTTTGGTCGTGAGCCATGACCGTCACTTCTTAGACTCAGTTTGTACACATGTTGCAGACGTCGATAAACAAAAAATAAAGATCTATACCGGGAATTATACCTTCTGGTACGAAAGCAGCCAGCTCGCTGCAAGACAGGCAACAGATAAAAATAAAAAGATGGAGGAAAAGAAAAAAGACCTCCTTGAATTTATTGCGCGATTCAGTGCCAACGCTTCAAAAAGTAAACAGGCTACTTCGAGGAAAAAAGCTTTGGATAAACTGGTGTTTGAAGATATCACGCCAAGTAACAGAAAGTATCCAGGTATCATTTTCAAACCAGAAAGAGATCCGGGAAATCAAATTCTGAACGTACAAAAATTATTAAAAACCGTTGAAGGAAAAACGTTGTTTAGCAATGTAAGCTTTGATGTAGTAAAGGGACAAAAAATTGCATTTCTAAGTAAAGATCCTGTTGCCCTCACTTCTTTTTTTGAGATTATTAATAATAAGATGAAAGCCGACAACGGCCAATTTGAATGGGGCACTACCATTACCACTGCGTATTTGCCTAACGATAATAGCGAATATTTTACCGGAGATCTTTCGTTGCTCGATTGGTTGCGTCAATTTGTTCCCGATCATTTTACCGATGTAGATGAAGATTTTTTAAGAGGTTTTTTAGGGAAAATGCTTTTCAGTGGCGATGAAATAAAAAAGAAAACCAATGTGCTAAGTGGTGGTGAAAAAGTTAGATGTATGATCAGTAAAATGATGTTACAGAATCCAAATGTGGTAATGCTGGATGAGCCAACAAACCATTTGGATCTTGAAAGCATCAC
>JBQCFI010000396.1:0-9185 GCA_051959325.1 Ginsengibacter sp. | reverse complement strand
AACAAACAAATAAACGAAAATTATGTTACAGCCAAAAAGAACGAAGCATAGAAAAATGCAGAAAGGCCGTATGAAGGGCGATACAAAACGCGGAGATACCATTGCTTTCGGAAGTTTTGGGTTAAAAGCGCTTGATTCTGTGTGGTTAACAAACAAGCAGATCGAATCAGCCAGGCAGGCATTAACGCGTCACATGAAGCGTGAAGGAAATGTTTGGATCAGAATTTTCCCGGACAAGCCCGTTACCAAAAAGCCAGCGGAAGTGAGGATGGGTAAAGGTAAAGGTAATCCTGAAGGATGGGCAGCAGTTGTGCAGCCAGGGAGGATCATTTTTGAGGCGGATGGCGTTCCGATGCAGGTAGCAAAAGAAGCTTTTGAACTGGCAGCACAAAAATTGCCTATTCAAACAAAATTTGTGGTGAGCAGGGATTATGTGGCGTAAGGTTGTACCCTTAAGTTAATGAATGGAAAATTAAATAGCGAATTATCAAATTAAAACCATGTCAAACAGAAACGATTTCGTAAACAGCCTGAAAACCATGAGTGAGCAGGATCTTAAATCAAGGATTGCTGAGGATGAATTACGGATTAAGAAATTAAAATTTGCTCATGCGGTTTCTCCATTGGAAAACCCCATGACCATACGCGATGTGAGAAAAGATCTTGCACGTACAAAAACAGAATTAAGAAAAAAACAACTAATGAGCTAATTAGCTGTGCTAATATGCTGATTAAAAAATCAATAAAATGTCCGAAAGAAATTTAAGAAAAGTAAGGACTGGCGTAGTTTCCAGTAACAAAATGGATAAAACGATTACTGTTAAAGTGGAAAGGAAAGTAAAACATCCGCTTTATGGAAAATTCGTGAAAAAAACTACCGGTTTTCATGCTCATGATGAGAAGAATGAATGCAACATCGGCGATTTGGTTAAAATAATGGAAACCAAACCATTAAGCAAAACAAAACGCTGGAGATTGGTTGAGGTGATTGAGAAAGTAAAATAAGATTTTAAATTTAAATAATTGTTTTAAATGCCAAAGGCTTCATGCTAAAGGCTCAAAGGTAAAAAAATGATACAGCAAGAAAGCAGGCTAAATGTAGCAGACAATAGTGGCGCAAAAGAAGTGTTGTGCATCCGTGTATTAGGAAACTCAGGCCAGGATTATGCGCATGTCGGCGATAAGATTGTGGTAACTGTAAAGGATGCCATTCCTGCAGGCGGAATAAAAAAAGGAACTGTGAGCAAAGCCGTTATTGTTCGCACAAAAAACAAACTACGCAGAAAAGATGGTTCTTACATCCGTTTTGATGACAACGCTGTAGTGCTTTTAAATGCGGCAGATGAGCCAAGGGGAACGAGGATTTTTGGGCCGGTTGCCCGTGAATTGCGTGACAAGGGTTATATGAAAATCATTTCTCTTGCACCTGAGGTATTGTAATATAAATTGTATCTTTGCACCCCTTTAAAAAAAAGGGTATCTAATAAGTAATTAATCAAGACAATATTTGTCAAAAATGAAGACAAGATTTAAACCGAAGTTCAACATAAAAAAAGGCGATTCAGTGGTAGTAATTACCGGTGATGATAAAGACCTGAAGAAACACCGTAAGGTTTTGGAAGTGCTTCCTGAAAAGCAACGCGTATTAGTAGAAGGCGTAAATATCGTTACGAAACATACGAAGCCTTCTGCACAAAATACGAAAGGTGGAATTATGAAAGTAGAAGCGCCAATCGCCATTTCAAATGTAATGCTTTGGGATGCAAAATCGCATTCTCATTCTAAGATCAGCAGAAAGAGGGAGGATGGAAAATTAATCAGAACAGCAAAAAAATCAGGGGAGGTAATTAAATAATGGCTACAGAAAAATATACTCCAAGACTGGAAGAAAAGTACAAGAAGGAAGTAGTACCGGCTTTAATGAAAAAGTTTGCTTACAAAACCGTAATGCAGGCTCCGAGGCTTACAAAAATATGTATCAACCGCGGCGTAAATGGTGCTGTAGCTGATAAGAAGCTGATCGATGTAGCTATTGATGAGCTGACAACAATTACTGGTCAGAAGGCAGTTGCCACCATGTCTAAAAAAGACATTTCGAATTTTAAGTTGCGTAAAAACATGCCAATTGGTGCAAAAGTTACTTTACGCTCTGAAAATATGTACGAATTTTTAGACCGCCTGGTATCTGTATCACTTCCACGCGTTCGCGATTTTAAAGGTATCAATGACAAATCTTTTGATGGTCGCGGCAATTATACTTTAGGGGTTACCGAACAAATCATTTTCCCTGAAATTGATATTGATAAAGTAAATAAAATTACCGGCCTTGATATCACATTTGTAACAACAGCAAACACCAATGAAGAAGCATACGAATTGCTGAAAGAATTGGGAATGCCTTTTAAAAATATAAAAAAATAACCAATTAGCTCATTAGCTGATCAGCTGATGAGTCTATTAACAAATCAAAATATGGCTAAAGAGTCAATAAAAGCAAGGCAAAGGAAAAGGGTTAAGATGGTAGAAAAATATGCCGAAAAAAGAAAGGCATTAAAAGATGCGGGAGATTACAGAGGATTGGATCTTCTGCCAAAGAACGCATCTCCTGTTCGCCTGAAAAACCGCTGCCAGCTTACCGGTCGTCCGAGAGGCTATATGCGTCACTTCGGGCTTTCCAGAAATATGTTTCGGGATATGGCACTTGAAGGAAAGATCCCTGGCGTAAAAAAAGCAAGCTGGTAAAAGTTAGCGGCTTGTAGCAAAAAATGGTATCAAATGGATATCGCATTGTAAAAAAACAAAAAATTAAAAGACAAAATAAACAATGGTTACTGATCCTATTGCAGATTATTTAACAAGAATTCGTAACGCTCAGATGGCGAATCACCGAATTGTAGAGATTCCTGCAAGTAATTTAAAAAAGCGCATCACTGAAATATTATACACAGAAGGGTATATTTTAAAATACAAATTTGAAGATGATTCCAAGCAAGGCGTTATCAAGATAGCCCTTAAGTATGATCCCCAATCTAAAATTCCGGCAATTGAAAGTCTTGAAAGAGTAAGCCGCCCTGGATTGCGTAGTTATTCAAAACCGCAGGATTTCAAAAGAGTAAAAAACGGCTTAGGAATTTCTATAATTTCCACCTCTAAAGGCGTCGTGACGGACAAGCAGGCAAAGGCCCAGAAGGTAGGTGGAGAAGTATTGTGTAATATTTATTAATATGGATTCTGTTGTTGGAATAATTATTACGTTTTTGGTATTATTCTTCGCAATAAGATACATTTTAAGAAGTTCGAACAAAAAATTATAAAAAGTACTGGTTGATAATTAAGCCTTAGTCGTGGCTGAACACTACCAGAATTACAAACTAAAATAAAAAACCGGCTATGTCAAGAATTGGAAAAAATCCTGTAACAATTACCAAAGGCGTAAATGTTAGCATAGGTGCAGATAACGTGATTACTGTAAAGGGCCCAAAAGGTGAATTGAAACAAGCGATTGATCCTGATATTAAAGTAGAAGTGAAAGATGATAAAATTGTCTTCGTTCGTCCTACCGATCAGATTAGGCACAAGGCAATGCATGGATTATACCGCGCATTAGTGCAGAATATGGTAACCGGTGTTACTGATGGCTATACAAAAACTTTGGAACTAGTGGGTGTTGGTTATAAAGCATCTAACCAGGGAAATTTGCTGGATCTTTCTTTGGGATATTCTCACAATATCATTGTGGAAATTCCGAAAGAGTTGACTGTAGCAACCGCCCAGGAAAAAGGTAAAAATCCAAAAGTGATTTTAACGAGTGTTGATAAGCAATTACTCGGAGCTGTAGCAGCAAAGATTCGCAGCCTGCGCAAGCCAGAACCATACAAAGGAAAAGGGGTGAAGTTTGAAGGGGAAGTATTAAGGAGAAAAGCTGGTAAATCCGCAGGTAAATAAGCTGATTTCTGATTTGCTGATATCGGATTGACCCACAGTAAACAAAGAAATAAAGTGAATTCAGTATTTCTGAATTAATAATAAAAAATAAAAATTTCCGGCAGTATCGGAATATAAAATAGAATAAAATGAACTCAAAAGTAAGCTCACGTCAAAAGATAAGATACCGCATTCGCAAGAAAATCAGTGGAAATGCTACTAAACCACGGCTCAGTGTTTTTAGAAGTAACAAAGATATTTATGTTCAATTGATCGATGATGCTAATGGAACTACCATTGCTTCTGCTTCTTCACGTCAGAAAGATATAGCTGCACAAAAGGCAAATAAAGTTGCGATGAGCAAAATGGTTGGTGAAGCAATTGCAAAAAAATCACAAGAACTCGGAATTAAAGACGTGGTTTTTGACAGAAGCGGATATTTATATCATGGCCGCATCAAAGCAGTCGCCGATGGAGCAAGAGAAGGCGGATTGATATTTTAATAAAAATAAAAAAATTATAAACAGTTATAATGTTGAAATCAAATACACAGAAAGTAAAAGGCGGCGAGCTTGAATTGAAAGAGAAAGTCGTATCTATCAATCGTGTGGTAAAAACAACGAAAGGCGGACGCGCATTTAGCTTTTCTGCAATTGTAGTTGTTGGAAATGAAAATGGAGTAGTTGGACACGGTTTGGGAAAAGCCAAAGAAGTTCAGGAAGCTATTCTGAAAGGAATAGATGATGCAAAAAAGAATCTCATCAGAATTCCACTTTTTCATGGTACCATTCCTCATGAGCAATGGACAAAGGATGGAGCCGCTAAAGTACTTATTAAACCAGCAGCTGCCGGTACTGGTGTAATCGCCGGAGGAAGCATGAGAGCCGTATTGGAAAGTGCAGGCATTACTGATGTTTTGGCAAAGAATCTTGGCTCAGCAAATCCACATAACGTGGTAAAAGCTACTGTGAAAGCTTTGTCTCTTTTGCGAGAGCCGACTTCAGTTGCCAAGACAAGAAATATTTCCTTGAAGAAAGTTTTTAACGGATAGGATATTAGTAGAAAGTATCAGGAAGTAAGAATATATTTTCTGCTACTTACGACTTAAATCTTACTACTCAAATAATTGACATGAAAAAGATTAAAATTACACAGGTTAAAAGTGGTATTGACCGTTCAGAGCGTCAAAAACTTACTTTAAAGGCTTTAGGGCTGAATAAATTAAATGCTTCAAAAGAAGTGGAAGCAACGCCACAGATCCTGGGCATGGTAAACAAAGTAAATCATTTGGTAAAAGTAGAAGAACTGGCATAACCGGTTTTTCTTTTTATTTACAATAATCATTTAAAAGCGAGCTCCTGTACATGGGGCGTTAAGTCTAAAAAAAGTACAATGCAATTACAAAATTTAAGACCTGCAAAAGGCGCAACTCACAAAGAAAAAAGATTAGGTCGTGGAGAAGCATCGGGTAAAGGTGGAACTTCTACGAAAGGTAATAAAGGTGGTCAAAGCCGTGCTGGTTACAAAATTAAAATGGCGCACGAAGGTGGGCAGATGCCGATCCAGAGAAGGCTTCCTAAACGGGGTTTTAAGAATAACAACCGTATCGAATATAAAGTATTTAATCTCGGTCAGATAGACCAATTGATAGAAAAGCATGAGATTAAAGAATTTAATCTTGAAAATCTTTACATCAACAACCTCATCAGTCAGACTGATAAAGTGAAGATCCTGGGAAATGGAGTGTTAAAAGCGAAAATTCCTTTTAAAGTAAATGCGGTAAGTGAAAAAGCTAAAGGCGCTATCGAGGCAGCCGGAGGTTCTGTAGAAATAGTAAAATAATTTATTGATATTTGCAGCCTGATATACTGATTGCAAATAATTAAATCTTGATAATTCTGTGAAGAAATTCATCACAACACTAAAAAATATCTGGACCATTGAAGAATTAAGGACTAAGATCCTGGTTACTTTAGCACTGATTTTAGTTTATAGGGTAGGTTCTTTTATCGTTCTTCCGGGAATAGATCCAAACAAACTTTCTTCACTCAGAAATAGCGCTCAGGGCGGTATGCTGGGTTTACTGGATGCCTTTGTGGGTGGTGCCTTTGCAAAAGCGTCAATTTTTGCCCTCGGCATCATGCCTTACATTTCTGCATCCATCTTTATGCAATTGGTAACCGTACTGGTTCCCCAGATTTCAAAAATTCAGAAAGAAGGTGAAAGCGGCCAGAAAAAAATAAACCAGTGGACCCGTTATCTTACTGTTATTGTTACAGCCTTCCAGGCAGCAGCTTATATTGGTTTCCTTGAATCTTCCAGCCAGGGCGCTTTGCTTGAAGCATTTAAACCATATTTCTGGGTTTCTACTGTGTTTCTACTTACTGCAGGTACCATGTTTGTGATGTGGCTTGGAGAAAAGATCACCGATAAAGGATTGGGAAATGGTACTTCATTGATCATTATGATTGGAATTTTGGCGAGGCTGCCGCAATCTTTCATGCAGGAGTTTTCTGCAAAACAGACACACGGTGGTGGTGGCTTATTAATATTTTTGATTGAAATCGCAGCATTCATTGCCGTAATCCTTGGATTGATTGTGTTGGTTCAAGGCGTAAGAAAAGTGCCGGTAAATTATGCTAAGCAAATTGTCGGCAACAGGCAATTTGGCGGAGCAAGGCAATTCCTTCCTTTGAAAGTAAATGCAGCAGGTGTAATGCCGATCATCTTTGCGCAGGCAATTATGTTTTTACCAACAATTTTTGCCGGATTCCAAACAAGTGGCAAAAACTGGGCTTCTTATTTTACCGATCCCACGAATGGAGTTTACATGATTGTTTATGGATTGATGACGATTGGATTTACATTTGTTTATACATCCCTTATTTTTAATCCGAAACAAATGTCCGATGACCTGAAGCGTAGTAACGGGTTTATTCCAGGTGTAAAACCTGGTCAACCGACGACCGATTATATCGGAACGATCATGGATAGAATTACATTACCTGGTTCTGTTTTGTTGGCTATCGTTGGTATTCTTCCGGGAATTATGCAATTGCTGGGAGTTACACAGGGATTTGCAACTTTCTACGGTGGTACTTCTCTGCTCATCATGGTAGCGGTTGTTTTGGATACATTGCAGCAAATTGAAACACAATTACTGATGCGCCAATATGATGGATTAATGAGTGGGGGACGCATCCAGGGAAGGACAGCAGCGCCCGGTGTTACTGGTGGAATTTAATTTTTTACTGATTAAATAAATTTTCAAAACCCTGGCTATCTTATGCCGGGGTTTTTTTAAAATAGCTATAATGATTCATTATAAATCAAACGCGGAAGTAGAACTGATCAGGCAAAGTTGTCAACTGGCAAATGATAGCATCGCCTATGTAGCGGCGATGATAAAACCTGGAGTTTCTACAATGGAACTTAATGACAAGGCGGATGAATTCATACGGGATCATGGTGGCATTCCCAATTTTTTAAACTACCACGAATATCCTTATGCCTGTTGTATCTCTGTAAATGATGCGGTGGTACATGGCTTTCCCACAAAGGATCCTTTGAGAGAAGGGGATATTATCTCCATTGATTGTGGGGCGTTGAAAAAGGGATTTCATGGTGATACAGCCTACACTTTTGCGCTTGGCGAAATAACTGACGAAGTAAAACAATTGCTTCGCGTCACCAAAGACGCGCTTTATAAAGGAATTGAAAAAGCAGTTGTTGGCAATCGTGTCGGTGATATTTCTTTTGCTGTCCAGGATTATACCGAAAGAAAATTTGGTTATGGAGTTGTTCGCGAATTGGTCGGACATGGACTGGGAAAGGATTTACACGAAGATCCACAGGTTCCCAATTATGGAAAAAGAGGAAAAGGAAATAAACTAAAAGATGGTCTTGTAATAGCCATAGAACCAATGATCAATCTAGGTGTCAAAGAAGTTTATAATGATAAAGATGGGTGGACCGTTCGTACTGCTGATGGCAAACCCGCTGCCCATTACGAACACACGGTTTGTGTTAGAAAAAATAAAGCCGACGTACTTTCTTCTTTTGATTCCATAGAAGCTGCTGAAAAAGCAAATCCCGAATTGTGTTCTGATTATTAAAAAAGGAAATAAGAAATCCGGTTATTTCTTATTTTGCTGTTTCCATTATTTTGTAAACATTTTCTCAGCCACTTCTTTGTCATGGCTGTAAATATCATCTCTGAAATTTAATTTTCCGTTTTCATCTACCCAGGCTGTATAATAAGTGATAAAAACAGGAACCGGATCCTTCAATTTTACGAATTGTTCATCGCCACTGTTCATTGCCTCATGTATTTTTTCCGGTGTCCATTTTCGGTTGTCTCTTAAAAGATAATCCGCCATCTTTTCAGCGTCAGCAAGGCGAATGCAGCCATGACTGTAAGCTCTTATATCTTTATTAAAAAGCTCTTTAGCCGGCGTGTCATGAAAATAAATATTAAACGTATTGGGGAATAAAAATTTCACCTTTCCCAACGAGTTTTGATCGCCTGGTTTTTGCCTTACAACCGGCAATCCATTTTCCTGTCCGGTAATTTCCATGTTATGTTCTTCGAGATAATTTGCGTCTGAATCCATCGCCGGTACGATTTCATTTTTTACAATACTTGGCGGTACGTTCCAATAAGGACTGAATACAATTGTAGTAAGTAAATCCGAAAAAATGGTGGTGCTGTGCGCATCTTTCCCAACAACAACAGGCATTGTAAAAACTGTTTTTCCGTTGTCATAAACATGCAAAAGAAATGCAGGAATGTTTACCTCAATTAGTTGCCCGGGCGGATTTAACGGCAACCCTCTCATGCGATTCATGTTTATCAAAATCTGTTTGATCCGATCAATAACCGGTACGCTCATTTGTTTCAATGCTTGTTTGCCGACGACGCCGTCGGGAGTAAATCCAAATCTTATTTGAAAATTCTTTACTCCGTTTTCCAGATTTTCGTCGTAAATATCCGAAGTGTCAGGAAGTACCATATCTCCTGTTATAAACAAAAACTTTTTGATGGAAAGAATTTGCGGATACCGGTGATTTTTTTTAAATTTTGTTTTATCTAAGCTATCAAGTGCAGGCCAGCCCCCCGTTTTAGCGATTCCTACATATTTTTTCAATTGTTCTGAAAGTAATTTATAAGCCGGATTGATATCCGCATAATATTTATCGTCGCGTTGCTTGTCATTAATTAATGAGTCTGCAAACTGAAGGGCATTTTCTTTTTTAAAAGG
>JBQCFI010000395.1:0-10572 GCA_051959325.1 Ginsengibacter sp. | reverse complement strand
AGCGGAAAACCACCTTTCTTTATGGTTTATTATAAAGCAAAAATTCAAAAAGATATGGGCGATAAAAAAGGCGCTCTTGCTTCTGCAAATCAATCAATGGAACTTGCTAAACAGGCCGGCAACAGCGATTATGTCTTGCTGAACGAAAAGCTGATCAAAGAATTGAAATAAAAATTTAACCATTTTATTTTTAAAATCCTTCTCATGCTCCATGAGAGGGATTTTTTTTTACGCTTTTTTTTTCAAATAGGAAACCGGCTTTTGTATTATTCCTTTGTTTGCTGCAATTGGGTTTTCCTGTTATCATGCATTGAATGCATGTATTCTGTCGGTGTCATATTGAATTGTTTCTGAAAATTCCTTGCAAAATTGCTCTGCGAACTATAGCCAACGATCGCTGATATTTCATACATTTTATGCTCTCCTTTGGCAAGTAATTCCGCTGCTTTTTTAAGCCGGATGATATTAATAAGTTCGAGCGGCGAAAGGTTGGAAATAGCTTTGATTTTCCGGTAAAGTGTTACCCTGCTCATATTCATCAACCCTGCCAGTTTCTCCACGTCCAGTTCGCTATCTTCTATCTTTTCTGAAATCATTTCATTCAAATCTTCAAGGAAGCGCTCATCGGATCGGGAATGTGCAATGCTTTTCAAATGCACCAGCGGAGATGCGGCAAAATGTTCCCTGATCATATTCCTGTTTGCCAACAGGCTGGCAATTTGCGCGAGCAGATATTCTTTCGAAAATGGCTTTTCAATATATGCTTCTGCACCCATTTCCAGTCCTTGTACTTTAGACTGAATGGTGTTTTTTGCAGTAAGCAGAATAACCGGAATATGGCTATGGTCAAAATCCGATTTTACAATTTTGCAGAATTCGAAGCCATCCATTCCAGGCATCATTACGTCACAAATGATTAATTGGACTGCTTCTTTTTGTAAAATCTCTAATCCGGCGGTGGCGCTTTCTGCTTTTAAAGTATTGTATTTACTGCTAAGCGTTCGTTGCAGGAAATTTAAAATTTCTTCTTCATCGTCTATTAATAAAATTAATGGGAGCATGTTGTTTGTTTTTATTAAAGCAGTGATTGTTCCTTGGAAAAAGTTACTTTTCTATTTTCTAAAGAATGCACCGGCATGGAAAGTAAAAAAGTGTTGAAATCTTTATTGGAGAATGTAAGCGTCAATGTTCCGTTGTGTAATTCTATTAGTGATTTAGTCAGGGTTAAACCAATTCCGGTTCCTTTTTGATGAGGCATTTCTTTTATTCTGTAAAATGGTTCAAATATTTTTTCTTCAAATTGCTTCTTAATAATGTACCCATCATTTTCAAACTTTATCATTAATGTATCCCCGTTCTTTTCCAAAGAATAAAGTTTAATGATCACGTCTTTTGTTGCATACTTTACCGCATTGTCAATCAGGTTACTGAAAATCTTTTGGAGCGCTTCGGCATCTGCGTAGGCATATATTTCATGCACAGGAAGAATCAGCCGGTAATTCAGATTCTTTTTTTGCGCCAAAATTTTGAACCGCACAAAAGTTTCGTTCAATATTTCATTGATGTTTACTTTTCTGAAGTCAAGAGTAAAACTTTTGATCTCTGTTTGCCTGAAATCCAATATTTGTGAAACCAAATTCATGAGACGGTTGGTATTCCTATCCAGGCAAACAAGGTCTTCTTGTATTTCCGGCATATCTTCTTTTTTCTCGAGAATGTTTTCTACAGGGCCTTTAATCAATGTTAATGGTGTTCTGATTTCGTGTGCAACGTTCGTAAAAAAATCAATTTTACTTTCATAAATTTCTTTTTCTTTTTTCTGCTGTTGTCTTTTATGATAATTGCTGATAATGTAGGTTAAAATCAGAATTCCTAATAAAACATAGATCAGATAAGCCCATGCGGTTGCCCAGATAGGAGGAGTGATGATGATGGTCAGTTCTCTCTCATTTTTATCGCTCCAGGCATCATTGATTGACGCTTTGATTTTAAAAATATATTTTCCTGGAGATAAGTTAGTGAAATACACCTTCCGATTGGTTTTTAACGTTGTCCAGTCTTTGTCCAATCCCTCAAGTTTATATTGATAAGCAGTCATCTCAGGTGAAATATAACTTAACGCCGCAAAATCAAAACTTACAGATGATTCATAATAAGGTAAAGTTATTTTACTGGTGCAAACAATCGTTTTTTTCAAAATGAAACTATCTTTTTTTGGAGAAATATCCGAATTAAAAACCTGGATTCCGGTGACAAAAACCGGAGGTAAAAAAGTGCTTTTTGAAATCTCGTTTGGCAGGAACGATATCATTCCTTTTACACTGCCGAAATATAATCGGCCATCTTTGTCTTTGTAACCCGAATGGTAGTTAAATTGATTATTCAACAAGCCATTAGCACGTGTAAACACGATCGGATCTTTAAAGCCTGGTTTGAAATTAACGAGGCCACGGGAAGTGCTGGCCCAAAGATTTTTATTGTTATCTTCCAAAACCTTAAACACAAAGTTTGCCGGAAGTCCGTTCTTTGTTGTAAATAATCTGAATTTTTTTCTTTCGCTGTCAAGGCAGCAAAGTCCGCCACCTTCTGTCGCAAACCAGATATTGTTATTACTGTCCTCAAAGACATCATTGACATAACTATTAGATAGACTGTTTTTGTTGTTTTCTTCATTTGTAAGATGGCCATGTTTGTGGGTAGCCGGATCAAACCAAAAAACACCATTGTCATTGGTGGAGGCCCATATTATTTTTTCATGGTCCTCAAGAATGCCTGTTATAAATAGATTTCGGGGTATTTCTGTGGGCCTTATAAATTCATTTGTTTTAGGATGATAATAGTATAATCCATTGGTCGTTCCGACAAGTATTTGTCCGCTGCTGGTTTTGTAAAAACAAAGAGCGAAATTACTTTGTAAGTCTTTTTCTCCGTTTCCTGCAGAAAAATGCTTTTTAATTTTACCTGTCCGAATATCCATGATATCAATCCCATGTTCAAAAGTACCAATCCATAAATCATTTCCATCTGCCATTAGCCCGTGAATATTGCTATAGGCAATACTGTTTTTTTCTCCGGTAGGCTTAAAATTTTTTAATTTCCCGGTAGAAAAGCTGATTTTGTTCAGGCCTCCATCTTCTGTACCTACCCACAGATTTCCGTACTGATCCTTACAAATTTCCCGCACGGCATTTCCATTGATCGGATTGTCATTATTTCCCGGAAAATATTTTCTGAAAGCGGTATTTTGTTTTGCATAAAAATTAATTCCCCCAAAAAAAGTACCTGCCCAAATGCTGCCTTCCCGATCTTTAAAAAGAGCGTAAACTGCATTATCATCCAATGAATAAGGATCCTGGTATTTCTTTTTAAGATTGGTAAAAGTTTTGGTATCGGTATGGTAAATAAAAATACCTGATTCAGTCGCTACCCAATATTCTTTTTCTTTGGTTTTCAAAATATCTCTTACAAATATGGTAGTCTTATCCGGGTTGTAAGTGAGGATATCCTCGTAAGCAGAAGTAGCGAGGTTAAATAATTTCAAGCCTTGGCTCGTAGTGCCGATAAAAATGGTTTTATCATCTCCGGGTCTGATTTTTTGTATCCATTTTGCAGTCGGGGTTTTAGAATGTGCAAATACATCGTACCCGGTGAAGGTAGAAGTGTTGTTGTCAAATTTTTGAATAAAGCCATTCTCCGTGGAGGCACAGATAGTGCCATCATTCGCCATGCAAACAGAAGTAGCAGGAAAATAACGTGAAGGATCAAATTTTTGCAGGAATCTTGTTTTTAAATCATATCTGCATAAAGTATTATTAGATATGAACCACATTTTTCCTTCCCCGTCCATCGTAATGTCATAAATATTGGTCATTGAATCAATGACCGGTTCCAAATGCTCTTTTATAGGATCAAAAAGGTAAAGGCCTCTTTGTGCCCCCACCCATAGTGCTCCTTCTTTACCCGGAAGAATGCAATAGATATAATCCGTGCGAAGATGCTTTTCATCTTCGCTCGTATGAACCCGAAAAACTTTAAACTGTGTGCCATCAAAACGGTTCAGGCCATCTTTAGTTGCAAACCACAGAAATCCTTTACTGTCCTGCCTGATAAAATAAACGGTATTATTTGAAAGGCCATTTTCTACCTGATAGTGCCTGAAATAATAAGGTTGCGTGCTGGCATCCGGTTGAAAAAATGCGAAAAGTATAACCAAAAAATAAAGAATTTTTATGCGCTGATTTTTCATCTTTATTAATGAAAGTTGGGGGGTGTGCTTTATTTATAAGAATAAGATTCTTGAATATTTGTTAGTTTACTGATTCTCAAATCTTCATTGACAATTCAATTTACCATGCAAAACTGAAATTGAAAAATAAAATCTGCAAAAGCTCAGCAATTCCAAATCACTTCGACTGGCGAATTTGGTTATAAACCTTTCTAGAATAAAGTGTTTATGCTTTAACGGTCTTTATTATTTTTGTTCTGAATTCTTTAATGGTTAAACACTCTTTCCTGGTAGTCTTTGACCTTTTTCCTCCATATTTATCCTGTATCTGCTTCGATACAATGAATCGAAGCGGTATCGAAGGGGTATCGAAGGTATATCGAAGAAGTATATTGCCAAACATAACGATACTACCTTAGAGAAATTTATCAAATCCTAAGTTGCGATACACCGTCTTGGTTTTTCAAATGTTTTAATTATGTTATCAAAGAATGAAACAAAACGTTAAAGTTTTGATACTCTCTGAATAGAAGAACCGGCAAATTATGGTTTCCTTCACATTATTATTTGAAACGTGATTCTGCGATATTCGATAAACCTTTTAAAGAAAACTGTGTGATAAACAAATTTAGGCGCAACAGATTAATGGCGAAAGCCGAAAGCAATGCTGCTGGTTTAATTGAAATTTATACATGTTCCGTTAAAAAATAAGATTAAAAACAATGCACAAATCCATGAATGATTTATTAAGAATTAAACATTTGAGTATGAAAAGTTTTTTACAAAAATTCTTTGGAGCGTTTCAGAAAGAGAAACAAAAAGGGCAGTTTAACCATATGCGGGCAGCCTTTTTAACTTCCTTTCTCGTTTTATTTTGCCTGCTGGGGAAAGCCCAGAATGCCCAGGTAATTACCGGGAGGGTGACAGATTCTTCTGGCAAAACACCATTACTGGGAGTGACTGTTACAGCAAATGCTTCCAAAAAAACAGTTATTACAAAGGATAATGGTGAATTTTCTATTCCGGTTACGAATGCTGACAAGAAACTCACCTTTTCTTATGTAGGAATGAAAACCGTTACTAAAAACCTTAATGGCGAAAACAATTTCACCATTATGCTAATGCCTGATAATACTGGTCTTAGCGAAGTGGTGGTAGTTGGATATGGTACTCAAAAAAAGGAATCAATAACTGCTGCAATTTCTTCTGTTACGAGTAAAGATATTGAGCGCGTACACGGAGGATCGACCGTTAGTACCACATTGGCCGGCAAACTTCCCGGAGTAACATTCAGGGATGCGGAAGGGCGCCCGGGAGCTTCCGCTTCTATACAGATTCGTAATATGGGAACTCCTTTGTATGTAATAGATGGTATTCAGCAGGATGAAGGCCAGTTCAATAACCTGGCTCCAAATGATATAGAAAGTATTACAGTATTGAAAGATGCTTCTGCTGCTATTTATGGAGTCAGGGCCGCAAATGGCGTAGTAGTGGTCACAACCAAAAAAGGCAGAACCGGTCGTAATAACATAGATGTAAATGCTTACCGTGGTTGGCAAAGTTTTTTCCGTTTCCCAAAAGTAGTGAACAACACAGCGGACTTTTTATATTACAAAGCGGATGCACAAATTAATTCGAATGGGTTTAATTACGATCCTGCTACGTCTACCTGGACAGCAAATACAAGCATCACACAGGGTATTTTAGATTCCGCAAAAACAAGTAATGACCCACAATACAGAACTTTTGACTGGAGAAAATATGTTTTAAACAACAATGGTGCTCCCTTAAATTCTGTAAATATTAATATAAACGGGGGATCAGATAAAGTCAATTATTATGTATCCGGTACTAATCTTTATCAAAACTCTGTTCTTGGAAGTCAATATAAATTTCAACGCACGAATATTCAGTCGAATGTTACTGCAAAATTAACCAATGGATTAAAGGTGGGTTTTGATATAAACGGACGGGTTGAAGACCGTCAAAATCCTGGCGTTCCGGGTGTTGATGATTATTTTTTGGCAAGATTGGCAGTATTGCGAAACACGCCACAAGAAAGGCCTTATGCCAATGATAATCCTAAATATCTTAATGATTTAGGACCCCATCTGGAATCTAACTATGCGTTTTTAAATAACAATCTTTCCGGCCACTATCGGGATACATGGCGTGTGATCCAAACTAATTTTCATATTGATTGGGATCTGCCGTGGGTGAAAGGGCTTTCTGTACGTGGATTGGGTTCCTATTACTTTGCTGATGAATTGCTCAATAATCAGGAATACACTTATAAAGCTTATACTTATCATCCAGCTGATAGCACTTACGAGGTAACCGGAGGCGCCACCAACCCATGGCGTGAAAGAGGGCAAACCAAAAACATCAATACTACCTTGCAGGTACAGGCGGCATACAATAAAAACTTTGGTCAAAACTCAGTTTCCGCAACAGTTGTTGCCGAAAGACTTCAACTTCATCATTTGTACAATTGGTTGCATGCCAATCCACGTTCCAATTTCTTACCATTGGTAAGTTATCCCATTATAGATCAATACAATGATATAGATCAAACACAAGCGCGGATCGGTTATATAGCACGGGTAACTTATAATTATGCTGATAAATATTTCCTTGAATTCTCCGGAAGAAGAGATGCTTCGTATCTTTTTGCTCCAGGTTATCGGGTAGGGTACTTTCCAGGCGGTTCTGCCGGATGGAGGATTAGTGATGAACCATTCTTTAAAGCCTTGCTCGGTAATAAAACAGATATTCTCAGTTCATTAAAGTTCAGAGGCTCTTATGGTATTTTAGGTGATGATAATCCCAATAACAATCCAATCGTCGCGCCTTTCGCTTATCTTCCAGGATATAATTATGGCACCGTTGGTTCGGCGGTTTTGGATGGAGTTACTGTTCCTGCTTCCAGGGATAAAGGAACTCCTATCACGACCGTATCGTGGCTGAAAAGTAAAATAACTGATGTGGGTGCTGATTTTACTCTTTTTAATGGAAAATTATCCGGAACTTTTGATTGGTTTTACCGAGAGCGCACTGGGTTATTAGGTTCAAAAAATGATGTTATCGTACCCGAGGAATTGGGGTATAATTTAGCGCAGCAAAACATTAATGCAGACGCGCAATATGGAGAGGAAGGTTCATTAAACTATTATGGAAAAGCCGGACAGGTTAACTTTACGATCGGAGGAAATTTGTCTTTCACCCGCTCTAAATTCCTTCATTCTTATAATCCGCTTTTCTTCAACTCAATTGATCAGTATCGCAATTCTTATGAAGACCGGTTTAATAATATCGGCTGGGGATATATTTGTATCGGCCAATTTACTTCACAAGATCAAATCAACAATTATAAAGTGGATATTGACGGGCAGGGAAACAGAACACTTCTACCCGGCGACCTGATCTATAAAGACGTAAATGGTGACGGAAAGATTGATGGATTGGATCAACGACCTATTGGCTACAATTATGGCTCTCAACCACAGATAAATTTTGGTTTTAACTTTTCAGTGAATTATAAAGGATTTGATTTCCATGCAGATTTTTCCGGAGCTGCAGGCTATACGTGGTATCAAAACTGGGAACAAAGATGGGCATTCCAGAATAATGGAAATCTCAATGCCATATTTGAAGATAGATGGCACAGGCAAAATATCTATGATCCAAATAGTCCCTGGGTACCTGGAAAATATCCTGCTAACCGATACAATCCTGGATTTAGCCATAGCGATTACGCAACGCAATCAACCTTTTGGCTGCATAACGTTCGATATATAAGAGCAAGAACAATAGAGCTCGGTTATTCTCTTCCTCAATCAATTTTGGATAGGGTAAAAATAAGAGCTGCCCGCGTTTACATTAATGGCTATGACCTGTTTTCGATTGATAACCTGAGACAATATGGGCTTGATCCGGAAGTTATTGATGACAACGGCCTTCAGTTTCCGCAAAACAGGGTGATCAATGCAGGTATTAATCTTTCTTTATAATCTAAACAAGAAGTAAAAATATTTTCAGATGAAAAAAATACTATCAATATTTACAGTTTTAATCATAGTGGCGGGTATGTGGGGATGCAAGAAGGACAGCTCTTTCCTTGACGTACAGCCGAATACCTTCTTAACGAATGAACAGGTTTTTAGCGATCCGAATTTGGTACTTTCTGTTTTGGCTGATTTATATAACAGGCAAGTAGATTTTAGCAGCCTTAATGCCGGATGGGGAAGTTTTGCAGATTTTAGTGAAAGTTTTCCCTCAGAAAACTCCGGATTTGGAAGAGGCATTGTACAAAATACCGGGTGGGGGTATGGTAGTTGGGGGCTTAACTGGTTTGCCAGCTATAATTATATTCGTGATCTGAATTTATTTTTACAAAGGGATAGCGCTGCAACGGGTCTCTCCGATCAGCAGAAAAAAAGATTTTCTGCTGAAGCGCGTTTTTTGCGTGCCAATTTTTATTTTGAAATGGTTAAACGATATGGCGGTGTCCCGCTGATAACAACGCCTTTAACTTATGATTATAGTGGCAAAGTGAATGATCTTCAATTTCCCCGAGCCACGGAATCGCAGATGTACGATTTTATAATCAATGAAGCAGAGGCGATTAAGAATGACTTGCCTGCTGATGTATCAGAAAAATCGAGGGCGAGCAAAGGCGCTGCTTTGGCTATGGAAGCAAGAGCGGCATTATATGCAGGTTCAATAGCCAGGTACGGAGCAACTACTCCTGCCGTTTCTTTGCCGGGCGGTGAGGTTGGAATTGATCAATCTAAGGCAGTGGGCTATTATACAATTGCATTACGTGCTGCAAAAGAAATCATTGATGGGCAAGCGGGAGCTTATAAATTATATACAGCTCCTGCCGGCGGATCTATGGATCAGTTATCACAAAATTTTGCGAATCTTTTCATTGATAAAACAAGCCCTGAAACGATCTTCATGAAGGATTTTGCGACAGGAGTGACCCATGCCTTCACAACCAACGATCAACCCTTTTCCTTTTCGGATGAAGGAGGCGATGCCGGCAGACTTAATCCTTCCCTTAACCTTGCCGAACAGTTTGAAAAATTAGACAATACTTTTGCTCCATTTGCTACAACGGATGCATCAGGTAAGCCGATTTTTTATAAAAATGTTCAGGATATTTTTGCTGACAGGGATGCAAGACTTGCGGGTACCATTATTCTACCGGGGGGCTCTTTTAAAGGACAAACAGTCGATATATGGGCAGGATATCGCCTTGCCGATGGAACGATTATAACCAGCGATGAATCTGATCACCTCAAACCTTTACCCGGATCTTCTGTTCCGGTACAGGTTGTAGGGGGAGATGGGCCTGTGAATGGACTGGAATTGCATACACAAACCGGATTTTATATCCGCAAATATTTAGATCCCGCTGTTGGTTCTGGCAGAAGAGGACAAGGAAGTACTGTAGCTTTTATCCGTTATCGTTATGGAGAAGTTTTATTAAATGCTGCCGAAGCTGCATTTGAATTGGGTGACAATGCTACAGCTGCTACCTATCTCAACGAGGTTCGTGCACGTGCAGGATTAACAATCCCATTAACTCCTTCTGATATTGACTTCAATCGGATTGTTCATGAACGCCGGGTAGAACTTGCTTTTGAAGGTCTGTATTTCTACGATATGAAACGTTGGCGTCTGGCTCATATCGTTTGGGATGGAAGACCTACTACTTTAAGTGATTTAAAAACAAATATTGGTAAAGCTACCCAACATAGTACACAGCCGTGGGGATTATGGCCGTATAAAGAATATGAACCAGGAAGCCCAAATAATGGTACATGGGTATTTAAAGAAACCCTTCCTTCATTGGTAACAGGCGCAAATCGTTTCCTTTTGGGAAATTATTATACTCAGATAGGAGATGATGTAATCGCAGCGAATCCTAAAATTGTTAAACAACCGAATCAATAGAATATTTATTAATATAAGATTATGAAAAAGAATGCAAGATTTTTTTTAATACCCTTCTTAATTGTCTTTGTTTATTCCTGTAAAAAGGACAATTATGCTGCGCCTAATACTATGTTGACAGGAGCGCTTATGTACAAGGGCGATTCAATTAATGTTGAACGGAACCAAGTACCTTATCAATTATATCAATATGGCTTTGGTTTAGTAGGACAAATTGGAGCATCAAGTTCAACTGACCAAAACGCGAGTCCGAGTGTTCAAACCACTTTTCAACAAAATGGAAGTTATTCGCAGGTTCTCTATGACGGCGATTATAAATTGATCATTCCTAATGGACAAGGGCCATTTTTGTGGAAACAGAATGCGAACGGAAATCCGGATTCTCT
>JBQCFI010000394.1:0-4392 GCA_051959325.1 Ginsengibacter sp. | reverse complement strand
CAGCATATTTCCACACTTTTCTTACGGGATTTAATGAAATTACTTTTCCTTTTTTATGATGAATTTTATCTAAAATACGATCGCTCAAATTGTCAAAATAACTTTCAGGAACAGTAAAAACAGGCTCCTCTTTCAGGTAATGCAATGCAGGCGAAATTTGCTTAATTTCTTCTATTGCAGTCAGGGGAGTTTCATTTTTTATTTTTGAAAGAATCCGATCGCTTAAAGAATCAAAATATCCTTTCGGAACCCCTTGAGATTCATTCTTTTCAACTTGCTGTAAAAAAACCGAAGTGAGAATCTTTTTATCCAGATCAGTAAAATAATCGCTCGGTACCTTGAAAACATTCACTTTTTCGATTCCCGCCAAAAACGGGCTCACTGTTTTTAATTCGTTTATTATGTCAGATGTATTATTTTTCATTACAATCCTTCAGACTATTTTTTATTCCCTTCGTTTAATTATTCAGAATAAAATTTTCAATTTTTTTTGCCGCATGATGGTAACTTGCTTTCAAAGCGCCTTCGCTGGTTTCCAGCACTTTGCTCATTTCTTCATAGGGCATTTCATCATAATATCTCAGGTTGAAAACTACACGTTGTTTCTCAGGCAACGATTGAATTCCCATTTGCAGTTTCCATTCCAGTTTATTCGCATCAAAATTTGTATCGCTTTTTAGTTTATTTGTCAGTCCATTTTCATCGTCACTGAGAGAAACAGAACTTCTTTTTTTCTGTTGTGCCAAAAAAGTAAGCGATTCATTAGTTGCAATCCGGTACAGCCAGGTATAAAGTTGACTATCTTCCCTGAAATTTTCTAATCCCTTCCACACTTTAATAAACATATTTTGCAAAACATCATCTGCATCTTCGTGATTGATCACCATCCGCCTGATGTGCCAGTAAAGTTTTTCCTGGTACTTTTTAATAATAGCTGTAAATGCCTGTTCTTTTGTTGAAGGATCTTTAAAAAGTTCTAAAAGTTCCTGGTCATTCTGGATTTGGGTCATGTTGATTATCTCTGAAACAAAAATATAAACTTCTCTATTAGACTTATTGAAAAAAGGACGTTTATTTTTGTTTTGATAAATTTAACTTAAATATTTTAAAAGTAAAAAAGGAATAAACTCAATCCAATATCCCATCAATTGCTTCCAGGTAAGCATTGATGACGATCTGCTTGTCAAATTCTTTAATTATTTTTTGACGCCCTTTTTTGCCCATCGTTTTTCTGTCTTCTTCAGATAATAGATACATCTTCTCCATTTTGTCAGCAAGGTCTTCCGCATCTTTTACTTTGCATAAAAAACCAGTTACCTCATCATCAACCGTTTCTTTGCAACCGGTCGTATTGGTAGTAATGATAGCTTTTTCCATACTTGCGGCTTCTAATAAAATGTTAGAAGTGCCTTCGCGATAAGATGGCAAAACGATACAATCTGCTTCAGCAATAAATTTTCTGATGTCTTTTTTTTCGCCCTGGTAATCAATTATTCCTTCAACAATCCAGTTTTGTAAATCTGATTTTGTGATCGTATTTGATTTTAAATTCTGATGCCAGAAAGGTCCAATTACATTAAAGATAATATTTGGAAATTTTTTCCTGATCATCCGCGCCGCCTCCACAAATTCGAATATCCCTTTATCTTTTATAAGTCGCCCGATAAAGAGAAAAATAAAATTTTCTTCACCGGTTTTAGCAATCGCCATTGGAGAAAATTTTTGATAATCTACTCCCGAACCCGGAACTCTTTCTGCAATTTCTTTTCTTACAAATTTCTTTTGCAGGAACAGGTTCATGTCATCAAAATTCTGAAAGAAAACTTTTTTTGTTTTTTGTAAAGCATGACGATATATCGAGCGCGCAATCCGGTAAGCAAGATTTTTACTGATAAATAAGGGGCCAACACCGGTAATATTTGTAATAGTTGGAATATTTAAATGACGTGTTATAAAGTTTCCCCAGATGGCCGGCCTGATACTAAATGTAAGGCAAACGTCAGGTTGTATTTTTTTTAAAGCGCTGTATAAATTGAAAATATATTTTAAGACTTTCCACGGGTTTAAGTTTCCTGAACCAATATTTATTACATGAAGCCCGGTTTTTTCTACTTGTGAAACAAAACTGTTTGTATGTGTAAGGATGGTAACATCATAACCTTCTTTCAAAAGCCGTTGCATCAGGCCTTCGCGCATTGTATAAGTTGAGAAAAGCCCATTCTCAATCACAGCAATTTTTTTCTTCTTTTCTGCAGCAGGGATCATTGGTAAACTTTTTTATACCAGATTTCCAGCGATAAAAGAGTCCATAATATTTTGGCTCTTTTTTCAGCCGAAATTTTTATTTTCTTTTTTAAAAGATTATTTACAAAGTCAGCATGTACAAAATTTTTATAGAAATTATTTGTAGACGAAAGGTAATCAAAAACCGGTTCCTTCAATTCATTATCTATCCAGTTTTTCAAAGGAATTTCAAAACCCCTTTTCGGTTGGTTGATTAATTCTGCAGGAAGATATTTTAAAGCCAATTGGCGCAACAAAAATTTGGTAGTTTTTCCTTTGATTTTATACTCATCAGGAAGTGATGGAATGTATTCGAGCAATTCTTTGGAAAGAAAAGCGCTACGTCCTTCCTGCGAATTTGCCATCGTGGAAATATCCATTTTTACCAGCAGGTCACCAAAAAGATTGGTATCAAAATCCAGGTTCATTATTTTTTTTAGACCGGATAAATTACTGTTTGCAATTTCATCAAAGTCTTTTTTAACCGGTGCCAGGTAATCAAATCCGGGATCAAGAATGTATTGCTGATAACCCTCAAAAATATCTACGCCTGCCGAAAGATAAATTTCCAGATCTGAATTGGAAGCAAGTGATGCAAGTCGGTATAAATAATTGTAAAGCGATTTTTTATTGTGTGAAGCAGGCAAAGTTCTCTTAAAAAAAGTAGCGCCTTTCTTTACCAGAAAATTCTTTTTAAAAAAATCATATTTTGCAAATGGTACATACCTTCTATAGCCGCCAAAAAGCTCATCGGCGCCATCGCCATTTAAAATAACTGTCACGCTTTTTTTTGCTTCCTGGCTTACATAATAGCTGGGAATAGCAGAACTGTCAAAAAAAGGCTCGCCATAATTACGTAAAATCTTTTCGAGATCATCCTTTAGATTTTCAAACGAAATTTTAATTTCAGTGTGATTTGTTCCATATTTTTCAGCAACTAACTTAGCAAGTGGTGCTTCATTATATTCTCCATCAAAAGAAACGGTAAAAGTTTTTAAGTTATGATTGTATTCGCTTGCTATTGCAGTAACGACACCGCTATCAATGCCGCCACTTAAAAAACAACCAACTTCCAAATCGCTTGATTCCAATCTTCTTTTAACAGCCATGTGGAGGAACTGATCTGTGTTTTGCAAACTTTCTTCTACTGTATCCTGGATGCGTTTTTGATAAAAATCGTTGATATTCCACCACCTTGTTTTTTTAATAGAAAGCGAGTCACAATCTACAATGAGAAAAGTTCCGGCTCTTAATTCTGTTACGTTTTTATAAGGTGTAAACTGCCTGTAGAATGATCCAAGGCGCAAATATTGAAAAAAATTAGCCGGTTCAATTTCCAACGGAACCATTGTTTTTAAACAATTCAATTCGCTGGCGAAAACAAATTTTTCATGATCAAAAAAAAAGTAAAGAGGTTTTTTTCCTGCTCTGTCCCGAGCAATAAATAATTGATTTTTTACTTTATCATAAATAACAAAAGCAAACATTCCATCAATATAATCGAGAAAGTCGGTACCGAAGCGATCGTATAATAGCAGCAAAGTTTCTGTATCTGAGGAAGTTTTTCCCGTAAGATGAAATCGCTTTCTGATTTCCTGGTGGTTGTAAATTTCGCCGTTAAAAATGACGGTATATTTTTCGTCATAATGCATTGGTTGCTTACCACACGCAATATCTAGTATCGAAAGGCGTAAGTGAAAAAGATCGACGTTCTTATTTTGATATCCATTTTGTTCATCTGGACCGCGATGACCCAAAGTTTTGATAATCTCCTGATAAGAGAAACGGGAGTTGATGGCTCCTGCAATACCGCACATGGTTTTCCTTGATTAAATTGATTGCAAAATACTCTTATTATTTCTGAAAACGTTCGCCAAAACGTAGATAGAAAATAAGAAAACAATTTTTTTGTTTGTTTGCTGTGTAAAAACCAGGAACAGTTGCAGGAAAAATGAAACGATTTTCATTTTTTCGGTGAAGAATGTTTCATACTGAATTCAATCGATGAATTTTTTTTCTTTCCCCCACGATCCATACAATATCGCCCCATTCAAAATTGGTAGTCGAATCCGGATTTAAAATTCTTTCTTTATCTCTTTCAATACCCAC
>JBQCFI010000393.1:0-2076 GCA_051959325.1 Ginsengibacter sp. | reverse complement strand
GGTGATATGGGTAGTTGTTTTAACAGGAAGTGCACTGTTCATTGCAGAAAGCACAAGGCCCGTGATCTTGTCTTTTTCAATTGCTGTAATCTGTTCTATTTGAGGGAATGTTGTTACTGCTTCACTGATAAATACACCGGAACCAGCAGATGGCTCATATAATCTTTTCGGCTGCACCAATTGCTCTGACAGCACTTTATATAAGGTTTGCGGTACTATTTCAGGAGTATAAAATGCGGTTAGAACACTATTTCGTAAGGACGCAACTGCTTCCTTATACGCTGTTTCAGAATAGTACGATTTTAATAAATCATGAAATTGATTGATTGTTTCATGCAGGATTATGTCGGCCCTGGCCACCCCGTTTTTTTGCCATTCTTCAACCGGCCCGTAAGGATATAAAATCGCCTTAATGCCTCCGAAACCGGAATACCTCTTCAGGTTTTCAAAATCAACAGGAGTTAATGTTTGACCATCATCCCAACGCAAAGCTGCATCTACAGCCAAAATATTTTCCGATAATTTTTTTGCGACATTGTATCCCATAACTACACTTTTTCTTTCTTCACTTGTTCAATTTCTTTAAAGCAGGTAATCATGAACCTGCCCTATGATGGCATATCTTAAATGCCGGTTGTCCTCATTGTCGATCTTAAAATCAAATTCCTCAAAAATGTCTTCGCAAGCTTCCATCATGTTTATTGCTTCATACGTAAGTGTCCCGTTTTCTCTCATTCGTTCACATTCTTTTGGAAACTCTTCTTCAATCACTGAAAGAATATATCTGTATCTGGAAGGTTTTAAATCTGCTGTCATTTCATTCATGCACCACTCTTCTATCTGGTAGACTGGCTTGCCTTCTTCGAGCAAATGTTCTGCTGTTTGCATTATAGAATAAACCTTTCCTTCAAGATATTCAGAAACCGAATTGCCCTCTTGCAAACGAATCATTAAATCCGGATTGTTGTGAACTAAATACGACAACAATTTTTCCTTTAACCGTTGTTTCATGGCAATTTTTTTAAACACCAAAGAATGATTGAATTACGGTTGCAACGACTACTAAAAAAATACAGCTTCCAAACCATGCCGCGGCTACCTTTCCTGTATCCTGATCACCTGCATTCCATTTCTGGTACACTTTAACTGCGCCGATAAGACCAAGCAAAGCACCAACAGCATACATAAGATTCGTGCCTGCTGTAAAATAGCTACGCACCTTGGCGTTCGCTTCATTAATACCTTCAATTCCATCCTGAGCAAATGCATTAAATTGAATAGCGACCAGAGTCAGAATAGCGACTGCCATCAATACCGTTTTTCGCATAATTGCTTTTGTTTTTCTTTCACACTTTTTCATGTTACACGTTTATTAAATTTTAAAATCGGCTTTTTAATAAACGGAGTGGCTTTGCCATCACGCTTCCCTCCTATCTTCTCCACATTTGCCCTTACGCACGGGGATGGACAGGAAAGCACACTCCGTTAACGGCTGCTACATTGCTTCTTTCCACAATAGTTCTACTTCATCTTCACTTAAAATAGCAGACCCATATTTTTTACATTCAGATATAATCAGTGCATTAATGGATGACTGAAAAGGCGAGTACCTGATCGAAGGATATTCCTTAAGTACCATGCTGACGTATTGCTTGAATTCCTGAGGAATTAATCGTTTGCTCATAGCATCTGCCATCACAGATTTCAGGCGGTCAGCAAGTTGTTTTGTTTGAATAAGCTGGTCATCAGATGTATTGTGAAACGAAGCAAGTTGCTCCTCAGTTTCATCAACATCCAGGTTGTATTGTTTATCAGAAGCCGTTAACACCGGTGTGAATTTTTGCTTTTGCTTTCCGGAAAAGAAATCTTTAATTTCGCCAGAGTAATACCTGATGCTGATAAGCAGGTAGTAAACAAAAAATATCGCTGACACTGTTATGATGTAGTCAGTCCATGAAATGTTCTTTAACATACGCTTCTTTTTTAGTCTGCTTTTTCAATGCATCTTTTGTCGCATTGTGTCTGTTTCGAGAGCAAAGAAACAATCGCAGAGAAGCGGTTTCAAGTCCAACTTTT
>JBQCFI010000392.1:0-6326 GCA_051959325.1 Ginsengibacter sp. | reverse complement strand
AGAGCAGAAGGTGGTGGTGGAAAATCAAGAGTGATCAGTGGCGGAAATGTTTTTGAAAAAGGTGGCGTAAATACTTCTGTGGTTTTTGGAAATGTTTCTGAGGCGATGAAAACGCAATTGAAAATTGACGGTGCAAAATGGTTTGCTTGCGGACTTAGCTTGGTGTTGCATCCTGTTAATCCTTTTGTTCCGACAGTTCATTGCAATTATCGGATGTTTGAATTATACAATGAAAAAAAGGAATTGATTAACCGCTGGTTTGGTGGCGGCACTGATATTACTCCTTATTATTTATTTGAAGAAGATGCGCGACATTTTCATCAAACTTATAAAAATGTTTGCGATGAATTTGATGTTTCTTTTTATTCCACATTCAAGAAAAATTGCGATGATTATTTTGTAAACACTCACAGAAATAATGAGCGCAGAGGCATTGGCGGAATTTTTTATGATTATCAAAAACCTTCTGAAAAAAAGGATATAAATTTTTGGATGAACTTCAGCAAAGCCTGTGGCGATGCCTTTCTTCCCGCATATCTTCCTATTGTAGAAAAACGGAAAATTTGTTCGTTTACTGATAAAAATAAATATTGGCAGGAGATAAGAAGAGGAAGATATGTCGAGTTTAATCTCATCCATGATCGTGGAACTTTGTTCGGCTTAAAAACAAACGGCAGAACGGAAAGTGTTTTGATGAGCCTGCCACCAACCGTGCGTTTTGAATATAATTATCAACCGCAAAAAGGAAGCGAAGAAGAAAAATTGGTGAACGCTTGTCTGCATCCAAAGAATTGGGTTTGACAAAGCAACCAATCTGGAAATTTCAGGTAAATTTGTAAAAAATAATAACAATGGTTCTAACTGATAAGAAAGAGGTATTAAAAGAAATTATTGAGAATGCGGATGATAAACTAATGAGTTTGATGATCGCCTTAGCGAATGAATACAATGATGAAGAATACGTGTATTCGAAAGAGGAGTTGGATTTTATCGAAAAACGCAGAGATGCTTTTTTTAAAAGTGGTAAGAAAGGATACACGGTAGAAGAAGCACATGAAAACATTCGTAGAAATTATAAGAATGGATTATAAAGTTATTATTTCTATTGAAGCGGAAAAAATACCAATGAGGCTTATTGTTATTACGAGAGCCGGCAACCGGGACTGGGAGATCGCTTTCTGAATGAATTATCTGATTTTTATAAAAAATTAAAAGAACATCCAACGTATTATTCTTTTACCTCACAAAACAAAACAACGCGCTCCGTTGCATTAAAAACTAATCCATACGGATTATCTATGAAATTGAAAATGATGAATTGAACGTCTATGCCGTTTATCATTTTCGCAAAAATCCAGGTGAATTAAATAAAAGATTATAATTATGTACCTACAAAAAAGATATCGGATTTTAAGAAACAATCCTGCAATCAGAAGTCTTGTCGCCGAGACTACGCTTACCCCCAGCGATTTTATTTTACCAATGTTTATTGACGAAGGTGAAAATGTAGAGTTTGAAATTCCTTCCATGCCGGGCTATTATCGCCGTTCAATTGACGGAACAATTAAAGAAGTAAAAGAATTGTGGAGCATGGGAATTAAAAGTGTTTTGTTGTTTGTAAAAGCACCGGATGAATTAAAAGATAACACCGGAAAAGAAGCGTGGAATCCTGATGGCCTGATGCAGAGAAGTATCAAAGCAATTAAAGAGGCGGTACCTGAAATGGTAGTAATGACGGATGTTGCGCTCGATCCTTATTCCATTTATGGTCATGATGGAATTGTAGAAAATGGTGAGATCGTAAATGATTTAACAGTGGAAGCGTTGGTGAAAATGAGTCTAAGTCATGCAAAAGCAGGAGCTGATTTTGTAGCTCCAAGCGATATGATGGACGGCAGAATTTTTGAGATCAGAAAAGCATTGGAAGAAAATAATTTTACCAAAACGGGCATTATGGCTTACAGTGCAAAATATGCTTCCTGTTTTTATGGTCCGTTCAGAGATGCATTAGATTCTGCACCTGGATTTGGGGACAAAAAAACCTACCAGATGGATTATGCCAACCGGACTGAAGCATTGAAAGAAGCGTTGATGGACGAAGAAGAAGGCGCGGATATTGTAATGGTAAAGCCAGCGATGGCTTATCTTGATATTATTCGTGAAGTAAAAAATAGTGTACACATCCCCGTTAGTGCCTATCATGTAAGTGGCGAATATGCGCTGATAAAAGCAGCTGCAAAAATGGGTTGGATCAATGAAGAAAAAGCAATTCTTGAAAGCCTTACTTCTATCAAAAGAGCCGGCGCAGATTTGATTGCAACTTATTTTGCTAAGGATGCGGTGAAGTTGTTAGGGTGAATAGTGAATGGTGAATATTGAACGGATAATTCACAACTCACCACTCACACCTTAATATAGATCTTCTTTTTATCCATCCAATAAACAATAAGCCAGTAAAAAGTAATCATAGAAAGAGCATAGAGTAAAGAACCATTGTTCAGGTTTTCAGGAAAAATTGGTTTACAAATGTGTTCGTAAAACCAGGCAAACGGAGAAAGATAAAGTTGGTTTCCGTTGGCATTGATGCCCGTAGGAATTCTGATCAATCCCAGTAAGCGGGGCAAAAAGCCGCTTAACACAAAAATAAAAAGAGGGTTTTTTCCAAACACATCAAAGAATTTAGAAAGCCAGCCTTTATGGTTTTTTATTTCAATTATATACACCATTACGGCCAATATCACCATCGCCATGCCTGTTGTATAAACCACATAAGAACTGGTCCAGATTTTTTTATTGATGGGGAAAAGCATATCCCAGACATATCCTGCAAAAAGAAAAACAGTGCCTGCCACAAAAAGACCGTTGATCATTTCTGCATTTTTTCCTTTTTTAATAATATAATCTCCTACAAAATATCCAAAAATAACCTGCACAATTGCTCCAAAAGTGCTCATCAAGCCTTCCGGATCAAATACTACTGGGCGCCCATTTCGCCATTCACCATGATACATGTGCGCATCGCCTAAAACAGCACGATCGATTTTAGTTCCAAACCATCCGTAAATGCTAAAAGGATCTGCCGGATTTGCTGCTACACATAATGCCCAGTAACCTAAAAGTAAAATACATGAAGCGACAAAAGCGCCCCGGATTTTTAAATAATAAACAATAATTGAAGCGAAAAAATACGCTAAAGCAATTCGTTGCAAAACACCCATGATCCTGATTCCTTGCGCATTTCCTGCTGCATCAATGTAGCTCCACGGCTTAAAAATAAGAATGTTGTTGTCCCACTTTACAAAAGGCATCCAATTGAGGAAAATGCCAATTAAAAAGATTAGCAAAGTTCGTTTAATCACTTTTTTCCAGAATACAGAAGAACCACCGGCCTGTAAACGCGGCATCACAAAAGCCATTGCATTTCCTACGGCAAAAAGAAAAAAAGGGAAAACCAAATCTGTCGGCGTAACACCATGCCATTCAGCGTGATCCAAAGGCGCATAAATATTTGACCAGCTTCCCGGATTATTTACCAGGATCATCAGGCATACTGTAGCACCACGAAAAACGTCAAGGGAATAAAAACGTTCTCTGTTTAAGGGTATTTTCTGCATAAGCAATTGGGAATCTAATTTTAAATAAGCAATTGATTTGCAACGAATATAATGACCTTTTCTAAGAAGATTGCATAACGAATCAGAATTAGTTTCTTTTTAAGTTTTATATTACATTTCTGAAATAGACATTAAAACCATTTAAAATGAGTTTCAAAAACAAGACGGTTTTTATCACAGGCGCTTCACGAGGTATCGGAAAAGCGATAGCAGTGCGGCTTGCAAAAGAGGGAGCAAATATTATAGTAGTTGCGAAGTCGATTGAAGAAAATCCAAAGCTTAGAGGCACCATCTTTAGTGCAGCAAATGAAATAGAGCAAGCTGGCGGAAAAGCGCTGGCAGTTCAATGCGATATTCGCTTTGAAGACCAGATAAAAAACGCTGTAGAAAAAGCTGTAGAAGCTTTTGGCGGAATTGATATTTTAATAAATAATGCTTCTGCTATTTCATTAACTCCCGTTGAACAAACGCAACAAAAGGCTTTTGATTTGATGTACGATATCAATGTTAAAGGAACTTTTTTTGTAAGCAAGGAATGTATCCCGTTTTTAAAGAAAGGAATCAACCCGCATATTTTAAATCTTTCACCACCAGTTAATTTAGCGCAAAAGTGGCTTACAAATCATGTCGCTTATACGATGAGTAAATACAACATGACGATGATTGCATTAGGGTTAGCAGGCGAATTAAAAAAATATGACATTGCTGCAAATACATTATGGCCCAGAACAACAATCGCTACCGCAGCGGTAAGAAATTTATTAGGCGGGGAAGCGTTGATCAATATGAGCCGAACAGCTGAAATCATTGCTGATAGTGCATTCTATATTCTGCAACGGCCGTCAACAATATGCACCGGCAACTCTTTCATTGATGAAACTGTTTTAGCTGAAGAGGGAATTACTGACCTGGAAAAATATGCCGTCAAAGCAGGGAATAAACTTTATACGGATTTATTTTTAGAACAATAATCTCTCATCAATAGCGATTCTCAAAATTAGGTAACCGATGGCATGATCGTTTCAATAAAACGAGGCTCGCTTCTCTTTTTTGAAGCCTGCTCAAATGCATAAGCCATTTTAATTAATTGATGTTCCGAATAGGCACTTCCAAAAAACGAGAATCCAATCGGCAAATCATGTACAAAACCCATAGGCACAGTTATGTGCGGATAACCGGCCATGGCAGCAGGTGAAGAAAATGAAAAACCGGTATCATAATCGCCGTTTACAAGATCAATGCAGCATGCTATTCCGTTCGTTACTCCGCATAGCGCATCCAACTTGTTCTCCTGCAGTATCTCATTAATTATTTTTCTGGATGACAGCGTTTTTTCAAGCGAGTCAATATATTCTTTGCTGTTCAAGTCACCTTTTTCTTCCGAACTGATCAAAATGTCTTGCTTGAAATAAGGCATTGCTTTTTCAGGATTATTTTTATTAAACTCAATCACTTGTTTTAGCGATTTTACTTTTGCATTTGATGTAGAAAGATATTTATTTAACCCGTCTTTAAATTCATATTGAAGCACCGTGTATTCGCCTTTTTGAGCGGGGCTTAATTTTTTTAAAATTTCCACTTCCACAATCGTAGCTCCATTGTCTTTAAGCAAATCAATTGTTTTTTGGTACAATGCAATTACATCCGGGTTCCCTCCTTTAAAAAAAGATTTTTCAATACCAAGGCGTTTCCCTTTTAATGCATCTTTCGTTAAAAATTGAGCATAATCTTTTTCAATTTTTCCTTTACTTTTCAAAGTCCGACTATCTTTCTCGTCAATGCCTGTAAGATGTGACAATAAAATGGCCGCATCTTTTACAGTCCGTGCCATTGGCCCTGCTGTATCCTGGGTTGCAGAAATGGGAATGATCCCGGATCGGCTCCATAATCCGACAGTCGGTTTAATGCCAACCAGGCCATTGACTGATGCCGGACTTACTACCGATCCATTCGTTTCTGTTCCAATGGCAATCGTACAAAGATTTGCCGCTACTGCCGAAGCCGAACCGGAACTGGAACCCGATGGATTGCGATCCAGAACGTATGGACATTTTGTTTGCCCGCCGCGGCTGCTCCATCCGCTGGTAGACAAAGTAGAACGGAAATTAGCGAATTCACTCAAATTTGTTTTTCCTAATAAGACCGCACCTGCTTCTCTCAGCCGGCTCACGATAAACGCATCTTTAGACGCCTTGTTTCCCAACAGCGCCAAAGATCCGGCAGTTGTCATCATTTTATCGCCGGTGTCAATATTATCTTTTATTAAAACAGGAATGCCATGAAGCGCACTCCTTACTTTACCATTTTTTCTTTCAGTATCCATAGCTTCGGCTATACTTATTGCATCCGGATTGAGTTCGATAATACTGTTGATGGCGGGGCCGCTTTTATCAATTTTCGCAATCCTGTTTAAATACCATTCGGTGATGAATTTTGAAGTAAGCGTGCCATTTTTCATTTTCTCCTGTAAAGCAGGAATTGTTGTTTCAAGTAAATTTTCATCTTTAAAAAACGGGTTTTCTTTTTTTGCATCCGCAGTTTTTTCCTGATGAGAGGCACTGATAATAGCAGGCAAACCAAAGCTGGCAAGCGTTCCGTTCTTGATAAATTTTCTTCTGTTCATAATAATTATTTCGCAGTTTTTTAGAGCAGGCTTTTTATTATTTAATTAAAAATACGAATTCCTGTTATTTGTTTGTTTACTGTATCAAA
>JBQCFI010000391.1:0-2114 GCA_051959325.1 Ginsengibacter sp. | reverse complement strand
CATGATCTTTTGATTTTATCGGTTTATGTTCCGTCTATATCTATCCGCTGAATGCCTCATCCTTGTACCGGTGCGTTAAATAACGTTTAGGTAATGCAATTTATTGCTGGTGGGTAGGGAGGAGGGAGGCGGGGGCATAGGGATTGCCTTGACCATCAGCAGGATTGGGCCGCCAACTGGTTGCCTTATGGGAGGCGGAGCGTGAAAATAGTAGCAGGTGTAGTGTCCTACATCAATCGCTGTATCATCCAATACCCGGCGATCAGTGCAATAATTGCAGAGAGTGGATAAACAATTCCTTTTTTAAACCACGGCTTTTTTCCAAATGGAATGATGATAAGCAAAAAAACAAGTGATATAACGATTATCTGCCCAATCTCAACACCGGCATTGAATGAAAATATAGAAGTATAAAACTGATTTCTGGGCAATCCAATTTCATTGAGAGCGCTGGCAAAGCCCATCCCATGAACTAACCCAAACATAAATACGATCGCCACACGCCACGGTTTTAATGTATCTAATAAAATATTTTCTATCGCTACAAACAGGATGGATAAAGCAATCAAGGGTTCCACAATTTCGGCGGGGAGTTTTATGATTCCTTTCATACTGAGCGCCAGGGTAATCGTGTGCGCAACGGTAAACGCGCTGGCCTGCCATAAAATGGTTTTAACTTTTGAATTTAACAGGCACAGGCTAACCACAAATAAAATATGGTCGTAACCAAGAGGAACGATATGTGCTACACCCAATTTGAAATAAAACCAGACGACATCATTCACCGGCGCTTTTTCCAGTACATAATTTATAGTGTGCCCCATTGTGGACAATGGCAGAACCACGCATAAAAAAGCAAGAAGATGTTGGTACTTTATTTCATGGTGCTGTTCCATAAATTTCAAAGACTTTTCAATACATTTTCACTTTCGGTTTTTAGCTCCGGATCAATATTAGGATTATTTTTTAGAGCCTCCTCCAATATTGATTTTGCCAAATTCTTTTGATTTGTCTTTGCATAAATAAGACCGGCATTGCAAAGCAACTGTGGATTTTTGCAATTTGTTCTAAGCGCTACTTTCAGGTAGGGGAGCGCTTTATTATAATCTTTCATTTTGTAATAAACCCAGGCGACAGTTTCATTGACATCAATATTTTCAGGCCTCCTGTTGTATTCGATGAGAGCATGTTTTAAAGCATTTTCATTGTCATTTTCCAGGAGATAAGCATAAGCCAGTTCACGGTCGGCATAATGACCGATGTTCTGATCCTGTTCTCCTTTTTTGCCATCATTGTTCATTCCTTCAATAATTTTTTTTAAAAGGCTGTCAGCTTTTTTTGTATTCCCATTCAACCTGTATAATTCGGATAATTGTTCCTGTAGTGAATAATCATTCAATCCGGTTACAGCTTTTTCATAATAGGAAATGGCGTCGCGATAATCTTTGCTTGCAATAGCAATATGCCCAAGGCCGGCTGTTGCATAGCCATAATCAGGGCGTTCGTCCAGCGCGATCAGGTAATGCATTTCAGCGCTTTTCAGATCTCCGGTATTTTCGTATAGTCGTGCCAATTGTACGCGAGTCCATTCTGTTGGTTCATCGCCGGCCCCTCCCGCGCTTACGGCAAGTTTCATTGCCTCAATCGCTCCCGGATAATCTCCGTATATTTCACGCAGATATGATATCCGGGAATAAGAACGGATATCCGGCCGGATAGAATCCATCTTATCAGAATTTTCTACGGCAAGTTTATAATTGCCCATCTCTACATTTCCATCTACAAGCAATCCGTATATTAAAGAATTATAAGGGTTGATTGTTTGTGCTTTTTCAGCAATGGTAAGTCCTTCAGCAAAATGATGTTGAGACATGTAGAGCAATGCTTTTAATGTCAGGGCGTCAAAATTATCAGGCGAGTCATTAAGCACGCCGTTAATATATTTCATTGCCGCCGCATCATAGTATACATAGTTGCCTGTGATCCTGGCTTCCTGTATGTATAAACCGGATAAAGCTATGGCTGATTTGGTATCTTTTGGATTGTACTTTAAATTGTCAATCAGTTTTTGCGCGGTCGTTTTAGTTCCCTGCCATTCCACAGAAGTAGCAGAT
>JBQCFI010000390.1:0-9310 GCA_051959325.1 Ginsengibacter sp. | reverse complement strand
AAAACAAATGAATGAGGGGAATTTATTTTTTAATTGGGTACATAAAGAAGGGATGTTGCTGCTGGATCGCAACAACAGCACTCAGCTGTTGCCGCAGGCAGTAGAAGGCGCCTACCGGCCACAGGCAACCCAATATTATTTGAGCAACCCGGCAATGAATGATTACCTGGAAGTGAAATTTCAGCCAATTCTAAAGCCGGAACCAAAGAAAGAATCGATAGCACCATCACAACCTGTAGAAATAAAATTAACGCTGGGTGCAGCTAATGGATGGCAACCAATAGCAACAAAAATGTAAGAGATTAGCTTCCGCTCTTTTTATGACAGCCAGGAGAAAGGCCGGGTATTTCGACCTGGCTTTTTTACAATTATACCTTTCCAACTGAAAGGCTCTTTGCTGCATTTGACCAAGACTAAACGCCAACCGGAGATTTTATCGCGCAGCAAGCCGGTGAATAACAAAGTGAAAATAGACAAAAAGTGGAGGAGGATTCCAGTGCTAAAACCCGAAACTGTTTAACCGTTCGTACCATGCGGCAGACGAACAAATATCTATTGTTTTGATTTTATAAACTTTGCCACGTCGATCATGGGTGCTATCCAGATGTCTTTTTCGTTTTGCTTTAAATAGTGTAACAGCGCGCTATGTGCTTCTTTCGAAACATTGATGTTATGCTCACCGCCCACACCATGAAAAAGAAAAACCAATAACGTGTGTGTTTGCATGGCTTTTTTTACCAACGATATCATTTCTTCGGCGGTGGAATTATTTTCCATATAGCAGCCTATATTGTTTAAATCGATTTTATCAATCGGCAACATTTCAGGCGATACGCCACGGGCAGCGATAAATTTATATTTTAAATAATCCAGGTAAGCAGAGTCATGAATTTTCATATCGCCACACGGATAGGCAAATGTTCTTTCATCTTTTCCATCAATCGCTTTTAAAATATTATTCATCTCCAGAATTTCATTATCCATTCTGTTCACTGTGTAAGTATGTAAATCATAATCGGGTTTTACAAAACTTCTGCCAGGCAAGCTTCCGTCACAAGGATGCCAGATTGTGTGATTGCCGAGCTCATGGCCTTCTGCAGCGGCTTTGCGCCAGCTGTCTATCTTCGCATTTAATCCGTAGAAATAATCAGAGATATAAAAAGTTCCTTTTAAACCCAAAGAATCCAATGCCGGAATTACATTGCTTAAATCAATGTTTAAACCATCATCATAAGTAAGCACGACAGCGCATTTTTTATGATTCCATGTGGTATCTGTTTGCGTGTACGCATCCCCGCTTCTTTCGTCCTAGTTCCGGCTTTAGCGGATAAACCAGGTCAATATTGCAATAATTACCAAAAGTGATATTTTCAGCACTCGTTCCCTCCCCTGATATTTTCAGCATCGTAAAATTTCCTTTTGCACCCAGCGTTTGACCCCGGTTACACGCTAGCACAACGTTGTACGGGTCATCATCAAGGCCATAAAATTTTAGCCATTCACAATTTATTTCCAGCCCAAAAGGAATTCCTCCTGATTTTGGAACACGCGTTGCCGTGTCGTCAGGATCATCAATCCAATACACGTAAGGAGCAATGTAAAGCACCATAGGATCGGCTTCTGTCCCGTCCGCCAAATGTTTTGCAGCTCCATCAACGGAATTAAAAACATAATTGTATTTGGAGGCCTCCCGCGCGCTAAGCTGGCCATCTACATAAAACGCCTTTGGCCCAAGCCGGATACTTTTTCCTTTATAAACAATATGATCGCCATAGAATTGAAGGTTTTTGTTAAGCATGTTTTTGGCGCCCTGGCCATAAGTAAAATCACGACAGCAAAGGCATAACAGGAAAAACAAAAATGAAACTTTGTTATGGAATAATGCTTTCATGCCATACTGATAACACGTCAAATCTTCAAATTTTGTAAAGATAAATCCGCCACCATGAAACGTTCGGATGGTTTCATAAAAGTTTGCGGTTAAAAGAATTAAATACACCCATCAATTCGGCAACCCATAGCCGTTTGTAACCTTTCCCTTCGAGCTGCTGATTGTTGCCGAAGGAATAGGCCAATAATACCTGGGTGGATCGCCGGCAGATGTTATTCCGGAAAGAATATTACGTTGATAGCTGGTAAAATTGTTGACAATGTCAATCCCCCATTTCGTTTTAACATACCCGTTACTTTGAAGGGAAGCAGCTTCGCTGCCGTTTGGATCAATATAGCGAAACAAACCTTCAATGGCTACGTTATGATCAGTACCCTTCACTTTACCAGCTATGGCAGGTATGGTACTATAATCATATTGGCCCCTCCATCCGGGATAAAGAGCCGGATTAGTACTATCCGGGTCAAAGGTTAATGGATTGGTCAAATGAACCATTTTTGTCCAGATATAAGCAGATATTACATGGCCATTAGAAAAGGTGTGATATCCCTGCGACTTAAGATCGTTCACCATCGTCGCCATTTCCTGTTGAACAGCTATGGCCGCCTCTGAAAACGTACCTGATCGTATCAGGTCCCAACGCCGTGTTCCTTCACCAAGCAGCTCAAGTTTACGCTCTTCCAACACAGCGGCTTTTAATGCGTCGCCTGACAGTCCGGCAATATCATGGTCAGAATTGCCAAAAGCTCTTTCCCGGATCTGGTTTACTAACTTTACAGCATCACTGCTTTCTCCCAATTCAGCCTTAACTTCAGCCAACATTAACATCACATCTGCCATTCTCAAAACAGGCCAATCCATGCCGGAATTCCTTTGAGCTGTGGTGTATGGAGGATTCATACGATTCTCGTCCCATTTATTCGTTGCGATCCCTCCGGTGGTTTTATTTCCCGGAACAAACGAGAGCATCTTTTCATTGCCATCTCCTTTACTTCCGGTAACAGTTATGCTGGCATCCCTTCTTTTATCTCCATCTTCAAAATCACCATAATAAACGGTAGGAATAATGCGAAGTGCTCCGAATGTTTTGGTAGGTGCGGCATTGGAACTGCCACCATCCGAAGGCCGGCCAAAAGCATATGGATATTCACTTGTTGTCGCTATCAGACCTCCTTGTATATTACCAAGTTGAAATATAGACTCAGGGCTTACCTCAAGGTCTGCGAAATACTGGAAATGACGTTGGAATGGGTTGTGTGCGTAAGATCTGTCGTCCGAAGTAATTAAATGAGCAGTCCCCTCATTATCAATAGCCGCCTGCAAATATTGCTCAGCTATTTTGTAATAATCTTTATAATCAGAACGTCGTGCATAAACACAGCTATGCTGTTCTGTACCTTTTTTGTCAAAATTTAGATTTCCATATAAGCCACTCACATCAGTGCGTATGGTTTGATAGCCGCCGGAATAAAGCGCTATCTCCCCTATCAGTGCATCACAAAATGTTCTTGAAAAACGTTCTGCTGTTATTTTTCCTTCTCCCAGTTTATACATAAGGGGTTCGGCAACCTTAAGAGAAGCAATGAGACTATCATAAATATCAAACCGGGAATTTAATGAATAATTTTCCACGTAACTGTTTTCATAACCATAAGGAACATCGCCGAAATGTTTAACCAAATTAAAATAGCAAAATGCTTTCATTGTGATTGCTTCTCCATATAGTTGAGTCCAATCGGAAACCGTACCTGAAGCCACGTCTTTTTGATAAGCTTCTTTTCCGGCAATAAGACCGGCTACTTTTTCCGCCCGGGCGAGCGTCGTATAAAGACTATTAAATCCACCCGCTACAGCATCAATTGATAATAGATCAGGTTGTAAAATGGCATTTAAGTTATTACTGGAACTTTGCTCCGGGTACATTTCAGCATCTGATCCAATCGGATCATTCCATCTGTATGTTCCCATAATACAATTCTGACGATAATTCGCATAACACCACGAAAGTGTTTTAAACGTTTCAGAAGGTGTTGATGTAACGAATTTATCATCCACATTGGACGGAGACGATGCATCCAAAAAATTTTTTTTGCATTGTGTAAAAGTGATACACAGTGCGAGTACTGCTATATAATTTATTAATCTTCTCATCATAGTAATTTTTAATTTTTAGAAGCTAAGATTTACGCCGACTACAAAGGAGCGCGCCCGCGGGTATGTGCCAAAATCCAAACCAGTGGTTGGATAGACGGCGCTGTTATGGGAAGGGTCTACATTTACTTCCGGATCAAGTCCGGAATACCCAGTAATGGTAAGCAAATTATAGATACTGCCGTATATGCGCAGATTATTTATTTTCGCTTTCGACGTGATCGACTTAGGTAATGTGTATCCCAAAACAAGCGTATTTAATCTCAGGTACGAACCATCTTCAATACCCAGTGTTGAGACTCCGATTACTTCATTGTATGCTAAAGGTAAAGATGCGTTAGCGTTTGCGGCGTTTAACTGATCCGGCGTAGTTAATCGTACTAGTTGTCCATTTTGCACATCAT
Source organism: Ginsengibacter sp. (assembly GCA_051959325.1). GTDB lineage: Bacteria > Bacteroidota > Bacteroidia > Chitinophagales > Chitinophagaceae > Ginsengibacter. The sequence continues at coordinate 4,864 of JBQCFI010000390.1, read as the reverse complement.
AAATCTTGTAGGCGTTCTTCATAATGTCCAGCTTATTCTGATAAACTCCTGCTTCCTTTGGACCATATAAAGTAGCCAGTTTATTTGCATTGTAGATTTGATTACCATAGCTCCAATTGAAGTAGGCTCCGAAATCAATACTTTTATAAGTTGCGCTAAGATTAAAACCACCGGCATGGATGGGATTCATATTCCCGATAACAGAAAGATCCTTATCGTCTATGATACCATCGCCATTCAAATCTTTATACTTTGGAAGTCCCGGATAAGCGTTCTGACCCGATGGCCGGTCATTAGCAGTAAGTCCGTGTATTACGGTTATCCAGCTACCAATATCGGGGATGCCTTTTTTTAAAGTGTACGTTCCATTGTTGTAATCAAAATCAGCAGGAGTATAAAAACCGTCGTAAGTAAGTCCGCGAACCAGTCCAACAGGATGGCCTTGCAACAGGATATAATCATTTACGGGATAAGTAGCTGCTGTACCGCCCCAAACTGTACCATAAAGGCCAGTCACATTTGGCGCAAGTTTATCTACATTACCCTTGTTGAAGTTAATGTTGCCGCCTGCAGTTACTCTCCAGTTTTTGCTTTCGTAAATTGTACCGGAAAGTGACACCTCTACTCCTTTGTTACTTGTTTGTCCAATGTTCGCATAGGTGGAAGTGAAACCGGTAATTCCGGGGATGGTGGTTAACATAAGGAGATCTTTGGTCGTGTTCCAGTACACATCAACGGTTCCCGACAACCGGCTCTTAAATAAATTAAAGTCTGTTCCGATATCGCGTGTGATAGTTGTCTCCCATTTCAGGTTTGGATTTGCCAGCGTTGAAGAAGCCAGATCGTAAGCAGACTGGCGCGCTCTGTCAATCGCATATTGATATCTTTGATCGGTTACAGATCCCCACGACTGCGACCATAGATTGGAGTTTATTCCATTATTACCCACTTCTCCATAAGAGGCGCGAAGCTTTAAATTATCCAACCACCGAACGCTTTTCATAAAAGGTTCGTCTGATAATTTCCATGCAAAGGCTCCGGCCGGGAAATATCCCCAACGGTTAGTAGGTGCGAATTTAGACGAACCGTCTGCACGAAACGTTACGGTAAATAAATACTTGTCCAGCAAAGAATAATTTACACGCCCGAAGTAGGAATTAATGCGGTTGGGCGTACTTACACTTGAAGAAAACGAGCTGGAGCCTACGGTCTGATTATATTGATTGATCTGGGCAAATGCTGTTTGCTTGTCAAAATTTGCAGGGAAATGATTCGCCTGGATTGAGATACCGGTTCCACCCGAATTGTAAACCTCCTGGCCTGCTAATATATTAAGTTGATTAGAATTGTTGATGCTGAAGTCATAGTTCAATGTGTTTGACCAGCGCAATCCCCAACTATCAGACTTGCCATAGGTAGCGTCACCTGCGTAAAGTTGTTCACCGGTTGCATCATCAATATAGTTATTGTAAATAGCTCCGGACCAGTATTTTTGCTGCCCCCATGTGGTGTTCAGACTGAAATCAGTGTGGTATGTTAACCCTTTGATCACTTTCCAGTCTAACGACGCAATTCCCTGGAAATTCTGACCCAGGGAAAGAGGAAAATAATCGCCTATACGCGCAGCTGGATTGTAATTGTCCCACATCACGTTTTTCCCATATTGTTCAATATTGCCTTGAGTGAGCGCATTCAAATCGCCTAAAATATGAGATGTTGCAATAGGACGGAAAGTATAAGCAGAGGAGAGCAAAGATCCGTAACCGTTGGTTGTCCCTTCATCGTCCATATTCTGGGTATTTGTATAACGTGTATCAAGGCTGAATGTAACGTTGTCAAATATTTTTTGAGCAACTTTAAACGCTACGTTCGCACGTTTGAAATAGGAATTTATCTTCATTCCTTCGTCATCTATATAATTGGCGGAGAACAGCATTTTTGTTCTGTCTGTTCCGCCTGTCAACGTCAGCCCGTGGTTCCAGGATGTAGAATTGTTGTATACCTGCTTTTGGATATCGTCTGAGCCCAAGTTTTTGTAACTATCAATTCCTCCCGCATTGTTACCCGTATTCGCCCCAAGACCGTACAATTGCTCAAAGGGTGTCTGAAATGCACTGCCATTTGCAGCAGCATTGGCCCATACATATTTCAAATAATCGTAGGGATCCAGTGCTTTCATATATTTTGTAGGTGTATTAAATTTCACGTAACTATTTAAACTAACAGTTGTTTTTCCCGCTTTTGCTCCTTTTGTCGTAACGAGAACTACACCGTTCGCTCCCCGCGAGCCATAAATTGCAGTAGATGAAGCATCTTTCAATACATCAATACTTTGCACCTGGTCGGCAGGAATGTCACTCAATGTCCCCGGAACTCCGTCAATAAGGATCAGGGGCTGGTTGCTCTGCGATATCGAACCTCCTCCCCTGACACGTATAGCCACATCCGCACCCGGCCGGCCATCCTGGGAAACAATACTCACCCCCGGCAATTTCCCTTGCATGGCTTGTGCCACATTTGCAACCGGTGCAGTCGCTATTTCTTTTCCGGAAACAGATGCAACTGCGCCGGTCAGATCTTTTCTTTTTACGGTACCATAACCTATAACTACTACATCATTCAAGGTTGAGGTACTGTTCGTAAGCGAAACATTAATAGTCGTTCTATCTCCTACGGTAATCTCTTTGGAATCTTTACCAACGAAGCTAAAAATTAATACTTCTTTGCCTGTGGATGGAACCGAGATCGAGTATTCGCCTGAAGAATTGGTGGCAGTCGCTTTTTGTGTTCCTTTAAGTGAAACAGTGACGCCGGATAGCATTTCTCCCGCATCCGAGGTTACTTTGCCGGTAACCATTTTATTTTGTGACCTCGCCACAGCAACAGAAAAAATCAGAAAGAGTAAAGAAAAAATTTTACTTTTCATAACCAAGCTTATTTAATGGATAAAAAATGATTTTTTAAAAGCCGTTTAATATTTGCACTAAACCGGTATAAGGTTATTATTCATATCTCCTGATAAAATTCGATCACTGTTTGAAAAACTGTGAGTGTTAAATATTAAAAGGTGTTATAACCTTATTGTGCTACACTTCAATCGGGGGTTTTGTTAAAGATTTAAAAAAATAGCTTAGCAAGAGTAAGTATAATTACCATACAATATCGAAAACAATAGAGGTATTTTTGTGCAATCGTTCCCGATAACGATTCCAATTTTCTGATAATTTAGAACCGGTAAAAAAAAGGCTGGTATTGAGGTGTAGAAGAAAAAGGAAAATATAAGTTTCGCGATCGAAAGTGGTTTCCCGCCGTGATTCGTGGCACATGAAACACATTTTAATCCGGTTAGTGGGAAGTGCAATCTTGCTACCAATTATTTACGCTGTCATGCTCAGCTTGTCGAAGCACTGTCATGCTGAGCTTATTACCGTTACACAAGAGAATTATGAATAAAATAACCGGTGCTTTTTTTATATTGATATAGCCTTTCATTTTTGTTGAAATTTTATTTTGATTTTTTTTCGTAATTCAAATTTTTGCTTGCCCATGGAATAAAGTATTTGAAATTGGGTGCGTCGGTATGCCCGCCATCATCCTGGCGCCACGCAAGCTGGCCATCAAGCAAGCCAACATTGACGGGCGGTTTTTTTTCTTTCATATAATCATTGCCAACTCCCAAATCTTTCGCGCCTAATAATTTGTACGCACTTCCTGCCGCTACTGTTGCCATATAGCTTCCGCGGTGATCCAGCCAATTGGCATCTCCTTTTTCCGGAATTCCATAACTAATAAAAACCGGACGTGGCGCACAAAGCGCAATCAATTCATGAGAATCAACAGGCAGATCGCAGCCGGTTTTTCTTCCAAACGAAGATTTTTCAGCGCCGTATTTTAAAAAGTTACCTGCCATCCAATGAGATTCTCCGCTGCCGGTAAGGCTTTCAACTGCTTCCCCAAAATTTCTGCGGAGTAATGTTGCACCACCTTTCCCGGATGAGCCTACCAATACGGTGGCAAAACGTGGTTCAAAAGCCATAGTAACAAGGGCTGCTTTTCCATATCTTGATACACCTTCTATGCCCACTTTTTTTGCATCCACAAGGCTGTCTGTTTCGAGGTAATCCAATGCCTGAGCTGCGCCCCAGCTCCAGGCTCTTAAATCGCCCCAATCACCAGGTTTACGCGGCTGGCCCCTATTCACCAAACCAATGATTCCTTTGGTTAATCCATCACCATTATCAGCCTGGATGCTCTTTGGGTCAATGGTGCAATAGCCCCAACCTGCTGCCAGCAATTGTTCTGTAGGAGATGCCTCGCCTGTTTGCGGTGCAAAGAAATTGATGGTGGTTTTTGTAACCGGTGTATAGGCAGGATATTTATCAAAAATCTTTTTTACTTCCGGATTGGTTTTTACCATCAAATCTTTGAAGGTTGCATTCAACGTTTCCATGTCATCATCGGATGGTTGGGCGGGAGAAGGAAATGAAGGCTGCCCAAACATCATCAGCACAGGAACAGGACCTTTCACGTTTGCCGGCACAACCAGCATCATTTTAATATCCACATTGATTAACGGATACGCGCTGTTATCTACATGGCCAACAATTTCTTTAGCGATTACCGGTATGAATCCACGAAGGATAAATTCGCGGTCTGTAACTTTTACCGTCCAGTTTACTTTGGGAACATTTTTCGGAATTCTTCCATACACTTCGCTTTCATAATCTTCAACAATTTCGGGGCGGCGCACCTTCCACCACATTTCCGGAGTAGTAACTTTTTTCCCGTTTTTGGTTGTAAGAATGTCGGGAAGTTTCGGACATGGGTCTGCTTTTGTCGTGTCATAATTCGCATGGTTTGGAGC
>JBQCFI010000389.1:0-17436 GCA_051959325.1 Ginsengibacter sp. | reverse complement strand
TCCGGGATAATGGCGCAAAAGGTTTTTATGAAGGCGAAACAGCGCGTTTGATCGCGCAACAAATGGAAAGAGATGGAGGAATTATTACAGAAGAAGATTTAAAAAATTATAAAGCCAAACAACGCGATCCAATTGTGTTTGATTATAAAGGCAATACCGTAGTTACGATGCCTTTACCGAGCAGCGGCGGCATTATTTTGGAACAAATGCTGAAGATGAGCGCTATAGAACATATTAATCAGATGAAATATGGAACCTTGCAATCAGTGCAGTTAATGACAGAAGTGGAAAGGCGTGCTTTTGCAGACAGAGCCAAGTTTTTAGGCGATCCTGATTTTGTGAAAGTGCCGGTAAAAACCTTGGTGAGTGATGCTTATCTGAAAAAAAGAATGAGCGACTATGATCCAAATAAAGCGGGAAACAGTAAAGATATCAAAGAAGGCTATATTCAGGAAGGAGAGGAGACAACACATTTCAATGTATTGGATAAAGATGGAAATGCAGTTTCAGTGACCACAACTTTGAATGGATCTTATGGTTGTGGAATTGTAGTGCAGGGGGCCGGTTTTCTATTAAACAACGAAATGGATGATTTTAGTGTGAAGCCGGGAGTGCCAAATATGTTTGGCGCAGTAGGCCAGGAAGCGAATGCAATCGCTCCAGGGAAAAGAATGTTGAGCAGCATGACACCGACGATCGTTTTAAAAGATAATAAACCATTCATTATTGTAGGAACGCCAGGCGGCACAACAATTCCGACAAGTGTTTATCAAACGATTGTTGACATTCTTGATTTTGGATTAACGCCTGAAGAAGCGGTTAATTTTCCAAAGTTTCATCATCAATGGTTACCGGACGAAATTTTTGTAGAACGGAATTTTAATAAAGAAGTAATAAAACAATTGCAGAATATGGGCTATAAAGTTACCATGCGTGGTTCTATTGGAAGAACAGAAGTGATCATGGTGAATGGAAATACGATCATTGCAGTGGCAGATGATAGAGGGGATGATGGAGCTGCAGGTTATTAAAAGGAATTTGAATTCAAAAGAAAGAGAGAATTGGTTTAAAGATCTTGAAATTTTATAATAATTGTTTAAAACAAACGAAAACCGCTGGAGAAGCGGTTTTTGATTTTTTACTATTTCAGCAAATAAAACAAATGCCCTTAATTGGCATTCTTTGCTCAAAATTTTATATCTTGAAATTCTCAAATCGTTTGAAATATGAAATGGATTTTAGTAATGGGAATTGTTTTTATATCTGGTTGTGGATTGCGCCAGCGGGAAATGGAGCTGAACAGGAAAATGCAGGAATTGAATGTAAAGGAACAGGAACTGGCATTAAAAGAACAGTCTCTTTCAATTAAAGAAGAACAATTGAATGAAAAAGAAAAATCGCTGGATAGCACAAAGAATGTAGTGAATGATAGTTTGTTTGTTCAACACCAAAAACTTCCCGGAACGTGGATGGTAGAAATGCAATGCACAGAAACCAATTGCCCTGGATCTGCGGTAGGTGATGTGAAAAATGAGCAATGGGATTTTAAATTTCAGAATAATATGGTAATTGCCAGCGCAATGAGCAACAATCAACTGGTAAGGGTTTACACCGGCGATTATGTTGGAAATACTTTGAAACTATCTGTACAACAGGATTCTACAGATGCTTCAGCAAAAATCATTGTACGCTTGCAGCAAACAAAAGATAAAGAAATGACTGGCGATCGGGAGATAACACAGGCAAATGGTTGCCGTATTTTGTATTCATTACGATTGAAAAAGCAGTAAGGAATTTTTATTTAATCATCTTAATTCATCGTATGATCTTATTGACAGATTTGGATTTTTCTTTGCCACTTACAAATCCGGTGATCATTTTTTCATTGGTTTTGTTCATCATACTTTTTGCGCCTATTTTATTAAAAAAAATAAAAGTGCCACACATCATCGGGCTGATCATTGCAGGTGTGATTGTGGGACCTTATGCATTGAATTTATTGCGCAGAGACAGTAGCATCGTGCTTTTTGGAACCGTTGGGCTTTTATACATTATGTTTCTTGCCGGCCTCGAGATTGATATTTCTGAATTTAAAAAGAATCGTAAAAAAATTATTTTTTTTGGATTGATCACCTTTACGCTTCCGCTTATTTGTGGCACGTTGGCCAGCTATTATATTTTAGGTTATGGCTGGCTTTCATCTGTTTTGCTCGCCAGCATGTTTTCTACGCATACACTGGTTTCATACCCGATTGCCAGCAAATATGGTGTTTCAAGAAATCGTGCAGTTGCATTAACCGTTGGGGGTACGATGATTACTGATATTCTTGCCTTGTTGATTCTTGCAGTGATTGCCGGCATGACCAAAGGAGAAGTAACATCTACCTTTTGGTTTACGCTTGGCATTTCTACCATTGTTTTTGTCGGAATTGTTTTCTTCATTTTTCCCATAATTATCCGCTGGTTTTTTAAACATTATGAAGACAGTATTTCGCAATATATTTTTGTTTTAGCCATTGTCTTTCTTGCATCTTTTCTTGCAGAAGCAGCAGGAATCGAAGCCATCATCGGCGCTTTTTTTTCCGGCCTCGTTCTGAATAATTTTATCCCGCATTCTTCTCCATTAATGAACCGCATTGATTTTGTTGGAAATGCTTTGTTCATTCCTTTCTTTTTGATAGGAGTGGGAATGCTGGTAAATTTTAATGTACTTTTTCATGGCTGGGGAGCTTTGCGGGTGGCAGGCGTAATCGTTGCAGTAGCAATTACCACAAAGTTTGCAGCTGCCTGGATTACCGAAAAATCCTTTAAATTATTGCCGGAAGAAGGGCGCATGATATTTGGTTTAAGCACTTCACATGCTGCCGCTACTTTGGCGATCATACTGGTTGGCTATAATATTATTATTGGTGAAACGCCTGGGGGTGAACCAATTCGTTTGCTGGATGAGGACATACTGAATGGAACCATCCTATTGATATTGGTCAGTTGCGCGATCAGCTCCTTTGTGGTAGAAAAAGCATCTGGTAAATTGGCATTGAAAGAAGAAGAGGACGAAGAAAAACTTTCAGAAACACATGAGAAGATTTTGATCACACTTGCCTATCCTGATACGGTAACAGAAATGGTGGATTTTGGGTTGATGATGAAGCCAAAAAAAAATAATGTTCCGGTGTATGCGCTTACTATCATCAGTGATGATAGTAACGACGAAACTTCGCAGGTAGCCGGAAAGAAGATGATGCAGAAAGCGCTCAATCATGCGGCAGCCACGGAGAATACACTTATTCCTTTAACACGTTACGACTTCAATATCAGTAACGCAATCATCTATACGATCAAAGAACAAAACATTACAGATGTATTGATTGGCTTGCATAAAAATGCCAATCAAAAGGATTTTTTAGGGCCAATAACAGAAAATATTTTGAGTAAAACCGGTGAAACAATTTTTATTTATAAAAATGTTCAGCCGTTTAATACTTTAAAAAGAATGGTGGTTGTAGTTACTCCGGATGCAGAAAAAGAACCGGGTTTCAATCATTGGTTTAGCAGGATTTGTACGATCGCAAAAACCGGTGATTTGTCCTTTCATTTTTTTGCAACAGAAGACGCGCTCGTTGAATTGGAAAATTTGAATTCGCAATCAGCAAGCCCTGTTACTGCTACTTATAATCAGTTTGGTAACTGGGAAGATTTTTTGATCCTTGCGAGGGAATTAAAACCAAATGATTTTTTTGTGATTGTTTCTTCGCGTAAAGGACATATTTCTTATGATCAAAATCTGGAAAGGCTTCCGTATTATTTATCTAAATATTTTATTCACAACAGATATATCATAATTTATCCAAAACAATCACAGAGTGAGATTCTTTTAAATGAAAAAGACAATTCAGAAAATTTTTTACTGGATGCGCTTGCAGATAAAGTACAGGCGGTAAATAAAGCGGGAGGTTATATTTCTAAAATGTTTAAAAAGAGAAAATAGAATATGGATCTGTTGAATTTATAAAATCAGCTTGTGCTTCAGCGAACAAACAAATAGGGCAAATTTTTGTTTTTGATCTTATTCTCACTATCGGGAAAATGCATGTTTTATTCAATTTCAAATAGGAGAAATTGGGTTTGTTCCAATGGATTAAAATTATTATCAGCAATAAAAATCAGTGATTTCTTTCCATTTGCAAGGGTAGGACCAAATGTCACTCCTTCAATATTATCAATATAAATTCCGAGGTCATCCATGTTAAATAATAGCTTTTTAGAAACAGTTTTTACCTGTTTATTTTTCAGTGAAGCCAACTGGTTTACATTTTCAGCAGAAGAAATATCTGCGATAAAAACCTTTATGGTACATGAAAGCCTTCCTGTAGAATAAGAGCGCTCAATTACTAAAAGTTTATTTTTATCAAAAGATAAAATATCAGAAATACCATTGATTTTAAAAGAAGAAGGGGTAATGGCAGGATGAGCGACCGGGTCAACAAGGTATGCAAATTGTGCGACAGGCTTTTTCGTAGTTATATCAAATTTGATCATACGCACTATGCCGGTAGAATCGCCTGTTCCGGCTCTTGGTCCGTCCTGGTACAAAGGTTCTTCCACACTTACAAAAAGAGATTTATAATCCTGCGAAAATGTTAGTCCTTCAAAGACGCCATTCTGTCTTGGCCCGGTTTCGGTTGAATGCATGATTAATTGTGGAGGCAGTTGAAAGGTGTCGATAAAACTTCCATCAGGCTTTATTTCAGTAATGGCAGGGTTTTCAAGAATTGTTTTTTTAGAATTTACAATCCTTTCGCCTTCGCTGCTCCAAATAAATCTATTGTTTTTCATATCATAGCGCAATGCTTCGGGATCAGGAGTATGAACAGGATCCTGCAAAATATTCGGATAAAATTTACCGGCTTGGTCTTTTAGAAAAGTGTTTTTAAGAAAAACAACGCTGTCAATTTTATTATTATTAATCAAAATTTGCGCGTTGTAAAACCTTGCAGGGTTTTTTTCTGACCGATCATCAGAAATTAAATAATATTCTCCTTTTTGAGGATTGTAATCTATGCCGGAAAGCCCGCCAATCGTAGTCTTTGCAAATTGCTGATTATATGGGACCACATATTCACTTAAAAATTTTAATCCTGGTATTTGCACCGATTTCTGCTCTTGCTTTGTCGATGAACAGGAAGAAAAAATCAGGAAATAAATTGCTATGATCCTATGTAGCAGCTTTGACATAAAAAAAATTGAAGTGCAAATTTGCACAAAGTTTGTAATATAAGTAAAATTGAAATACCTTTCATAAGGCAAGTTTATCTATTATCTCATTTTAAATCTTTTCACTTATGATAGAATCTCCTGTCACTCCCGAAACCAATATTAAGCAACCAGCCTGGTTCACGCTTTTAAGAATGCTCCTTGGCATTATTTTATTTTGGAAAGGCATCGTTTTTATCCGCGATACAGAACTTTTGAAATTATTGGTACAACGCACCAGCGTTGGTGTGTTTTCTCAGAATTCAGAAGTTATTACTTTTATAGTAGCCTATCTTACCTTGTTGTGCGGGTTGTTTATTTTTTGTGGACTTTTCACACGTGCCAGCTCGATTATCCAAATACCAATTGTGTTGGTTGCGATATTTTTCGTAAATATTCAAAGAGTTGATCAAAGCACTTTTGAACTGATTCTGTCAATTATTGTATTAATTCTTTTGATTCTTTTCGCAATAAAAGGAAGCGGAACAATTTCGGCAGACGAATTTTTGCGTACTTATTATAAAGCAGGAACAGAAGAAGGAAATACGGAAAGATTTTTTAAAAAGCTTTGATTATTTCTTTACCAGGTTGTTGAAGTATAGTGCGCTAATCAATTTTTTGGTATTTAATACAGAAAGCGGGGCTTCCGGAAAGATCTTTGCGATTCAACTCGAAAAACCGGAATTCCCCGCTAAATATTTTCGACTTCCAGGATAAGTTTTATGTTATGCTCAAAATATATGCCCTGAAAACTGCCGTATTGAAACAATAAAAAATGTAGCTGAATAATGACTAGCTGAATAAATTTGTGGAATTATTTTAACAATTCACTCATTTTACAAAAAGAAAACCTTTGTGATCAAAAATCATTTTGATACAAGAATATGTTTTTAATTAAAGTAAAAGATTGATAATTATTCTTTTATAAATAAATTATTTTTAGAAACAGCATAAGACAACGGAAACAAATTATTTCCAGTATACTTTTTAAGATTTCTTCTCAAATTCGTGCATTTTTTCAACAAGATATTCGACGCTGCTTAATGGTAAGGCATTATATAATGAAGCGCGAAAACCTCCGACAGACCGATGCCCTTTAATGCCATAAATATTATTTTGTTTCGCAAAATCTAAAAACGCTTTTTCCTTTTCAGAATCTTCCATTACAAAGCAAACATTCATTTTGCTGCGATCTTCCTTAGCAACCGTTCCTTTAAAAATTTTGCTGTCGTCAATCGCACCATAAAGTAATTGCGATTTTTCATTATTCAATTTCTCCATTGCTTCCACGCCACCGTTTTCTTTAAGCCACCGAAGAGTGAGCATGCTGACATAAATTGCAAAAACCGGAGGAGTGTTTAACATGCTTTTTGCCTCGATATGATTTCTGTAATCCATGATCGCAGGAATCGGGCGTTTTAACTTACCTAAAATATTTTTATTTACTACTAGCAGGTTTGTTCCTGCAGCGCCCATATTTTTTTGAGCACCGGCAAAGATCAATGCGAAGGAATTAAAATCAATTTTTCTGCTGAGAATATCACTTGACATGTCGGCGATCACCGGCATATTTACTTTTGGAATTTCGTGCCATTGCGTGCCATAAATCGTGTTATTCGTGGTAACATGAAAATAGGCAGAATCTTCAGGAACCGTAAAGTCTTTTGGAATATAGTTATAATTGCTTTCTCTTGAACTGCATACTACATTTACCTTTCCAAACAGTTTCGCTTCTTTAATTGCTTTCGTGCTCCACACGCCGGTATCCGCATACGCAGCAGTTTCATTCTCATTGAGCAAATTCATCGGTACTTCCATAAACTGAACGGTAGCGCCACCATGCATAAACAAAACTTCATGGTCCTCATCAAGGTTCATTAATTCTTTGATCAAAGAAATTGCTTCGTTCACCACCGATTCAAAAAGCGGAGTGCGATGGCCGATTTCGAGGATCGATAAACCACTGTTATAAAAATTGAGAATTGCTTTTGAAGCTTCCTGTAATACACTTTGTGGAAGAACAGAAGGGCCGGCGTTGAAATTGTGGATCATGAAATAAGAAAATTATTTTAGAGTTATTTGTTGCTTCACTGTAAATTTTGAGAGCGCAAAGTTCTGTTTTTTCTTTTTTATTGAGAATGAAAAATTAAATATTTGTTGCTTTACTGTGATGTTTCCTGTTACGTGTTTTGTGTAGCATCTTGCTACTTGCTAGTTTATCCTGCATCTTCCTCATTCATGCTCTCTTCCTTTTGCCGCTTTATTGTTTTTCCAATCTTCATTTAATTTCTCAAATTCCTTTAAATCATTTTCCGAAAAAGTGTTTTTGGATAGCGATGAAAGATCCGGCTGGCCGGCATTGATCCATGCAGTGTACCAAAATGAAGCGATGGCAAAAATCGATTGCCGCATTCTTCTTTCAATCATTCCATTCAGCATTTTATCATAGGCAATTGCATAATCAGAAGAATATTGTTTGATTACCGTATTGTTTCTTTTTTCAAATGCAAATTTCTTATCCCCGGGAAATTGCATAGATAATTTCTTTTCAAATTTCAAGACAGAATCCGCAGCATTTGCACTTTCCAGAACTCTTTCCCAAATAAATTTTTCCGGTTCCTTTATGTATTGGGCTTTTCCAATAAAAAAATCAAATTTTTTTTCAGCCAATAATTCCGGTACACGGCTTTCCCAAAAAGCATGAATCCCTTTTTGGTCAGTTAATTGCCCATTGTGATTTTCTGAAGCGTGCAAAGGAACATGTGCGTCCGCAATATAGTGTCCGATTTCGGTGCTGTTTTTTAAAATAGAAGAAAAATTTTTTTCTTTAAATGCTTTTGTCAAACGGGCAAGCACCGTTGGAATATGCCACGGTACGATTCCATAAGTGACTAAGGTATCTTCACCAAATTTCTCAACCGCGTCTTTCCATTGATGCGGTAATTCTTCAAAAGGATATTTTCCGTAATGATCAATATCGATATAATGCCGGGCACCTTCGGAGGCCACAGCGTATCTTCTTTTATCCGGATCGGTCGCGTGCTCGGTGATAAAATCAATGTGTGGTTTATAAAATAAAAGCATCTGCGGAGGCAATAAAAAAACAGATTAGTAATTACTTTTTTTATGCGCATAAAAACACCAACTAAAACATTGAGTAGAAATCGCCAACAAACAAAAAAGCAGGAATATTTTTTTCAAAGCAGTTTTAATTTTTATTGAATAATAACTTCATCCAGGTGATCTCCCGGCAAGTCTGAAATTGTTTGTGTAACGCCTCCGCTAACTGCAAATTTCATGGTTTGAGCAGCGCTGATGGTGGTTATGGGTCTGATCTTTCCTTTTGGCACGATGTACACATTTCCTGCAACAGAATAAGCCATTGGCAAATAAACAGCTACATAATCCTGCATTCCAAAAATGCTCATATCATCTTGTGTAATGAAACCGACGCGCCAAATATCTGTATCATCTACATTCGCCAGCACATTATTCGTGAACTTCTTCTTGTTACCTGCAAACGCCTCAAAAAAATCTCTTACAAAAGAATAAAACAGTTTGATTCCTGGCGTTTTTTCCAGGATTCTATCAAATACAGAAAGTATCCGTCCCATTACAAAAAAGGAGCTCAGATATCCCGTAAACAGTATAAAAGCGAGGATAATTACAAAACCGAGTCCAGGAATGTTGATAGCCGGCCGGAGAATGCTATCTATTTTATCGAATACGATATAAATAAAATAAATGGTAATAGAGACTGGTCCCAATATCAATAATCCCTGTAAAAAATATTGAATGACTCTTTGGTAGGTTAACGTTTTTTTCATGATAAAAATAATTTCTGTGAAGTAAAAGTACAGAATTGTAAAATGAAGGATTAAAGAATTAGGCATTAAGAAAGAAACGTATTCTCTGTGGCTGAAAAATAAAATGATAAATTGCTTTCATAACTACTTTGCTTAAATTGTGCTGAAATTTTCATAACCAATAACGCCTCGCATCTGTTGTGATCGACAATAAAAATTGGTGGGTTCTTGGCATGATTTTGGAAAATTGACAACGTATTATCATTAATCAAAATAAAAAACTTACAACATGAGTTACGAAAACTTTCCTGAAAGCGAAAAGCCTACGGAAAAGACTGTGGTCAAAACTAATAGCGGCCGCAATATTTTAACTGCTATTTTAGTAATTGCTTTGCTCGGCACGTGGGGTTATATCATTTTTGATAAAAACAAAACACGTCAGAAAGAGCAAGACCTTACCAGCCAGATTGTAAACAGCGATTCTTCGAAGAATGAGTTACAGCGGGAGTTGGACGATGCTGCTCTAAGGCTTGATGCACTAAAAACCAGTAACGTAAAAGCGGATAGCCTTTTAAAAACAAAAGATAAAGATATTGATGCTCTTAAAGCAAGAGTGCAAAGTATTATCAATAACAAAAATGCCACTCAGGCTGAACTTGCAGAAGCCAGAAGATTGATTGCACAATTAAAGGGAAATATTGAAACTTATACAGCACAAATTGATTCTTTAAAAGCGGCAAATACACAACTGGTTGAAACCAATCGTGTTGTTACCCAACAAAGAGATGTAGTGCAAAAAAGCTATGACTCTGCGAACCAGGTGATTCAACATAAAGATACTGTAATTGATATTGGTTCTACTTTACACGCTTCCGATTTTTCTATTGAAGGAGTAAAAGAAAAAAGCAGCGGTAAAGAAAAAGTAACTACAACTGCCAAGCGAGTTGATAAATTGCTGATTTCATTTGTGATCGATGAAAACAGGATTACCCCTTCTGGTCCTAAAGATATTTATATCTGCATTACCGCTCCTGATGGCAAACCGGTGCAAGTAGATGCGTTGGGTTCAGGCACCTTTACCACACGTGATGGGATACAAAACCCTTTTACCAAAAAGATAACCATCAATTATGTGCAGGGACAAAAACAACCGGTGAAAGTTGAATGGTCTCAAAACAGTAAATTTCAAACCGGCGACTATAAAATCGAGATTTATAATAACGGATTTAAGATTGGTGAGGGTACCCGCAGTTTGAAGAAAGGTGGTTTATTCTCATAAAAAAATAATCTTTTTATCAAAAAACCTTCTGCAAAACGGAAGGTTTTTTTATGCAGTTTTATTGGGAAAAAGAAGAATCGTAGATATTTCTTTGCCTGCTGATTTGTTATTTAAAAAAAATTACAATACTGCTGAAAATAAATGTTTAAAGTTTTTCAAAATTTTTTTTCCTGATGTTTCTACTGAATTAATAATATTAACTTTAAGAAAAAGTTTTTATATGCAACATAAAACAATAAAGCTGATTCTTGTATTTGTTGTATTATTTTCATTGCAGATTCATGCGCAGGATATTGAACCTTCCAAACATCCAAAAATGGATAAATATTATCCGCCGGCACCAAATCTGGCGATTCCAAAGAATCCTCAGACTGACGCTCCGGCAATAAAACCGGCAACCGGCCCTGTAGTTGAAACAAAACCAACTCCCATTGTTCCTGAAACAAAACCGGCTCCGGTTATTACCTCTACTGTTGTGCCTGAAACGATTTCGAAACCGGCTGCTACTACAAATTCCGCAGTTACTCCCCCCGTGATTTCACAACCGGTTGTAACTGCTGTAAAACCTGATACTACCACAAAAGAACCGCCCGTTGTAACGGTTGAAAAGCCGGTTGTCGCTCCGCCTCAGCCAAAGCCGCTGGTTTCAAAACCGGAAGCCGAGCCATACAATCCGAACCGGCTGGGAAGCAGCACCAAAGAATATGACACTTGGGAAAAGAATAATAATGGCGCAGGCTCGGTTACTACCCATTCTAAATAAGATACTATCGGTTATTGTTTCCCAACTTCTAAAAAAAGGAAAGGAAGTTATTTGTTTGTTTGCTGTACCAGATTCAGAATGGTCCGCAGTTTATTTCCTGGAAGCAATATAGATCAACGAACTGCATATTGTTTTATCAGAAACTGCTTCCACGTTTGAGATCATTCCATTGATAAAAGCTCTTACCGGATGTGAATCACCGGTTTTATATTTTTCGCTGAGCATACTGACATATACACTGTCGTACCACATCGGTTTTATTTTTTCCACTTTCAATCCATGTGTATTTAATAAGGTTTCCATTGCCTTTGGAGAAAAATGATACAGATGTCGCGGTACATCATACGCTGCCCAGAATTCGTCATAAATTTTTTCATCGCCGGATGTGTAATTCGGTACGGCGATAAACAGTTTGCCGTTGGATGATAAAGAATCTTTTAGTTTCTCTACATAGTTATGCAATTCATGCACATGTTCAAGCACATGCCATAAAGTAATCGCATCAAAGCTTTCAGAAGGAAGTGAATAAATGTGTTCTGATTCCTGTAAATGAATTCGATACAATTGTAAAGCTTTTTCTCGTGCTGTTTGGTCTGGTTCTATTCCTGTACAACGCCAGCCGGCATTTTTCATGGTATTTAAAAAAGCGCCGGTTCCGGCTCCGACATCCAGAATATTTCCGGTTTGTTTTCCGGTAGCTTTTTTAATTAATTTCTTCTTTTCAAGCAGCGTTCTTTTCCTCACTTTATGATAGAGGTTGTTAATAAATCCCTTTGATGTATCACTGTGAGAAATATAATTTTCAGACTGATAATATTTTCCAATATTTTCCTGGTCTGGGACATTTTGAGTAAATCTGATTGTACAATTTGTACATTCCCAAATTTCAAATTCTTCATCAGAAACGGTATGATCTTTTACAGAAAGAACCTTGAAAATTTGTGTATCCCCACAGTTGGGACATGATTTATAAACAATCATTTTTATCACTTAAATTAAAAACTACTGAATTGTATAAGTTGGCGTTGGGGTTTGTGGCACCACTTTCATATGACTTCCGAAAGAGGATAAAGAAACGGGATATCCATAAAAATAAAAGAATAAAAGCACTAAAGCGATCAACAAAAGAATGATGGCAAAAATTTTCCAGGCATTGCTCTTTTTATTTGGTTCTTCTGCATGATAAAATTGATTCATTACAGAGGAAGTGGTTTCCTTGTCACCTACCAACACTGCATGCTCACTGTTTTTGTGAATAACTCTTTCTGCTGGCACCGGGGCAAAGAAAAGTGGATTATTTTCAGTATGAAATAAAATGTTTCCCAATGCACCTTTTTTTAAAACCCCCAACGGCTTCAATAAAATCTCTTCCCCGTTTTTTAATTTAGCTTTTGTATCTGTGCACCATTTTTTAATTAATGTGAGCGCTTCAGATGGATCAATTTTTTTTTTGTCAGCAATATATTTTATCAATTCATCAGAAATTTTTTCCTCTCTTGTCGTAAAAAGAATTTCGGTAGATGGAGGAAATATTCTTTTATTAACAATGTCTTGTTCAGCATGCACAGTAGTTCTTGTGAATTTTCCCAAACCAGCAAGTTTGCATTCTTTAGATTGAATAATATATGAGGTAATCAGATCCTGCATGAGAACAAATATCTATTTATTTTTGATAGATATTTAAAATTAATTTTTAAAAATGAACAAGAATGCCACCAATTACCTGGAATCCATAAACCGGGTAATTGTTCCAACGTTCATATTGGCTGTTCAGAAGGTTGTCAAAATCAAGCCAAACGCTGAATTTTTTGTTGAGCTTGAACTCGGCACCAGCACTTAAATCTGTGCCGCCTTTCATATTTTTTTCTATTGTTTTTGTGGCGTTACCCGGGTCTTTAATTAACGCTTTTGCCCCGGAAAATGCCACTACATCCGCTTTCAATAAGACCTGCTGAAATGCATTCCATCTGAATGAACCGGTTACTTTCAAAGGAAATAAGCCCCACGCTTTTGCCTGATCATGAATACCGGTATAACTGTTTAAATCCAAAGCGCCAGTAAGTGTAAACTTGTCTTGGCTTATAAAATTCATGTCACCGTGAATTTGCAAATTGGTCAATTTACTTGCATTTACAAGGACAAAGCTTTTTCCTGACGAAGTATCATTCACAAACAAAGGCATGTCGCTATACGAAATCACTGCTGCTTTTGCATTAAAGCTGAAATGCTTGCCAACAGTAGCTTTGATACCGCCATAATATTGGATTTCTTTAGTGTTATTTAAGAAAGTTGGATCCTGCATGTATGGATTTTCACCGCTTAAAGTACGGAAGCTATTTGAAATGTATCTACCAACCCAACCAGCCTGGATCATCAAAACTCTTTGCTGTAATTGGGCTTCTGCATAAATGTTTGGCAGCACTGCGATACTATTATTATTCCATGAAGGAGTTATGCCACCGTGAAATGTAAACCGGTCACTGTAATAAACCAATTCAGGAGCAAGTTGAAATAAATTATTTGTAATAGAAGTGTTAGAACCTTTCAACTGGTATTTATCAAAATTACCGAGGGCAGCCACCTTGATCGAAACTGCATCCGAGAATCTTTTTTCTGCAGGTAAATTAAGAATTAAAGTTGTTTCACTGGCTTTGTTTTCTCTGGAAAATTCATGCACTTCAAGATGCGGATCATAATTAATTCCGAGGTCATTGTTGGCAATATTTCTGTAACCCACCTTTGCCGAAAAGTCCTGGTAACTTCTCCTGATATCTGCTTTTGAAAAAGTATCAATTGCATGATTGTATCCATATTGATAATACTCATGCTGAGCAAAAGCAACACCCGCATATGTTTCATTCTTTGCAGAAAAAATGCTGCCGGTTCCTTTGATATTGATTTCACTAAAATCCTGGTTTTGAATTTTTCCTCTTGATGAAATGTAATCGCCATAAACGTTTCCCAGATTGCGTTTGCCATCACCAAAACTAAACGCTCCTGAAATATAAGGCGTTGATAAATTTCCATAACCAATTTTCAATTGGTTTCTGTCACCCAATTTTAAAGTTGTATCCGTTTGCAAAGCAAGTGGTTTTAATGAAACTGGTTGATACGAAAAAAATAAGTTTTCAGCAGGAACAGAATAGGCGAGTCTTGGGCGTGAAGTATCAGCAGTAATTGGAGAAGCATACAAATTGATCTTCACCATGTTGCGTAACGAAGGTTTATAAGAAGAAGTAATTTCTATCGTTTGTCTTCTGGTTGTATCCTGCGCTTTGCTTTGAATAAATAAAAAGCACAAAGGCAAAATAAAAATTATTTTATTCAAAGAATTTTTCATCATCAATTTTTTAAACATTGTTTGTTTCTGCTTTAATTATCTATTTGCTGTTCGATGGTGTTGTTTCTACTTTGGAATTCTGTTGTTCTTCACTGATTGCGGCGTTCAGTTTATCCTGTGCTTCTTTTTTCAAGTCAGGAATCGTTGCATTATCGGCTACACTTTTATACGTAGCTTTTGCATTGAAATAATCTTTCTCCTTCAAGTAAATATCACCCAATAAAATGTATGCTTTCGCAACCCAATAATCATAAGCACCGGTAACTTTTATTACATCAAGCGCGGCTTTTTCAGCGGTTGAAAGTTGATTTAATGTAAAATAGCAATTGGCAGTTTCATAACGCGCTTCTGCTCCCCATTCAGATTTATTAACGGCTGAAACCTGCTTGAATGCTGCAATTGCTTCATCACATTGATTATTGACCTGCAACGACTTTCCCAAGACTAAATTAGCAATAGCTTTATCATCGGTGCTGATTCCTTTTTTGGTCAGCAGTTCTTTCGCGGTTGTATTTGCCTGCGCAAAATCTTTAGTCTGGTAATAACTTCTTACCAGTCCGCGCAACGCTTCCAATGTATTTTCAGGAGTGGTAGCGAGTTCCAAAAGTTTAGAAAAATAAACTGTGGATTGTTTATAATCTTTCAATTCAAAATAATAAATTCTGGCTACTGCAAATGCAGCTCTTTCAGCAAATGGGCTGTTGCGCTGGTTCACAACTGCTTCATAGCCGGTGACTGCATTTTGCCAATCCTTGTTTTTTGAATAACATTCGCTTTTATAGAAATTAGCATTTAAAGTATAAGCACCTTGGGGATATTTAGTAAGATAATTATTAAAAGAATTGATCGCGGAAGCACAATTATTATTGTTGTATTGCAATTCTGCCGCGGCATAAGTAATCGAATCGGCCTCTGAAATGCTAATAACCTTGCCGCTTTTCTGAACAAACGAAACATAGTCATTCGGCTTTCCCATTTCAACATAAATATTTTTAAGATTGTCAAGCGCTTCGTTTGCTTCATCCGATTGCGGGTACAGGGTTATGAGCTTCTGATAATCTTTTAATGCTTCCTCATTGTTATTCAGATTATAATTTGCAAGACCAAGTTTTAAATATACTTTCGGATATTGACTTGACGCAGATTTGATGTCAAGTATTTTATTAAGATACGGAATCGCGTCCCTGAAGTTTTCCTGCAACATATATGCATTGGCTATTTGCATGTACGATTCTGCAACGAGATCACTTTGCGGATAACGTTGTGTAAGTGTATTGAAAGTTTTAATTTTTTCCGCAGGATTATTTATTCCATTGATCAGGGCAACCTGGTATAATGCATAATCGCTTTGTGCCAAACCATTATTAATTACATTTTGATACATACTTTTAGCAGTACTGTAATTTTTCTGCATAAAATAACAATCAGCGGATCTTACATAAGCGTCTTGCTCTAAAGTAGAACTACCAGATGAAATTGTCGGCGCTACTGATTTAAAATTAGCAAGTGCCTGTGCGTAATTTTGTAAGTTTAAATAGCTATAACCCAGTACATATCTTGCATTAGTAGGATTCGCTTCACCCTGGATGCCACCGTATTGCAAATAATCATTCATGTATTTTACCGCCTCATCATAACGGCTAAGCCTGTACGCAGTTTCTGCTTTCCAAAAATCAGCGAAAGGCAACACTGCACCTGCATTCGGATCTTTAATGATTTGATTTAATAGATCATCTGCTTCATTTAATTTTTGATCATTGATGTATTGTGTAGCACGTCCAAAAAGAATTTTCGGATAAATTCTCTGCATCGTTGGAGTTGGTTTTCCAAAGGATTGGTACAAAGACAATGCTTCAGCGTAATTATTTGTATTCGCCAAAAGATTGATGATAATTTCTTTTCCTTCATTAGCATACACAGAAGTAGGGTAGAGGTCGAGAAATTTATTCATTGAACTTAAAGCAACATCCTGGTAGCCTAATTCATAAGAAAGTTTTGCATAATTAAATCTTGAAATTTCCTGTTGTTTCCTGTTGCTGCTATTTTCTGCGCTATATAAAAATGCATTTCTTGCATTTTCCTTCTGGCCGGTTCTTAAATAAAGATCGCCAAGTAAATACATGGAGTTCTGACCTAAAGAATCTTTCTCATTACTTAGTTGTTTAAATCCTTCAATCGCTTTCTGAACCTGGTTTGCATCATAATAACAATAGCTCAATTCGTACATGATCTCTTTAGAAACTTTGTCGGTGTTTTTTACATACGCTTCCAACAAGGGCAATGCTTTTGCAAATTGTTTTTTCTCAAAATAAATTTGTCCCATCAGCAGGCTCAAATCTTTCCTGTAATAGATATCATTTTGCGAAAGCTTGCTTTCTCCATATTGCAACGCTTTGTCTTCATTGCCCTGGAAATAATATATCTGGGCAATATAATAAGGAACAAGGCCGCGGTATTTTGGAATAGATTCTACTTTTTGGAAAGAAGTTAAAGCGTTATTATAATCATGATCACGATAACTGATGTAGCCATAATAATAATTTGCGTCGTAATAATATTTGTTATCCGGAAGCTGATGAATTTCATTGAATAAAGGCTTTGCATCATCAAATCGATCTACATTAAAATAAGAATAAGCAAGTTCAAATTTCGCGTCAGCAATATCTTCATTGCTCAAATTATTATATCCTGCTCTTTCATAATAAACGATAGCGCGTGCATAATCATTCCTGGTAAAATAATATTGTGCGAGATGAAAGCTCATCAATTGCTGACGCGGTTCATTGTTTGCAGCATCTATAAAGCGCTTTGCCTCGTCTGCAGCAATTTCGTGATTCAGTTTTAATTCGCAAACGATATAAAAGTATTCAATATCCTGGTTTAAATAGGCATGGCTGCTGGTCGTATTGTCAGGATACTTGTCCAGCAAGGGTTTCAGTAACGGATAAGCAAGAGTGTATTCTCCTTTAATGAAATATTCCCTTGCCTCTTTAAA
>JBQCFI010000388.1:0-9396 GCA_051959325.1 Ginsengibacter sp. | reverse complement strand
TTGTCATTTTACTGAAAAATTAAATGGCGGCATCCACATTTATAACCCGGTAGGAGGCAGGTTATCGAAAACTGAAAATGATAAATTAAGTTCCGTTTATTCTTTTGGATTGGGATATGAAGCATCGGATAATTTTTTTGTCGGTGCCGAAATTGTAAAGCAGGAAGATTTACCGGTGAATGTAAATGCAGGTGTTCAATATAATTTTGCCAAACAATTTTTTGCTCGCTTTGGTATTGCTTCGCAAAATGAATCACCCTATGGCGGCGCTGGTGTAAGCTGGAAAAATTTTCGTTTGGACGTAAGTGCCAGCTACCATCCGCAACTCGGTTTCAGCCCGGGTTTGATGCTTATCATGAATTTAAAACCGAAAGAAAATGAGAACGATTAAACCGGTAAAAAGCGTGCTTTCGTTTTTGGTATTTCTATTTTTAATGGGAAATCCGGACACAGCAAAAGCACAGGAACTATTAGATGAACCACCGGCAATTGTAGAGCAACAATTAGAAGATCTCACAGAAGGAAATGAAGATGTTGAGACCGAAGATGATGGTTATTTGCAGGAAATGCAGCATTTTTTAAAAGAACCAATTAATCTCAATTATGCGGATGCTGGACTTTTGAAGGAATTAAAATTATTAAACGCGCTTCAAATAAATAACCTGCTTTCTTACCGTAAATTACTTGGCAATTTTTTAACCGTTTATGAACTGCAGGCAATACCAGGATGGAATCTGGATGTTATCAGGCGAATCAGGCCTTTCGTCACTGTGGCAGAAAAAACAGCAGTTTTTGAATCTTTAAATAAGCGTTTTAAAAATGGAAACAGCACTTTGCTTTTTCGGTCTTCGCAAACGCTAGAAAAATCAAAAGGATATCTTTTAGACAGAAATACGGCAAATAATTTTTATCCCGGTAGTGCTCATAAAATGCTTTTGCGATACAAATACAAATCAGGAAATGCGCTTCAATACGGGTTTACTTCTGAAAAAGACGCCGGTGAACGATTTTTCAAAGGCGCACAAAAGAAGGGATTTGATTTTTATTCAGCCCACGTTTTTATTAGAGATATCGGGATTATTAAATCGCTTGCTCTCGGCGATTTTTCTGTAAATATCGGACAAGGATTAACGCAATGGCAAAGCCTTGCATTTGGTAAAGGCGCCGAAATTATCAATACCAAAAGACAATCGGAAGTTCTAAAACCATATAATTCTGCCGGGGAAATTGTATTTAACAGGGGTGTTGGAATTACTTTGCAAAAGAAGAATGTAGAGGTAACCGGTTTTGTTAGTTATCGAAAATTGGATGCAGGTTTTAATACAGATACTTTGAACGCAATTGATTATATCACTTCTTTGCAAAGTTCAGGATATCATCGCACTGCTAACGAAATAGCGGCAAAAGGCGTACAGGGACAACTGACTTTTGGAGGAAATGTGTCATTTTCAAACGAAAGATTTCATATCGGGGCAAATGCGGTTCATTACGATTTTGAATACCCAATTATCAAGGCAGATTATCTGTATAATAGGTTCGGTTTATCCGGCAAGAGCGCGGGAAACTATAGTTTGGATTACAGCTATACTTACAAAAACATGCACTTGTTTGGCGAAGCTGCTGTGGATGAAGATTTTGATAAAGCCTTTATCAATGGATTGTTGATTAATACTGACGCGAATGTTGCAATGACATTTTTATATAGGAATATTTCAAGAGCATATCAATCTTTGTATTCCAACGCGTTCACCGAAAATACTTTTCCTACAAATGAAAGCGGCTTTTATTCAGGTATAACGGTTACTCCAAGCAGTTTTGTACGGATAGATGCCTACGTGGATTTTTATCAATTCCCGTGGCTGAAATATCGCGTGGATGCACCCACATCAGGAAATGATTACATGCTGCAATTTACTTACCAACCGAATAAGCAGTTTCAGTTAAGTTCAAGATTTCGGTGCGAAAAGAAGCCCATTAATTTTAATCCCGATAATTCTTATCTGAATCCGGTAGTTGGCAGACCGAAGAAATCTTTACGAACAGAATTTGATTATAAAATTGATAATCGTTTCACTTTAAGATCTCGTGTAGAATTATTGGTTTTTGATGAAAAAAATCAGTTTCGCCAAAACGGATATCTTGCTTTTGCACAGGTAAATTATAAGCCTCCATTAGAGCCATTTTCCGCGAATATTAGGTTGTCGTATTTCGAAACCGACGGTTACGACAGCCGCATTTATGCTTTTGAAAACGATGTTTTGTATGGATATTCTATACCCGTTTTTTTTGATAACGGATATCGTTATTATTTTAATGCACATTATAAGGTTTCCCGAAAGCTTTCATTGTGGGCAAGATTTGCACAAACGATTTACACAAATAAAACGAGCATCGGAAGCGGTTTGGATGCCGTTAACGGGAATAAAAAATCTGAAATAAAGATGCAAGGAATTTATAGCTTTTAAAGTAGGAATTAACCGTCATTTAATTGTAGTTTAATGGTTTTATCCTCTTATCAGCGAACAAATAAATAATAGTCATTTTCATTTAAATTTGTTCACAGTTTAAGGTCATTTTCACCCCCGAAAACCTTGTTTCTCCAAATTTCCATCGTCCGTTTCGTTTTTTAGAAGATTCTATGCTTTTTAGCCTTAAAATTCATATTTCTTTTTTATGTTGCTGAATTTGTTCGGTTTATTAGATTTTTTTTAAAAAAGCCATTTTTATAATTTTTTCTGATAAAAAATTTTGACTAACGGAAAGATAGTGTCATCTAAAAGTAAATTCTTCTATTGCTTTTGGTGAAGTTGGGGCTAAATTTTTTTGATTTTCCTTCGTAAAATATTATTTGAAAAGGCCCACAGTACAGGGTTCTTTTACAACTTAAATTCAGGCATAATTAAATAAAGTTATATTATATAGGCTGATTGTCTTTACTTTATCTTGTATATTTTGCTGATTTTCTTGTAGCTCTTTTTTAGAATTGGTTCTTTTAATACAACTCCTTAACAATCATTTAAGCGCTGTTCACAGGGGAAATATGTCGCCAGAATTTCGTGTCACATTCGTGTAAATTAAAAATGAATTTGCAGCGATTTCTAAAAAAAAGTTGCCTCTTTGCAAAGAAATGTTAAAAGTCGCTACCCAGTAAATTCATTTTACCAAACGAAAAATTGAAAGACTCTCAATATCAAACGATTTTAAAACGCGGACACATCATAAAATTTAAACTAAATAACATATGAAAAGAATATTAGTACTTTTTACAGTGCTTATGCTTACGGGATTTTGGGCATTAGCACAAAGCAAAACAGTTACGGGTGTAGTGAAGGATGAGTCAGGGGCGCCTGTACCTTTTGCTACTGTTACTGAAACCGGTACAAGAAATGCCACCACAGCGGATGCTAATGGTAATTTTTCGATTAAAATGAAAGGGAATGGTTCACTATCTTTTAGCGCTGCCGGTTTTGCTGCAAGCGATGTTACCCCCGAGGGAGGCGTAGCGAATGCGGTTTTAAAAAGAAACAATACCGAATTAGCAACTGTCACTGTTACCGGTTACGGTATCAAGCGTCAGGCAAGATCCATAGGTACGCCCGTAGCACGAATTGATAATAAAGACCTTACCGAGGGAAAGGTAACCAATGTTGCTACAGGCTTGTCA
Organism: Ginsengibacter sp.; assembly: GCA_051959325.1. Lineage (GTDB taxonomy): Bacteria > Bacteroidota > Bacteroidia > Chitinophagales > Chitinophagaceae > Ginsengibacter. Next base: position 5,732 of record JBQCFI010000388.1, on the reverse strand, counting down.
GGAAAAGTGTCTGGTTTACAAATTGCTAATGTAAATAGCAGTGTTAACCAGGATACAAGAATTACTTTAAGGGGTAACCGATCTATTCTTGGAAATAACCAGGCACTTATCGTAATTGACAATGTAGTAATGCCGAGAGATCAGGGTGGAACTATTCTTGCTCAAATGAATCCAAATGATATTGATAACATATCTATATTAAAAGGAGGAAGTGCATCTGCAATATATGGTTCGGATGGTTCAAATGGTGTTCTTATTGTTACTACAAAAAAAGGTAGGGGTAAAATGGCCGTTACCCTGAATAATACTACGGAAATTCAGGAAGTTGCTTATTTGCCCAAATTGCAAAATACATTTGGACAATTTGGTGGGGAATATGACCCCGCTCAATATCCGGGTATTGAATATTTCCCGGAAAACCCGGTCATTCCATATGTGCCTTATGAAAATCAGAACTATGGGCCAAGATATAATGGTGCGCCAATAACAATAGGTGCTCCGGTAAGGTTCTATAAGGCAGATGGAAGTTATGTGGATTCTTTAAAACATGGAACATATTCTCCGGTACCACATGCTAAATTGGGATTCTTTGATAAGGGAATCACCGAACAAAATGAAGTATCTATTTCCGGAGGAGATGATAAAAGTAGCTTTTTTCTAAGTGTACAGGATGTTAACATTGCAGGAACTATTCCAAAAGATAAAAATCACAGAGACGGGATCCGGTTTAATGGTTCAAGAGAATTTGGCAGATTATCTGTTAATTACTCCGCCGATTATACACTTCAGCATTCAAATACAACACCAGGTGCCTTTGGGGTAAATGGAAGTCCTTCTACTTTTGGTGGTTCTTATTTCCAAAACAGGGCTGTTTACTGGACGATCCTTAATACACCTGCCAGTATCAATTTGAGAGACTATAGAAACTGGCAAACAGATCCTTTTGCTAATCCGAATGGTTATTTCAATGCATATTATGGCAACCCATGGTGGCAAATAGATGAATCCAGATATGATAGCAAAAGAAACACCTTATTAGGCAATCTGAATTTAGCATTCAAAGCTTCAGATTGGTTGGATTTGTCTGCTACTGCCGCAATTACACGCTTTGACCTTACTCAAAAATTTACCAGTAAGGCATTTAAATTTGCCGATTGGGCTAAAGCCGATGTATATGGATCTGGAAGAAGTACTACAGATATGCCATCTGCAGATTATGATGCTTTTGGATATAATCAATTGTTAACCGGAACTGTACTTGCTAATCTTCACAAAAATTTTAATGATATTTCTACAAAATTGACTTTAGGTGCTACGACTTTTGATAATACGGCAAGAGATATAAATCTTTCAGCGGTGCAACTAGGAATACCTGATTTTTTTAATATTTCTAACGTAGTGGGCACACCCGGCTATTACGAGAATTTTTCTGAAGTTAGAAAAAATGGTGCATTTGCTGACCTTCTTTTAGGGTATCATGATTATCTCTATGTTCATGGTTCATTCCGTAATGACTGGGATTCAAGGTTAGCACCCAAATTAAGAAGCTACAGTTACTTTGCCGGTGATGTTTCATTTGTTTTCACTGATGCTATACCGGGATTAAAAGACAACAGGATTTTAAGTTATGGAAAATTAACTGGAGCAATTGGTAAGACTGGTAATGTAAGCGTAGGCCCATATAGCCTGGATAATGTTTTTAATAGTGCCCCCAATTTCCCTTATGGAAGTACAGCAGGTTTTACCGTGTCTAATGCGCTTAATAACTCTTTATTAAAGCCTGAATTCACTTTAGAGAAAAATATAGGATTAGAACTTCGTTTTTGGGATAGCAGAATAATATTAAATACTTCTGTATATCAATCAAACACAACTAATCAGACATTGCCTGTTCAGGTAAGTTCCGCTACCGGGTTTACCTCAGCTCTTCTGAATAGCGGTGAAATGCAAAATAAAGGTATAGAAGCTGATCTTGATGTAAACCTAATTCAGAATAACAGAAATAGCTTTAGATGGCTTATTGGTGGAAATTTTGCATATAATGATAATAAGGTACTATCACTTTATCCCGGTATTGATAACTTTCTTTTAAGTGGCCAACAATATGTTGTTAAAGGAGAGGCATTCCCACAAATCAAAGTAACAGACTGGAAAAGGGACCCTCAGGGAAGAATTATTGTTGATAAAAACTCTGGCTTTCCGACAGTGAATGATTCTTTATCAACTTATGGAACTCCAAATGCACCTTATAGCCTTGGTTTCCATACCAGTATAAGCTATAAAGGATTTACTTTATATGCGTTGGCTGAAGGAAGGTTTGGTGCTATTATCTACAATAGTATTGGAAATGCTTTGGATTTTACCGGAGTGTCCTGGTATTCTACACAATCAGGACGGCAGCCATTTGTTATTCCTAATTCATCTTACCAGGATGCTTCCGGAAAATATGTTGCAAATACAGATATTGTCGTTAGAAACGGGAACAACGATTTTTGGGCCAGTCTTTGGAATAATACAGGCAGTACATACATAAATAGCGCAGATTTTTGGAAACTGCGTGAAGTATCTCTTTCTTACACATTTCCAAAGGGAATTTTTGGTAGTAACTCCTTTATAAAACAACTTTCTGTTGCGCTCGTCGGACGCAATCTGATTACCATTAAGGCTAAAGAGAATGTTTGGACTGATCCGGAATTTGCTAATACTACAGGAAATGCTATCGGAACTACTGATATCAATCAGAACCCACCGACCCGTATTTTTGGAGCTAATGTTAATATAACATTTTAATAATATTTTAAAGAAAAATAAGACAAATGAAAAAAATAATTATAACACTAACGGTAGTTCTATTGATAGCAGGCTGCAAGAAGGGGTATTTGGACGTAAATACAAACCCTAACCAATCAACGTCTGCAGACCCTAGCCTGGTGTTACCTGCTGCGCTTGCTGTTACTGTAGCAAATTATTATCCCGGGCCTACAGCGGTAAGTGAATGGATGGGTTACTGGGCAGTGAGCGGAAGCTATGCGATTAATGCTAGTGATCCGGGTACCACTTACAAAATGACAACAGATTTTGGAGATGGATTATGGCAATCTGTTTATGACAACCTTGAAGATTATCAATACATTCAGGATAAATCCAATGCAACCGGCCAAAGTTTTTTAGAAGGTGTAGCAAGAATTATGAAAGCATATAATTACCAACACCTTGTTGATTTATGGAGTGATGTTCCTTACGCAGATGCTTTGAAAGGCGCGGCTTCATTAAGGCCTGCTTATTCTAAAGGTCAGGATATTTACGATAGTCTGTTTATAGAAATCGAAAAGGGAATTAACTTAATTAAATCTGCCGCAACAACTCCTGGTTCCAACTCTGATATAATGTTTGGCGGTGATAAGACTTCATGGATACAATTTGCCAATACCGTGCGTTTGAATATGTTACTTAGAATGTCTGAATTGGCTACCAAACCAGATTTTTTTCAACCAAATGTAGATCTGACTAAAAATGAAAGTGCAGGTTTTTTAACCAAGGATGCATTAGTAAACCCGGGATATGTGAATTCAACAGGAAAAGGAAATCCTTTCTGGCAACGCTTTTGGAATCTTACAGGCGGCCAGGTATCAAGTTTTGGTGATTTTTGGGCTCCCAATATTTATTCGGTTAGCTACTTTCAATCTAATAAAGATCCAAGATTAAACCGGGAATTTACCAGGGTAGTTTCAGGTCCTAATAAAGGTAAATTTGTCGGAAATCTGATGGGGGCTGTAAGTGGTAATCCTTCCAATGGCAATTATTCTTTTTTTGGTCCTGGTATTTTAAGAGGTTACGATATATCTAAAGATGTTAACGGTGTTGATTCCTTTTCCGTGGATCCATCTCAAGGTGCTACTGCCCCGGCTGTAATGATGCTTGCCGCCGAAAGTTATTTTATACAGGCCGAAGCAGTTGCATTAGGTTATATTCCCGGAGATGATAAGGCGCTTTACAAACAAGGGATTCTAGAATCCTTCCGTTATCTCGGTGTTCCTGATTACCAGAATGCTTTTGCTGATTATTACAGTGCAGGAGCGGGAAATTCAAAGATTGACTACAATACCGCCACTACTCTTTTGGCAAAACAAACGATCATTTTAGGTCAAAAGTGGGCGGCATTAACCAGTATTAATTGTTTGGAATCATATGCCGACTATAGGAGATTTGATTATTTGCATACCGGTTCATGGCCGTATCCCGGTCCTTTAGGCAGCATTCCTTTGACAGCTTCGCCGTATTATGATGTTGATAAAATCCCTATTCGTTGGAAATATCCTACCAGTGAATATTCTAAAAATCCGGACAATGTGGCTAAAGAGGGATCTATTGATCATCAGAAAAGTAAAATATGGTGGATGAAATAGTAAACAAACGTCTTAAATTTAAAATGACTAATATGAAAATAAAATTAAATAGATGGATAGGGTTCATTACAGCAACGTTTGGATTGCTCGCAACCCTTAGTTCATGCGTTAAAGACCGTAATCCGTCAGCTACTGATTTTTCTGGTCTTAAAGATCATGTAACTCTTGTAGGTGGTGGTCTTACAAATTTTAGTTCCAATAATATCAGATTTTCCGGAGATACCGCCTCTTATAAAATTATAGTAGATCTTGCATCCGTTAATTTGCCAACCAATCCTGTTAATGTAACTCTTGCTGTCGATGCATCATTAGTAACAGCTTACAACACAGCAAATGGGACGAGTTTTCTGCCTTTGCCAAGTGATGCATATAAGATTGCAAACACATCATTGACTATTCCTGCAGGTCAACAATATGCAACAACAACAGTCGATGTTTATAAGGACAAGGTGGATCCGGCAAAAAGTTATTTACTTACTGTTTCAATTAAAGATGCTTCTGGTAAGCTTTTAACTTCAAATCTAAATACTATTTATTTTAATATAATAGGAAACGTAATTGCCGGAGATTATAATTGGGATTTTACTCGTTGGAGCCAACCTTCAAATGCAGGATCTCCTGATGGTACTTCATTCACCGGACGTACTGCCACTTTCGTAGCAGATAATGGTAACCAGGTGGAAGTTCCCAGTGGATATTATATCGGACCAAGATATGTGATATCTTTTACAAACAATGGCGGAGTATTGAGCGATTTTTCAGTAAAAATGAATGAGGACGATATTGCCACAATGAAGGCGGCTGGAGTAGTCGTAACCGATGGGCCAAATATAATAAAAGCCGACCCTACTACAGGTGAGTATATATTTCAATATAAAACGCTAACAAGGTATGTAATAGACAGATATTATAAGTGATTCAATTATGTTTAGTATATAAAACCGTCTTATTTTATGAGACGGTTTTTTATTTTCTTGCATGGACTGTTTTATTTCAGGTAATTTCGTAATTATAAATTTGAGGGCATCGAACGATTACTTGCAGTTAAAACAGTCAGTAAAAAGACAAATAATCCTGATTTTAATTTTTACTAAAGGTGTAAACTATAAGCCACCGCTCTACTTCTATCCAAGGATAGCTGAATATGTATTTATTACAAATGGCACTTTAAAAACTATTTATGAACAAGCTGACTTTAACATTAATATTCGGTACTTTTTTTTCTTTTGGTTTTTCACAAACCAATATTTCTCCCAATATTTTGGCGGAACCTTTCCAGGGGCAACATATTAAGATGAAGGCGGATAATGACGTTGAAGGAACTCC
>JBQCFI010000387.1:0-8825 GCA_051959325.1 Ginsengibacter sp. | reverse complement strand
CACCTTCATCCATCGTAATATGTGACCCGGCAGGAAGATTATAAGATTTTGTTTCCTTTTTACCTTCAATCAACATAGAAGGAATGCGTGTTTTATCTTTCGTTTCGATGATTACTTTTTCCCTGTGTCCGGTCTGTTCATCTGCCTCTTCACGATAAGTAACGCCTTCGATAATATTTTCAAATTTCAACACACCATCAATTTCAGAAACAATTACATTATTGAATGGATCCCATGTACAAATCGCTTCTCCTTTTGTTACCTTCTGTCCATCTTTCACATTCAAAGTAGAGCCATAAGGAACGTTATTACTGATCAGCAAACGATCATTTTTAACATCCATAATTCTTACTTCACCAGTACGCCCGATAACCACTTTGATTTTTTCCCCTGCATTATTTACTGCATCTACAGTACGTAATCCGTCAAATTGAACTGTACCATCAAAACGGGCAGTTAAGGTAGATTCTACAGATGCAGAACCTGCCACACCACCAACGTGGAATGTACGAAGTGTAAGCTGTGTTCCAGGTTCACCGATTGACTGAGCAGCTATAATTCCTACTGCATCTCCTTTTTGAGCGGTATATCCTGAGGCAAGATTTTTACCATAACATTTTACACATACACCACGACGGCTTTCGCAGGTAAGTACAGAACGAATTTCCATACTTTCTACTCCGGCATCATTAATTGCATGCGCTACATCTTCGTTTATAATTGAACCTGCTTCTGCAAGCAATTCATCACTTACAGGATCATACACGTTGTGTAACGAAGTTCTTCCGAGGATCCTGTCGTATAATGGTTCAATAACATCTTCATTGTCTTTCAATGCTGAAACGGTAATACCTCTTAAAGTACCACAATCCTCTTCATTGATCACCACATCTTGTGCAACGTCTACAAGCCTTCTTGTAAGATAACCTGCATCCGCTGTTTTCAAGGCAGTATCCGCAAGACCTTTACGGGCACCATGTGTTGAGATAAAATATTCCAATACATTCAATCCATCTTTAAAGTTGGAAAGAATGGGGTTCTCGATAATTTCACTTCCTGTACTTCCTGATTTACGTGGTTTAGCCATCAATCCCCTGATTCCCGCAAGCTGTTTGATCTGTTGTTTAGAACCGCGCGCACCTGAATCAAGCATCATATAAACTGAATTAAATCCCTGCTTATCTGCCGCTAATTCACGAATCAAAGTCTCTGTCAGGCGTGTGTCTACACGACTCCAGATATCGATGATACCGTTGTATCTTTCATTGTTGGTAATCAAGCCTGCGTTGTAATTATCCCACACCTCATCTACTTCACCGGTTGCATTTTCAATCATCGATACTTTGGTATCCGGAATGATAAGGTCGTTGATATTAAATGATAAACCACCTTTAAATGCCATACGGAAACCAAGTAATTTGATGTCATCCAGGAATTTGGCAGTGGTAGGAATATTTGTCCATTTGATAATGTCGCCAATAATTTCACGCAAAGATTTTTTAGTAAGCAATGCGTTTATGAATCCTACAGTTTTAGGAACATGCTGGTTAAATATTACCCGGCCAACGGTTGTTTCAATCAACTTGTTGGTGAGTGTACCATCGCTGTTTCTTACATTGGCTTTTACCTTTATTCCTGCATGAAGATCAAGCTTGTGCTCGTTATAGGCAATGATTACTTCTTCCGGAGAATAGAAAACTTTTCCTTCACCTTTAACAGGTTCTTCCGGGGTAGATTTTTTTCCTTTGGTAATGTAATACAATCCCAATACCATGTCCTGTGAAGGAAGGGTGATTGGTGTTCCATTCTGGGGGTTCAAAATATTATGAGAAGAAAGCATGAGCATCTGAGCTTCCAAAATTGCAGCGCTGCTCAAAGGAACGTGAACGGCCATCTGGTCACCATCAAAATCCGCATTGAAGGCTGTGGTTACCAAAGGATGAAGCTGAATTGCTTTTCCTTCAATTAATTTGGGTTGAAATGCCTGGATAGATAACCTGTGCAATGTTGGGGCACGATTCAACATAATTGGATGTCCCTTCAAAATATTTTCGAGAATATCCCAAATGATCGCTTCTTTTTTATCTACTAATTTCCTTGCACTTTTTACTGTTTTTACAATTCCTCTTTCAATCAGCTTGCGGATGATAAATGGCTTGAATAATTCAGCGGCCATATCTTTTGGCAAACCACATTCGTGCATCTTTAATTCAGGTCCAACTACAATTACAGAACGACCTGAGTAATCGACACGTTTTCCCAAAAGGTTTTGACGGAAACGTCCTTGCTTACCTTTTAACACATCGCTCAATGATTTTAATGCACGGCCACCTTCTGCTTTTACAGCATTTGATTTACGTGAATTATCAAACAAAGAATCGATTGCTTCCTGGAGCATACGTTTCTCATTTCTAAGAATTACTTCAGGCGCTTTAATTTCCAACAATCTTTTTAAACGGTTGTTACGGATAATAACACGGCGATACAGATCATTCAAATCAGAAGAAGCAAAACGACCGCCATCCAAAGGAACCAACGGACGAAGTTCCGGTGGAATTACCGGAATATATTGCATTACCATCCATTCAGGACGGTTGTTAATTCTTGTATTCGCATCGCGGAAACCTTCTACAACGCTTAGGCGTTTTAAGGCATCAGCTTTACGTTGCTGTGAAGTTTCATTTGCGGCTGAATTACGAAGATCGAAAGAAAGTTGATCGAGGTCAATTCTCTGTAACATATCGTGAACTGCCTCTGCACCCATCTTTGCGATGAATTTATCCGGATCTTCATCAGGCAACAACTGGTTGTCTTTTGGAAGTGTATCCAAAATATCCAGGTATTCTTCTTCAGTTAAAAGATCGCTGTAATTCTGTCCTTTATCAGCTCTGATACCAGCTTGTATTACTACATATCTTTCATAGTAAACAATCGTTTCCAGCTTCTTGGAACTCATTCCAAGCAGATAACCAATTTTATTTGGAAGTGATTTAAAATACCAGATATGAACTACAGGAACTACTAACTTAATGTGTCCCATTCTTTCGCGACGTACTTTCTTTTCTGTAACTTCTACACCACAACGATCGCACACGATTCCTTTATAACGGATACGTTTGTATTTTCCGCAGGCGCACTCATAATCTTTTACCGGTCCAAAAATCCTTTCGCAAAACAATCCGTCTCTTTCAGGTTTGTAAGTGCGGTAATTGATTGTTTCAGGTTTTAAAACCTCACCATAACTCCTTTCTAAAATAGAATCAGGAGAAGTAAGGCCGATGGTAATTTGAGAAAACGTAGGACGCGGACGATTTTCTTTTTTTTGCATATATTTTTTTGCTTTAAGCTTTTAGCTACGAATGAACTAAAGGCGAAATTTTAGTTATTTGTTTGTTTACTGTCAGCAATGCGCCGAAAGTAACTTTTTATTCAAACTGCAAATCCAATCCCAAACCTCTTAATTCATGTACCAACACATTGAATGATTCCGGTACACCTGGCCTTGGAATATTATCTCCCTTCACAATTGCTTCATAAGTTTTTGCCCTTCCGATGATATCATCAGATTTCAATGTCAGCAATTCCTGCAGAATATTTGAAGCACCATAAGCTTCCAATGCCCATACTTCCATTTCACCAAATCTCTGTCCACCAAATTGGGCTTTACCACCAAGAGGTTGCTGCGTAATCAAGCTATATGGCCCGATAGAGCGTGCATGCATTTTATCATCTACCATGTGGTGCAACTTAATAATGTAGATAATACCAACCGTTGCTTTCTGGTCAAAGCGTTCACCGGTTTCGCCATCATACAAGTAAGTGTGCCCAAATGTCGGAAGGCCAGCTTTTTCTATTTCCTGGGCAATTTCTTCTACTGAAGCACCGTCAAAGATTGGCGTACCGTAAGTTTTACCCAATTTCTCTCCTGCCCAGCCCAGCACAGTTTCATAGATCTGCCCAAGGTTCATACGACTTGGCACACCTAATGGATTCAAAACAATATCAACCGGAGTTCCATCTTCAAGGAATGGCATATCTTCCTGGCGAACAATCTTCGCTACAATTCCTTTATTTCCATGACGACCAGCCATCTTATCTCCTACTTTCAATTTACGTTTCACACCGAGATAAACTTTAGCAAGTTTCAAAACACCTGCCGGTAATTCATCACCAATTGAAATATTAAACTTCTCTCTTTTGTATCTTCCTAACTCTTCGTTGTATTTGATATTGTAATTGTGCAACAAAATATTGATATAGTCATCAGTTTTTGCTTCACCTGTCCATCCCAAAGGATTCACATTTTGATAATCAATGTTACCCAGATTTTTTGCAGTGAATTTCGCACCTTTTCCAATCAGCATTTCACCGAAATTGTTGCTTACACCTGCTGATGTTTTATCTTTCAATAAGGTCAGCAACTTGTTTATCAACAATTCGAGCAAATCAGCTTCATTCTTTTCGTGTGTCTTATCAATTTTTTCTAAAGTGGTTTTTTCTTTTACTTTACCACTCTTATCTTTCTTGGCGCGCTGGAATAACTTTTTATCAATAACAACACCTTCTGTTCCACTTGGCGCTTTCAGGGAAGCATCTTTAGCATCACCGGCTTTATCACCGAAAATCGCACGTAATAATTTCTCTTCAGGTGTTGGATCGCTTTCTCCTTTTGGAGTGATTTTTCCAATAATAATATCTCCTTCTTTTACATGAGCACCTACTCTGATAACACCGTTAGAATCCAAATCTTTAGTAGCTTCTTCGCTGATATTTGGAATATCAGGAGTCAATTCTTCTTCACCTAATTTGGTATCACGTACTTCCAGTTCAAATTCATCAATGTGAATAGACGTAAACAAATCTTCTTTTACTACTTTTTCACTGATCACGATCGCGTCTTCAAAGTTGTAACCTTTCCACGGCATGAAAGCCACTTTCAGATTACGTCCCAATGCCAGTTCTCCGTCTTTTGTAGCGTATCCTTCTGTTAAGAAATCACCTGCTTTTACAGGTTGCCCTTTCTTCACTGCCGGACGAAGATTGATACAAGTGCTTTGGTTTGTTTTAATAAACTTAGTGAGTTTATAAACGATCAAATCATTTTCAAAACTTACGATTTTCTGAGCCTGGTTTCTGTTATAACGAACATGAATTTCGTTTGCATCCACATATTCTACCACGCCATCCCCATCTGCATGGATCTGGATTCTTGCATCCCTTGCTGCTTTCGCTTCCAAACCTGTTCCCACAATCGGAGCTTCTGGCAAAATCAAAGGAACTGCCTGTCGTTGCATGTTTGAACCCATCAATGCACGATTCGCATCATCATGTTCAAGGAATGGAATCAATGAAGCGCTCAATCCAACAATCTGGTTTGGAGCCACATCCATATACTCAACTTCACCTTTATCGAGAATCGGAAAATCACCGGTTTCACGCGATTTCACTTTCTCATAAATAAAATTAGAATTTTCATCAAGTGGCGCATTTGCCTGTGCAATCTTTGCAGTATCTTCTTCTTCGGCACTAAGGAAATACACTTTTTTCATGTCCACATGTCCATCATGCACTTTCCGATACGGAGTTTCGATGAATCCCATTTCGTTGATCTTAGCATGCACACAAAGTGTTGAAATCAAACCGATATTAGGGCCTTCAGGTGTTTCAATCGTACACAGACGACCATAGTGAGAATAGTGAACGTCACGTACTTCAAATCCTGCTCTTTCCCTGCTCAAACCACCGGGCCCGAGTGCTGAAATACGGCGTTTATGCGTAATCTCGCTCAATGGATTGGTCTGATCCAAAAACTGAGATAACTGAGATGTTCCAAAGAATGAATTAATTACAGAAGATAAAGTTCTTGCATTAATCAAATCTACAGGAGTAAACACTTCGTTGTCACGAACATTCATTCTTTCGCGGATGGTACGTGCCATACGGGCAAGACCTACACCAAATTGAGCATATAATTGTTCCCCTACGGTACGTACACGACGATTGCTCAAATGATCAATATCATCAATTTCACTTTTGGCGTTGGTTAATAATACCAAATATTTAATGATGGCAATAATGTCCTCTTTGGTCAACACTTTTTTAGTGATCGGATAATCCAAGCCAAGTTTGCGGTTAATTTTATAACGGCCTACTTCTCCAAGATCATAACGTTTGTCGCTAAAGAATAACTTGTCAATAATTCCTCTGGCAGTTTCATCATCAGGAGCATCAGCACCGCGCAATTGGCGGTAAATATGCTGAACCGCTTCAATTTCACTATTTGAAGTATCTTTATTCAATGTATTATAAATGATTGCGTAATCACCACTCACTTCTTCACGTTGAATGAATACACTCTTCACCTCTAATTCGAGGATTAAAGCTATATTATCTTCATCCAAAACCGTATCTCTTTCGAGAACGATTTCATTTCTTTCGAGGCTAACAACTTCCCCGGTGTCTTCATCCACAAAATCTTCTACCCAGGTACGTAAAACTCTTGCTGCCAAACGTTTTCCAAGATTCGCATGCAATGTTTTTTTATCTGCTTTTACTTCTTCTGCCATTCCAAAAAGTTCCAAAATGTCCTTATCAGTTTCATAACCGATAGAGCGAAGTAAAGTTGTTACCGGGAATTTTTTCTTACGATCGATGTATGCATACATTACATTATTAATGTCTGTAGCAAATTCCATCCACGCGCCTTTGAAAGGAATCACACGGGCAGAATATATTTTTGTTCCGTTTGGATGCGTGCTTTGACCAAAGAAAACACCTGGTGAACGGTGCAACTGCGAAACAACCACACACTCGGCGCCGTTGATTACAAAAGTACCACGAGGGGTCATGTAAGGAATATTCCCAAGAAATACATCCTGAACAATTGTTTGAAAATCTACGTGCTCTTCGTCGTTACAACTGAGGCGTAATTTTGCTTTTAGTGGAACAGCATAAGTCAAACCTCTTTCGATACATTCTTCAATTGTGTAACGCGGTGGATCTACAAAATAGTCAAGGAATTCCAACATGAAAATATTTCGTGTATCGTTTATCGGAAAACTTTCTTTAAACACACGAAACAGCCCTTCAATATTACGTTTATCGGGGGTGGTTTCTAACTGGAAAAAATCTTTAAAGGATTGAATTTGTATCCCTAATAGATCGGGAGTTTCCGCCAAATGTTCAATTTTTCCAAAACTGATTCTTTGTGCTGGAGCTACTTTAGTTGAAGGCATATTTTGATTAAAATATTTTAAAATGAGAGAGCTTTAAAACCGGTATTTTTTACTACATTTGACACGTACCGAAATTTAAAGGATTGCAAAAGTAAACATTTTTTTGAAATCTGGAATAAGTTTATTAAATCTTAACCAATCTTTTAAAATACAGGGGATTACTATATTGGGAATAATTTTTGCATAATGCAGTAAAGTTACTCAAAAATATTTTTAGTAGGTTCATAAGCCTTAATTTTGCATTTTCTTTAAATAACCATAAAAACAAAGACATGAAAAGACTATTTTTTGTACCTGCAGCGGCAGCCTTATTATTTTTGGCATCATGCGGAGGCAATGGATCAAACGAAAACAACAACACGACATCTGCTGATACCACCAGCACAAGCAGTTCTGCAGCTACTACAGAAGAAAAGCCAGGAGCGGATATTCCGGGGATAGATACCGTGGCCGTGACAGATCATATAAAACTCGACGGAATGGATGATATGAAATATGATCGTACACTGTTTAAAGTAAAAGCCGGGCAAAAAATAACTTTAGATTTCAAAAATATAGGCAAGCAACCAGCAGCAGCTATGTCTCACAATGTAGTAATATTAAGACCAGGAACCGATGTTCAGGCTTTTGGAGAAGCAGCTATTCCTGCAGCAAAAACAGAACACATTCCACCGTCAATGACAGAGGATGTTATTGCTCATACTAAATTATTAGGCCCTGGCCAAAGCGATCAAATTACCTTTACACTTCCTGATGCGGGAGTTTATGATTTTATCTGTACTTTCCCCGGCCATTTTGGTACAATGAGAGGAAAAATTGTAGCAGAACCATAATTTGCAATTAAATATTTTAAAGGGCAATCCAATGGGTTGCCCTTTTTTATTGGATACTTTTTAATAAATGAAAGTCGGTATTACAAGCAGTTACTCAGTTTGCGGTAAAACAACAAATAATAACGAAATGTATTTTCATTTCTTCAAATTTCTCATGAAACAATTTTACCACTCTTAAGAAAAAATTCCGGTATGTAATTTGTCTTTGTTTCTTTTAAACTTATCCTATGGCATACTTTAAACCTGATGAGAAAAAAGAAATGACTACGCTAACTTCCATTTTGGAAAAACTGCGTGTCAAAAAAAGAGATAATGAATTTCAAAATACCCCAAACGGTTTTACAGCTTCCAACAACAAGTTTTACCAACCACATGATTTAAGAATCATCCGCACTTACCGCTTTGAAGGAGAATCCAACCCGGATGATAATGCCATCGTTTACGTAATAGAAGCAAATGACGGCCTCATCGGTTATAGTTTGGATGCGTACGGTGTTTACAGCGATCATGATGAATCTTATGATGATTTTATCCGTCAAATACCCGTTCATGAAAAAGAAGAAGCCTTATTTCTTTAGATAACGAAAGAATAAAGCATCCGGCATATTCATCCGTTTACTATAGGCACTTCATACAAATTTCTTCTGTCAATTTCTTCTGTCTATTTAAGATGCAAAGTGTAAAATTAAGTTTCAGCCATATTCAGTTTCTATACTGGAACATTTGTTGTGTGTGTGATTGAAAATTAAATTTATGC
>JBQCFI010000386.1:0-5794 GCA_051959325.1 Ginsengibacter sp. | reverse complement strand
TTTTCTTGATTAAATTTCTCCTGGCTTTGTCTTTATTCCCACTTTTACGATTGGCTGTTTTCTTAGAAATATAGAGATTGAATAGTTGGCCTGCGATGTGCGGTTATAATTTCCTGAATTTTTGAATGGTGAATACTGAAGGAGATATTTTTCAAATTCTCCCTTTAAACCCGCTTACGTATTGATTTCCTTTCACATAAAAACGATAAGGCAGAAGCGCATCTTCCCCCGCGCTTTCCACGCCGATCCTTTTGCTGATTCCTATTTCTTCACCGGGTATTTTTTTAGAATCATCAAGCAAATAAATCTCATCATCTAAAAGATACGATCCTGAGTGATGTTTAAAGATCCCTAAAGCTTTTCCCACGTTTCCGGGGCCGCGGGTCAATGTCTTATCCAAAGTTTTTTTACCGGTTCTTTTCAGCATGACATCAATTCCTTCCAATGGCTCTATCGCCCGGATCAACACCGCATCCGGAATTTCTTTTTCATTCGTTACAATATTCATCATTTGATGCATGCCGTAACAAATATAAATGTAAGCCGTTCCTGCAGCCGAATACATGTGTTCATTGCGGGCAGTTCTTTTTCCTCCAAAAGAATGGGAAGCCTTATCAACCATACCAACATATGCTTCCGTTTCTACAATCCTGCCTGAAGTAATGTGTGAGTCAAAACAGGTGACAATTATTTTTCCCAGCAATTCTTTTGCAATTTTTACACCGTCTTTCCTGTTGTAAAATGATAATGGAACCTTCTTCATAAATCAAAATTAAAGCGCCTCCTTTCAAAACTTTTGAATGATTGAGGGCAAAGTAAATTATATTTGTTTTGCAACATTTTTAAATGATTCAACCAATCAACAATTGCTAGAAGAAATCATTATTGCCATCTCTTCTTATTTTAAAGCGCACCGGTTTATTGTCAAAAATAAATTGTGGAAATGGATATTGATTCCGGGAATAATTTATGCGATACTTTTTGTAAGTGGTATTTATTTTTTTTGGGAATCTACGGCTTTTATCATTGATTTTATTTTTACCAAAGCCGGTTTAAAAGCATGGCTCGAAAGAGAAAATGTCCGTTGGTTAAATTTCATTTTTATTTTTGGACAAATTATTCTGCAGCTGATTTTGATGTTGCTTTACTTCTCGTGGTTCAAATATTTATTCCTGATAATCGGTTCCCCTTTATTTGCTTACCTGAGCGAAAAAACAGAAGCCATTCTTTTGAATGCTGACTATCCGTTTTCGTTAAAAAGATTTCTATCAGATATTCTTCGAGGCATTCATATAGCGGTTCGAAACTTGTTGTGGCAAACAGTTTATACCGTTTCTATTCTGATTCTCGGGCTCATTCCGGTACTTGGATGGATAGCTCCGCTAGCTTCATTATTTATAGAATGTTTTTATTTCGGGTTCTCGATGTTGGATTATACCAATGAACGAAAAGGCCTTTCTGCTACCGCAAGTATTGACTTTATAAACCGGCATAAAGGATTAGCGATTGGCAATGGAATGATCTTTTATTGCATTCATATATTACCAATTATCGGTTGGATATTTGCTCCGGGATATGCTGTGGTCGCAGCTACTTTGAGTATGCAGGAAAAGCAAAAAAATAATTTCATCTATCTAAATAAATGAATTAATGGTTTATCTCGTCCCTTCATTTTTATCAGAAAATGCGGTTGAAACAATTCCGGATTATGTAATAACGGCTGTAAAAAGCTGCACAGTTATTTTTGCTGAAAACGAAAGAACGGCACGTCGCTTTTTGAAATCAATGGACAAAGAAATTGTGATTGATCATTTCGAATGGCATGCAATTCATAAAGCTGAGGAAGAACAAATAAATATTTTTAAAGAAAAAATAAAAGCGGGAAAAAATATAGCCATCATCAGTGAAGCGGGCTGCCCCGGCATTGCTGATCCGGGGCAAATACTCATCGCAGAAGCACAAAAATTAAATTGTGAAATAAAACCTTTGGTAGGGCCAAGTTCTATTTTACTTGCATTGATGGCAAGCGGATTTAACGGGCAGCATTTTTGCTTTTTAGGTTATTTACCAATCGATGATGCAGAACGAATCAAAAAAATAAAACAAATAGAAGAGGAGTCCGGAAGGAGAAAAAGCACGCAGATTTTTATTGAAACGCCCTACCGGAATAATAAAATGCTCCAAACGCTTTTACAAATGTGCCATGCTTCTACCCGTTTGTGTATTGCCGCGGAACTGACATCTGCAAACGAATTTATCAGAACAAAAACCATTGCAGACTGGAAGAAAGAGAAGATTGATTTACATAAAAAACCGGTAATTTTTTTGTTGATGGCTTAGGAAAAAATTTTGATTTTTGCAAATAGAAGCGCGCGAACAAATAAATGAGGCTTTTTGGTCTTTTCGCTTTTCAAAACAAGTCGTAATCAAGTGATTTATAAGGGTAAAATAATTCATGCAAATGAATGAAATTTGAATTTCTATTTCTTTAATAAAACCGGCCGACGTTGAAAGTTGAATGTTGAATGTTCAAAGTAAAAGATCAAACGAATAAACTACCGCTGAGTAAATAAAGAAATAGTTGAGATTTTATTTTCAATTCGATTCAATTTATCATTCGGTAATTAAACATTTACATCAGCAAAGTAATGAATAATACAGATTCTTGTTTTGCGGTTAATCATTTATTTATCAATAATTCAATATTAATGTCTTCACCAAAAACTGATCATTCTGCAAAGAAGGAACTTACCACTGAAGATTTTACCAATCATCCCGAGGTAATTAAATGCCTCGAAGAGTTGGACACGGCCTTCAAAAAAAGCAATCGTCCATTTATTATTTCTGATGTGTATGATGACGAAGGAAATCAGTATGTAAACCTGGTGCAAAAGGGTGGAGGTGTGCTCGGGGTGGCTTTAGTTGGATATACTTACATTTTGGAACAAATGGGAGTTCGTTTTGTAAGGCTTGCCGGTACAAGCGCGGGAGCGATAAACACGGCACTGATGACCGTAATTGGAGATAAACAGGAAATGAAGTCAAAAAGAATTTTAAAATCGTTGTGCGACCTCAATTTTTTTGATCTTGTAGATGGTAATCCTGCAGCAAAATGGATTATCAGGAAATTTATCACGCAGGAAGATTTTTCCAAAAAAATGGCGAACTGGTTCAAAGGAATAATAATAACCGGTATTTTATTAATTGCAGGAGACATCCTTTTTTTCGGCCTTGAACAAAAATTTTTATTGATTTCGATCGCTACCAAATTGTTTTTTGTACTCACCGGTTTTTATTTTCTGTTGATAGCATTTTTAATTTTTTATACCTCAAGAACGCTTGAAAAGCTGAAGAATGCAGGCTTTGGAATAAATCCCGGAAATTATTTTTATGATTGGATAAAGAAAGAACTGATTTCAAACGGCGTTGTAAAGGTGTCGGATCTGAATAAAAAAGCAGCGGCACTTCCCAGGTTGTATTTACGGCCTGAAAATCCCGAAATCATTGATACACTTTGCGGTGATGTCACTTTTATTGCTTCAGAGTTGGTAACGCAAAATAAAATACAGTTTCCGGCTATGTGCAATCTTTTTCGTGAAGAAAAAGATATTGATACATTGCAACCAGCGGGTTTTATACGTGCCTCTATGGCGATTCCTGTATTTTTTGAATCTTATTTTATTAACAATATACCAAACGAATCACCGGAAATAAAAAAAGCGTGGCTAGATACTTTGGATGAAAACAATCCGCCATCAGAAGTTCGTTTTGTGGATGGCGGTATTCTTTCGAATTTTCCAATTGATATTTTTTACAATCCAAAAATATTTGTTCCACGATTGCCATCTTTGGGAATTGACCTGGACGATAGCAAACCTGAAAATAAGTCTACAAATCCTATTCATTGGACTTTTTTGGGTTACCTAGGAAGAATGTTCAACACGATCAGATATTATTATGATAAGGACTTTTTATTAAAGAATAAATTTTTTGAAAAGGGAATTGGCAAAATTTCTTTGTCGGATTACAACTGGCTTAATTTTTTTATAAAAGACCAGGATAAAATTGACATGTTCGTTTTGGGTGCAAAAGCAGCTACTCAATTTTTGATTGATTTTGATTGGAATCAATATAAAAATGACCGGATACAAATGCAAGCAAAACTAACGAAGGAGCACATTCCTGAAATTATAAAGGATGATTTAAAACCAACAACGTGAATAATTCATTTGAAATGCAAAACATCGCCGTTTATTTTTGCCTCGTCTTGGATGGATGCTGCTACTGGGTGCTTTTGCAAAATTGCTCAGCAAAAACTTTTATACGTTGCATGTATTTGTCAGAAAATTCAGCATCCTTGATCTCGAATTCCCGGATTCTTCATTGGAATTAACTACTTATATCCGGGGCATTTTTTTATTGCCAAAAGAACTGTCCACCAGATCATTGCGATCGCTCAAAACTTATCTTTACCTTGATTTTCTTTTTATTCCGCTCGCTTATGGTTCCTTATTTTTATTATGCCTGTTGATTGCAAATAAATTTACTTTTCTCGGTCATTATATTTTTTTAACACTTGCCTGGCTGCAAGTAATTCCCCTGGTTTGCGATGCGGGAAAAAATTTCTTTCTTTTAAAAAAAATAAGGCCTGATGCACAAGTTTCGAAAGAAGTTGCGCACAAAGCCTACCTGGCACTTGAGAGAATAAAATGGCTTGTAGCGCTGCTGGCTGTAGTTTTTAGTTTATCTGCTTTATTTTATTTCTGGGTTACCGGAAAATATTCTGTCAGTTCTTTTCGTTTTCTCATTATTGTAATTATTGAAATAGCAGTGTTTTTTATTTTAAGGAAAATGTTTGCAAAAGGATCGAAAATCGACCTGGAGAAATATCAAAATATTGGTAATTAATCCTCATTTTTCTGTAACAAAATTTTGTGAATTTATTGGAAACTCGAAATATAATTAATCCTTTTTTAAGATAACTTCGCCCCATGAAAACTAAAGTTTACCTGGCTATTATCCCAATCACTTTTGCCGTTTTTTGTTTGTTTACTGCCTGCAACAGCGGCCAGTCTGCGACCGAACATTTAGCGGCCAATTCTCTTACTGATTCTGCAAAAAAAGAGCAGAATATTGAGAAAGGCAAAGTATATGAGAAAAAAACCGTTGACACGGCTTTGTTCAACAAGCTTCTTGTAAATCTTGCCAATAACGACACTACCGGAAAGTGGCCTGCTAAAATGCCGTATCCTTTGCCTGGAGCTGTTTTGCCATTCCACCGCATCGTTGCATTTTATGGAAATTTATATTCAAAAAAGATGGGTATTCTTGGGGAATTACCCAAAAACGAAATGCTTAAAAAGCTGAAAGAAGAAGTCGCTCACTGGCAGGCGGCAGATTCTTCGATTCCGGTAATACCGGCTTTGCATTATATCGCTGTTACTGCACAGGGAGCACCCGGAAAAGATGGAAAACACCGGATGCGCATGCCTTCGAGCCAGATTGATACCATTATGAACTGGGCCAACGGAATTGATGCTTTAGTGTTTCTGGATGTACAGGTTGGGCACAGTTCTGTTAGAGATGAAGTGCCGCCATTGGAAAAATATTTACAATTACCACAGGTGCACCTGGGAATTGATCCTGAATTTTCGATGAAAGACGGGCATGTTCCAGGGAAAAAGATCGGAACATTCAGTGCAGAAGATGTGAATACCGCAATTGATGATTTAGCGGCTTTGGTAAAAAAATATAATCTTCCTCCAAAGATTTTAATTGTACACCGTTTCACCCA